>JBMDXW010000235.1:0-41647 GCA_048594965.1 Chryseobacterium sp.
GGCCAGAGAAGCCGGCTATCCTTTAGAATTTAATGAAATTGAAAATGAAAGTTTTCTTCCGGAAGAATGCATGAAAGGCAGTGTTGAAGATTTTTACAATTCTCTTTTTAAATATGAAAATCATTTTAAAAATTTGCTTGAAAAGGCTAAAAATGATGGTAAAATTTTAAAATATGTTGCCGAATTTAAAAACGGAAAAGCGAAAGTCGGATTGCAGCACATCGCACCTGAAAGTGATCTTTTTCATCTGTACGGAAAAGATAATATTGTGATTTTTAAAACATTGAGATATTCGGAACAGCCATTGGTCGTGAAAGGTGCCGGAGCAGGAGCCGAGGTTACAGCCAGTGGAGTTTTCGCCGATATTGTTCGTTCTGTTTAAAATTTAATTATGGAAAAAGTGAAATTACAAGTTCCCGCGACAGTTGCCAATTTGGTATGCGGATTCGATATTTTGGGAATGGCCATTCATGAGCCGTATGATGAAATGGAAATCAAATTATTGGAAACTCCTGAAATTATTATCAGGCACGTCGACAATTTTGGATTACCTGAAGATCCTTCAAAGAATGTTGCCGGTGTTGTTTTATTAAAAATTAAGGAACATTTGCATTTAAAAAATGGTTTTGAAGTCATCATTAATAAGAAGATCAAACCGGGAAGCGGATTGGGATCAAGTGCGGCAAGTGCGGCCGGAGCAGCTTTAGGAGCCAACACATTATTGGGAAATATTTTCACCGAGGAGGAACTGGTCTATTTTGCCATGTTTGGTGAAGAACTGGCTTCCGGCGTAAAGCATGCGGATAATATCGCACCCTGCATTTTTGGAGGAATAACTTTAGTCAAATCTTCAAATCCTGTTGATATCATTCCGTTGAACGCTCCTAATTTATTCGTAACGGCGGTTCATCCGCAGGTTGAAGTAAAAACTTCCGATGCGAGGCAGATTTTGAAGAAAAATATTCTTTTGAAAGATGCGATAGAACAATGGGGAAATATTGCCGGATTGGTCGCCGGAATTCAAAAAAATGACATTGCGCTGATTGGGAGAAGTTTAAATGATGTGATTGTAGAACCGATCAGAAGCATTTTAATTCCGAAATTCAATGAAATCAAAGAAAAAAGTCTGGAACTGGGAGCTTTGGGCGGCGGAATTTCAGGCTCAGGACCGTCGATTTTTATGCTCGCGGAAAAACAAGAAATAGCACAGAAAATAGCAGAAATGATGAAATCTGTTTATGATGAAATCGATATTGAAAGTTTTGTGTATGTTTCAAAAATAAATCCGTCGGGAATAAAGATCGTTTAAATTAAAATTTAACCCATGAAGTATTACAATTTAAAAGATAAAACAGAGGTTGTAAATTTTAAAACAGCAACCATAAAGGGACAGGGAAAAGATAAAGGATTGTTTTTCCCTGAATTTATACCGCAAATTGATCAAGATTTTATTGAAAATTTACATCAATATTCCGATGAGGAAATTGCTTTTCAGTGCATGAAAGATTTTGTTGGAGATGAAATTCCATCTGATATTCTGAAACAGATCGTTTCAGAAACCATCAATTTTGAAATGCCCCTCAAGAAAATTAATGAAGATATGTATTCCTTAGAACTTTTTCACGGGCCGACACTGGCTTTTAAAGATGTCGGCGCTAAATTTATGAGTCGATGTCTTTCCTATTTTCTGAGGGATGAGAATAAAAAGGTCACTGTTTTAGTGGCCACTTCAGGAGATACCGGAGGTGCGGTTGCCCATGGTTTTTATAAAACTGAAAATATTAATGTGGTCATTCTTTATCCCAAAAATAGGGTGAGTGAAGTTCAGGAAAAACAATTGACGGCTCTTGGTGAAAATATTTCTGCACTGGAGGTCGACGGCAGTTTTGATGATTGTCAGCGTTTGGTAAAACAGGCTTTTTCGGACAAAGAAATAAACTCAAACCTGTTTCTAACTTCAGCTAACTCTATAAATATAGCGAGATGGCTTCCTCAGCAGATTTATTATTTGTTAGCTTTAAAGCAATGGAAGAAATTAGAAAAAGAAAATCCTGTAATTTGTGTTCCCAGTGGAAATTTCGGAAATATTTGTGCCGGAATTCTGGCCCATTTCAGAGGACTTCCTGCTGAACATTTTATTGCGGCCTGTAATGCAAATGATGTCGTTCCGCACTACTTGAAAACACAGAATTTAGCACCCAAAGAAACAGTCGCTACCCTTTCGAATGCGATGGATGTAGGAAATCCGAGTAATTTTGTGAGAATTCTTGAGCTTTTTGAAAGTGATTATGAAGATCTGAAAAATAAAATTTCAGGCTATTCTGTAGACGATGATAACACGATGCGGACCATAAGAAAAGTTTATGAAAAGTATCATTACCTGCTTGAACCTCACAGTGCGGTTGCCTATGCCGCTATGGAACAGTATCTGAGTGAAAATCCCGGTAAAAAGGGTTTTATTTTGGGAACAGCCCATCCTGTAAAATTTCCTGATGCCGTGGAGAAGGCTACCCATATAAAAGTGGATCTTCCTGAATCTTTAAAAGATTTAATGAAAAAGAGTAAAAAAAGTACCGAAATACAACCGGATTTTGCAGAATTAAAACGACTTTTGCTTGATAAAAATGAGAAAAACAATGAGTAAAATATTTCTGGAAGACGTAAAAATATATGCCTATCACGGCGTTTTACCGGAAGAAAATGTAATCGGGACCTATTATATTTTAAATCTCGAAATACACACAGATCTTTGGAAAGCCGCGGAATCTGATAATTTGAACGATACGATAAGCTATGCGGATATCAATGAAATTATTAATCACGAAATGATGATCAGATCTAAACTGCTGGAGCATGTGGCAGGAAGAATACTATCAAAAATTCATGAAAATTTCCGCGAAATTTCTTACATCAAACTGAAAATTACCAAAACCGCTCCTCCGATGCAGGGTGAGATGAAGGGAGCAAGTATCGAGCTGGAAAAAAGCTTTTAAAACTTGTCATCAAAAAAATTGTAATTTTGATTTAAATATCTTTTCCATTGAAATTTATCAAAATATTATTTCTTGTTGCTTCTATTACTGTCTTCGGGCAGACAAAAGCTGACAACCAGGTAGCAGCCTACAATTTTCCGAAGCTGAAATCCAGTATCACCATGCCGGTGACCTTTCCACTTTCGGAGATCAGCAATATGGTGAATGCTTCGGTAAAAGATCTGATTTACCAGGACGATTCTTACACCGACAATAATAATGACCAGTTTAAGGTGAAAGTGTGGAAAACACGCCCCATCAGGCTGGTCGGCGGCACCAATCAAAACATTCTCATTGAGGTACCCCTGAAAATCTGGGCTGAAAAAGGAATCGGAACCCTGGGGATTTACACCTACCAGAATACGACTTTTGAAACGGTAATGTCCTTTAATACCTCGATCGATCTGAAAAATAACTGGACCATCCTTACCCATACTCAGACCAATGGATTCAGATGGGTAACCAAGCCCGTGCTCGATTTTGGAGCCATAAAAATTCCGATCACTTCTCTTGTTGAAAAAAGCCTGAAAGAGCAGCAGGAAAAGTTCTGTAAAACCATTGATCAGCAGATGAGCACCCAGCTGAACTTTCAGAATTATGCGGTAGCAGCCTGGAATGCTTTTGCAAATCCATTCCCTATTTCGGAAGAATTTAACACATGGCTGAAAATTACCCCGATCAGTGTTCATATGACCCCACTGAAATTTTACGCGAACCAGATCAACACCAGCTTGGGAATTGATATTTTTTCGGAAACATTCACCGGTAGCAGACCCGCCTCTTCAGAGCCTGTAAGAACGGCGGCAGACTTTGGTTTTGTTTCTTCAGTGGCAGATCAGTTTTTACTTCAGACAACCGCTAATGTCCCTTTTACGGAAGCAACCAATATTGCCAGGAATATGTTCCTGGGTAAGGAATATGAAATCAGAGGATCTTCGGTTAAAATTAAGGATATCAAAGTCTATGGAGTTGACGATCGTGTGATGATCGAAGCAGAAACAGAAGGCTACGTCAATGGAACGGCTTTTATTTCTGGAATTCCTGTTTACGATGACATAAAGAAGAAAATCGTGCTTTCCGACACCAAATTTAAACTGAAAACTTCAAATATTCTACAAAAGACAGCAACATTGCTTTTCCGTGGAAGGATTGTAAAAATGATAGAAGAAGAGTATGGAATCCCCACTCAGGATCTTGAGAACAGCTCGAAGAAAAGTATTGATGAAGCTTTTAATAAAGAATATTACAAAGGGCTGAAAATGAGCGGTAAAGTTTTCAACCTAAAACCTTCAAAAATTTTTATGAATCCTTCGGGAATCACCGCTTTAATTGACATCAATGCAACATTAAAACTAGTACTTAACGGATTATAAATAAACTAATAACATGAGAAAATATTTACGCATAGTTGATACTAACAGAGCTACAAAATGGCAAAGACTTGCCAACTTTATTATTGACAGAATTATTTTCACCTCTTCTTTCTTTATTATAGGATCACTGGGAGTCATTATTGATACTATTTTGGGAATTCAGTATTTTACGGAGTTGTTTTCCAATTTCGCAGGCATTAACAAGGCACTTGATATCCTCATTACTGCAATTCTGTATTTTCTTTATACTTTTTTATTGGAATATTTTACTAAAGGGCGGACAATCGGAAAATATATAACCGGAACAAAAGTAATGACTACCGATGGGCAGGTTCCTACAGTGTATGAATTTTTCATTCGTAACATTTCAAGGCTGGTTCCTTTTGATATTCTTTCTTTTTTAGGCGAAAACGGCTGGCATGATAGCTGGAGTGATACACGGGTTATTAACGTTAAAAATTATAAGGCTGAAACCCAGACAAAAAGCGAAATAGAAAGCATAGGCGCAAAAGAAATTGCCTGAAAAATTTTTGTCGAATCATATATTTTGTTATATTTGCACACCTAAAAATGGTAAAGACAGGGTACTTTGGCCGAGCGGCTAGGCAGTGGTCTGCAACACCATCTACAGCGGTTCGAATCCGCTAGGTACCTCTAGAATCCCTAATCTATTCACTTAGTTTAGGGATTTTTTTTGAATTCTAAATTGAGTATTTCCTTCTGATCGTATATTCTATTTAAAGCGCAGTAGCGAATGTAAGGAAACCAAACAGTATTCCCGGACTGTTAGCCACTACAATGGGCCAGTCTTTTTTAGGTTTTTTAATGAGTCCGTACATTACCCATAGACTGCAATTAATTCCCGCTACGAGTGGTTGAAGCCAGTCACCTTTATTACCGTTCAGGTTACCTGACAATTGCGGAATGTAAGAAAAATACATTCCCATCGCAGTTAAGGTAGCTACCCACCCCAGTACCTGCATAAATTTTTCATTCATAATATTTCCTGTTAAAGCAATCAAAACCTGAAATTATTATGCCAACAAAAAAAAGACACTAATTGATCATTATATTAGAGATAAAACCAAACACAACGTTTTATCGTATATAGATTTAAGTGGTGTAAATGAAATTAAATACAAACTCATTAACTTGAGTTTTTTCATGGTTATTAGTTTTTAATCCCCGTAGAAATCCGGGGATTTTTAAATCTTTCCGATACTGGCTTTGAAAGATGGATTTTTTTTAAACAGAAAAATCCCCGGCCAAGGCAGAGGATCAAATGAAAAAATTAATATTTAAGTGATGGTGTTTCTTTAAAAATATTCTCAGATTGCTCTGAGAATATTGAATTGTAAAGTTCCTTTTGGATTTTTTAATAGTTGCAATTAGCTATTCAACTATTATGCCATGAATTCTTAACAGATACATTTCGGGAAAATTTATGAAGTAAATGATAAGCATTACCTCCCTGAAGGTTTCAGAAATAAAAAAGTCCCTGAATAACAGGGACTAAAAACTAATAACCATGAAAACTCAATTAAACATGAGAATCGGTACAAATTTATACATTATTTTTCTGAAAACCGTTAATTACGATCTCTAATTTCCATACTTTTTTTCTTACGCTGTTTGCATCTGAGTATATTTGTAAAAACCAATGATAATGACTTAGCAGCGATTCCATATTTAATATTTTTCTCTATTGCAAAAAAAAAAATCCACAACCATCATGCACAGATGATGTAAGCAATATTTTTTTAACAAAAAAAGTCCTCATATTTCTATGAGGACTAAAAACTAATAACCATGAAAACTCAAATTAAACATGAGTGACTGCAAAGGTACTAAATGTATAGTTGAGTACCAGCTATTCGTCTTATATATTTTATCTATTAACAAATTTTAGCAATAATTAAAAAAGGTTTAATAATAAAAAATAAGCCGATCATCCCCTTAGAAAAGGAAATTAAACATAAAATGTCTTTAATATAAAGCATCTGAAAAATTAAACAAACATTTAATTTATGTTAAATCAAATAAAAAAGGCTCTCATTTTACGAGAGCCTTTGTATGATTAAAATAATCCGGTTATTCTTTGATGAATTTCTTCTGAACACTTACCTGATTATCATCAATATCGATCACATAAATGCCATTGATAAGCGTATGGACATCGATTTTGTTGTTTAGTATAATTCCTGATGATACCAATTGTCCGGCAGCATTGTAAATTTTATAGTTTGCTTTGCTGCTGATATTCTTGATATTCAATATTGTTTTTACAGGATTTGGATAAATAAGAATATCGGTCTGATTAACCGGATTCGGTACAATAGGTTTTGAAATTCTTACGGTATAATCTTCTACCTCGCCAGCCGGGAAGCTGGTGCAGTTCACAGGAATTCCATCCTTCTGCAGGGCAACTCTCATTACAACGTATTTATAATCTGTCAGGCTGACATATGCATCAACAGGCACAGAGAAAGTTCCACTCACCGTCTGCTGGTTATTTGGTCCTGAAACAAAAACCCTTTCATTAATATCGAAAAATCCGTTTCTGTTGAAATCGATCCAAACTGCAACACCGGCATTGGTGTTACCTGATATTTTCTTTTCAATCGTAATCTTATTATTGGAAGAACCCTGAATCATTTCGATAAACTTCGCTGTCACACCGGTATAGTCGGTATAATTTGAAGCCTGGGATTCATTAATCTTTTCAGGTTTACCGTTTGGAGTTACCGTTACTTTTGAAATATACTCGGAAGTAGAACCAGTAGAAGCCATCTGGCAATACGATATCGTTGGCACCGTAAAGAAATAAGGCTCTGTATAGTTACCAGGAGTACCGCTGCAAACATTTGCAACTTGCATTTCGTATTCGGTAAGTTCCAGAAGTCCTGACAATGTTACGGTGTTGGTATTTGAAGTAATTGTTGTCCAGCTCGGAATCCCCACCTTTCTATATCTCAGGATGTAGGTTGCTCCCGGGAAAGGATCCCAGGTCACCTGAGCCGTAGTTGTCGTAATATTGGTAATTGTTAATCCTGGCGGAGCAATCGTACAAGTTCTCAGTGTTTTAAATATTTTAGGATTAGACCAAGGATTCATCGTGCTTTCGTTATCACACATATTGGCAATCTGAACTTCATAACTTGTAAATACATCCAGTGATCCTAGAGGATATGAATTGGCAGGTGCCGCAGGCAGTGGTATAGTCGCACTCCATCCTGTATCACCACTTCCCACGATTCTGTATCGCATGAAATAATGCGAGCTTGCTGCCAAGGGAGACCAGGTAATCAAAGCAGAATTTGTCGTGATATTACTGATCACCACACTCGGAGGCGTAGGATCACATCTTGTAATAAACGTATTGCTTGAAGGCGATCCCTCACTTCCATTACAAACAGCTACTACCTGCACATCATACGAAGTTGCCGACAGAAGATTGTTTAATGTAACGGTATTTGTAGGTTGAGGATAAGGCGCTGCTGCCACACCTGTTGTCTGCCAGGTAGCTCCCGGCACCTGTGCCTTGTATCTTACAATATAATTTGCTCCACCGATATCCTGCGGCCACGTTAAGACCACGGAATTATGGGTTGGCGTACCTAGTGTCACCACAGGAGTTGCATTGCTGCACACTCTTAAATTAATATTATCAATGGCTACCGGTGGCTGTTCTCCACCATAACCGTCATTTTTCCATTCAAAAACAAGACGCATGGTGCTTCCTGCAAAACTCGACACATCCAGTGTTGGGTTCAGAACAGTCTGCCATTCCGCTTGCATATTATAATTGGCCCCTATCTGAATTCTTCCTGTTCCTGCATCGATCTGACTTCCTGAAGTAGGCATAAAGGTAGTGGGAACCAACCAAACTCTCAAATAATCATAGCTGGATTCCCCTTCTGCCTTCCAGTCGAAGGAGAAAGTTGCCGTTGTAGTGGTTGCAGGAATAGCAATATCTCTGTAAGCATGAACAACACTCTCTTCAGTGGTATCGTACTCATTTGTCGAACCATTGGTGCTGGAAATATACAAAGAGTTTCCGGTATTCCCGGTGGCATTTCCATACGTCCATTTATTGGTTTGCGTACCATTGGTATATCCCAAATCACTTCCTGTATTAAATTGCTGTACATATGGAATTGTGGCTGGAATCTGGGAGGTCGTAAAACTAGGTCCAGGCATCCAGAAACTTGTATCTGACGCTGAACATGCGGAACGCACCCAGAAGTAATAGGTAGTACTTGGCGTTAGAGGAGACAGTGTAGCAGAAGTTCCTGTTGCACTTGAAGTAGGCGTACTTGAAGAGGTAGGAGGAACGTTCGTTGTTGTAAGATAAATCTGATATCCGCCGGCAGGTGCTGGTGAAGGAGCTGTCCAGCTTATTGATGCTGTATCTGATCCGATACCCGTTACCTGGATATTTTGAGGAACCTTACACGTCGGAATACTTAGATTAATATTGTCGATCGCAATCGGAGGCTGGGTACCACCGTACCCGTCATTGGTCCATTCAAAAACAAGACGCACGACACCTCCTGCAAAAGAACTGAGGTCAAGTCCCGTATTGAAATAATGTTGCCATGTGGATTGCTGATTCAAGTTTCCGTCAAGCTGAATATTTCCTCCGCCAGCAATAATTTCGGTTCCCGGATCAGGCATATAACTTACCGGCACCAGCCAAACTCTTAAATAATCCCAGTTAGACTCTCCTTCACCTTTCCAGTCAAACATTAAAGTAGCATCGGTTGTTCCTGCAGGAACTGTAATATCCCTGAAAGCATGAACAATGCTGGAGTCGCTGGTTTCATATTCATTTGTTGCTCCACTGGTATTGGAAATGTATAATGAGTTCCCCGCATTTCCTGTCGCAGAACCGTAAGTCCACTGGTTTATGAGTGTTCCGTTACCAAGCTGAAGATCATTTCCTGTCGAAAAGTCCTGTACATAAGGGATGGTTGCGGGTACCTGTGTTGTTGCAAACGGAGGTCCTGCTACCCAAACACTTTGATCTGTTCCACTGCATACCGAACGTACCCACCAGAAATAGGTAGTCGCAGTCTGTAAACCAGCGGGACTTACCGTTGTTCCGGCATTCGCAACGACGCTGCTACCGGAAGTAGGAGGTGTGTTTGTCGTACTCAGATAATACTCATATCCCACACCAGGAGCAGGGCTAGGCGCAGTCCATTCCAAAGTCGCAGTATTAGGTGCTAGAGCAGAAACGGTAAGAGCCGACGGCATAATGCAGGTCGGGATACTGATGTTAATATTGTCAATAGCACTGGGAGGCTGAGATCCGAATGAATTGTCATTGGTCCACTCGAATACAAGACGCATGGTCGATCCTGCATATTCACTGACATCCAGACTTGGTGTAGAATACGTTTGCCAGGAAGACTGCCCATTGAATTGTCCAACCTCAACGACTCCCGCACCCGCAGAGATGTTGGTCCCTACCGTCGGTGTAAAAGTATCCGGAACCAACCATACTTTCATATAGTCCCAGCTTGATTCCGCCTCTCCCTGCCAGTCAAATGAAAAGTTGGCAATGGTAGAGCCGGCAGGAATCGTAAAATCCCTGTAGGCATGCACAATACTGGACGACCCGGTATCATACTGGTAATCAGCTCCATTATCGGAGATATACAAAGAATTGCCGCTGTTACCTGTTGCAGAACCATAAAACCATGCATTGGTGGCAGACCCGTTTAAGAGCGTGAAATCATTGTTGGTATCAAAGTCTTGAGAATAAGGTAATGTAGCTGGTGCTTGTCCATAGACGTCCGGTATGACACCGAAATTTAACAAACACAGAAGAAGTACTAATAAAGTAGAAATTCTCTTCATAAGTTATCATTTAATATTAATCATTGCAAATCTAATTCGTTTTTTGCTAATACATACCATGCACTTACATGTTTTTTCTAATTAAAGTGCTAATAAGCCATCAGCAATTTATCAAAACGAATAAAAGGTTACTTTAAAAGTAACGTACAAATCAAAATTTTAGTACTATTCAGCTATTTTTAATTATCAAAGAAAATAAATTCTTGATCACCAGCTTATATTTTCATATTTTAAACATAATATGTTTATGGCAACTATTTATATATCTTTATTTTTGTCAGGTTAAATGAAGATTGGATCTAGCACTGTATCTATCGCGTGCCCACAGAGAATATCTGAAAAAGAATTTAGAGTAAAAAAAATCCGTCTGACAATTTCTTGCGAGACGGATTATGATCAGATTGGAAATTATTTTTACTCTTTAATGAATTTCTTATGAACCGTAGTCTGGTTATCATCAATATCGATGACATATACACCATTAGTAAGAGTATGGACGTCGATCTTGTTGTTTAATAGTATCCCTGAAGATATCATTTGCCCGGCAGCGTTATAAATTTTATAATTCGCTTTCTTATTGATATTTTTAACATTCAGTACGGTTTTTACAGGATTTGGATAAATAAGAATATCAGTCTGATTAATTGAATTTTCTACTGCAGGTCTGGAAATGCGCACGGTGTAATCTTCCACTTCTCCGTTAGGAAAATTGGTGCAATTCACAGGAATTCCATCCTTCTTCAGGGCAACTCGCATTACAACATATTTATAATCTGTCAGGCTGACAAATGCATCCGCAGGCACAGAGAAAGTTCCACTCACCGTCTGCTGGTTATTTGGCTCTGAAACAAAAACCCTTTCATCAATATCAAAATATCCGTTTCTGTTAAAATCGATCCACACAGCAACACCGGCATTGGTGTTACCTGATATTTTCTTTTCAATCGTGATCTTATTATTTGAAGATCCCTGAATCATTTCGATAAACTTCGCTGTCACACCGGTATAGTCTGTATAATGCGAAGCCTGTGATTCACTGATCTTTTCGGGTTTGCCATTTGGTGTCACGGTCACTTTTGAAATATATTCTGTGAGAGAACCTGTAGATGCCATCTGGCAGTACGATATTGTTGGCATGGTGAAGAAATAAGGATGTGTATAATTACCGGGATTACTACCGCAAACATTCGCAACCTGCATCTCGTACGATGTCAATTCTAATAAACCTGACAGCGTAATCGTATTCGTATAAGAAGTAACCGTAGTCCAGCTTGGAATCCCCACTTTTCTATATCTCAGGATGTAGGTAGCACCCGGAAAAGGATTCCATGTAACCTGAGCCGTGGTAGTTGTAAGATAAGTTATTGTTAAACCGGGAGGAGCAATATCGCAAATTCTTTCTGTTGTAAAAACTTTTGGATTTGACCAGGTATTCATTGTACTTTCATTATCACACTTATTGGCAATCTGAACTTCATAGGTGGTGTAAACATTTAATGACCCAAGAATATATGAATTGGCGGGTGCCGCAGGCAATGGGATAGTTGCACTCCATCCGGCATTACCGCTACCTACGATCCTGTATCTCATGAAATAATGTGAATTCGCCGCTAATGGGGACCAGATGATTAAAGCAGAGCTTGTCGTGATGTTACTGATCGCCACACTCGGCGGAGTGGGATCACATCTTGTGGTAAACGTATTATTAGAAGGTATTCCTTCGTTTCCGTTACAAACCGCAACAATCTGTACTTCATATAATGTCGCCGATAATAGATTAGATAAAGTAGTGGTATTTGTTGGTGTAGGATACGGCGCCGCCGCAATACCTACTGCTTGCCAGGGAGCTCCTGATCCGACAGGTCGATATCTGACGATATAACTTGCCCCGCCGACATCCTGATTCCACGTTAAAACCACTGAGTTATGGGTTGGTGTGCCTACCGTGACTGTAGGGGTTGCCTTACTACACACCCGTAGATTAATATTATCAATTGCCGCAGGAGGCTGTGCACCACCGCCCGCATCATTTCTCCACTCAAAAACAAGGCGCATCGTGCTACCTGCAAAACTTGATATATCCAATGCGGGATTGAGAACGGTTTGCCAGGAGGTCTGCATCTGGTAATTGGCCCCTAACTGGATTCTTCCTGTTCCGGCAGCAATCTGCGTTCCAGAAGTAGGCATAAAAGTCGACGGGACAAGCCAGACTCTCAGATAATCCCAGTTAGTCTCCCCGGCAGATTTCCAGTTGAAAGAAAAAGTTGCCGTAGTTGTTCCGGTAGGAATAGCGATATCCCTGTATGCATGAACTACACTGGAAGAAGTATTACTGTACGCATTCGTTGTTCCGTTGGTATTGGAAATATACAGCGAATTGGCAGGATTTCCTGTTGCGTTTCCATAAGTCCATTTATTAACCTGGTTACCATTCGTATATCCCATATCGCTTCCGGAAGTAAATGGTTGGATATAGGGAAGTGTAGCTGGGATCTGGGATGTTGTAAAAGCAAGTCCTGCCATCCAGAAGCTTCTGTCCGAACCTGAACATACGGAACGCACCCAGAAATAATACGTGGTATTTGGTGTAAGCGGAGATAATGTTACCGAAGTTCCCGTCGTACTTGAAGTAGGTGTACTTGAAGAGGTAGGAGGAACGTTGGTGGTTGTAAGATAAACCTGATAACCTCCAACCGGCGCAGGCGAAGGAGCGGTCCAGTTTATTGACGCGTTAATAGAACTTACACTGGTAACCTGGATATTCTGAGGAACCTTACAAGTCGGAATACTTAAATTAATATTATCGATCGCGATCGGAGGCTGTGTACCACCAATTCCGTCATTGATCCATTCAAAAACCAGCCGCATCTGGCTTCCTGCAAAGGAACTTAGATTCAGACTCGGATTGAAGTAATTCTGCCATCCCGCCTGTTGGTTAAAGTTTCCGCCAACACGAATTCTTCCCCCACCGGTAGCGATCGGTGTTCCTACCGTCGGCATATAAGTAACAGGCACCATCCACACCCTCAGGTAGTCCCAGTTTGATTCACCGCTTCCTTTCCAGTCAAACATCAAAGTAGCATCGGTTGTTCCTGCGGGCACGATGAAATCTCTGAATGCAGATACGATACTGGATGAACCGGTATTATAAGCATTCGTTGTACCATTTGTATTTGAGATATAGAGTGAATTGGCAGGATTCCCTGTTGCAGAACCATACACCCATTTATTAGTCTGTGTTCCGTTTGAAAGCTGAAGATCATTTCCGGCTGAGAAATCCTGTTTATAAGGTATAGTCGTCGGAATCTGGGCTGTTGAAAAACTTGGTCCTGCTATCCAGACACTTTTATCCGTAGCACTGCATACCGAACGCACCCACCAGAAATAGGTAGTGGCTGTTGCCAGACCACCCGGGTTTGCCGTTGTTCCGGTATTCATAAATCCTGTAGTAGCAGAGGTCGGAGGCGTATTTGCCGTACTAAGATAATATTCATACCCTGCACCGGGAACCGGGCTGGGTGGCGTCCATGTAAGGGTCGCAGTATTTGTACTTACCGCAGAAACGGCCATCCCAGAAGGCATGATACACGTTGGAATACTGATATTAATATTATCCACCGCAATCGGAGGCTGAGCGCCGAACGAATCATCATTCGTCCACTCAAATACAAGTCTCATCGTAGATCCGGCGTAGGAACTTATATTCAGAGTCGGAGTACTGAAGGTTTGCCATGAAGATTGCAGGTTAAATTGTCCCAGCCGAACTCTTGCTGTACCGGCAGTGATGGTAGTACCCGCAGTCGGTGCAAAACTGGCAGGGACCAGCCATACCCTCAAATAATCAAAGGTTGATTCCCCCTGCCCTTTCCAGTCAAAAGAGAAATTTGCAATTGTGGATCCTGCAGGTATGGTAAAATCTTTATAAGCATGAACAATACTTGGTGAAGCTAACGAATACGCATTGGCATTACCATTGTTGGAAATATAAAGAGAACTGCCCGTATTTCCTGTTGCAGATCCGTAAAACCACTTATTAGTTGCAGATCCGTTGACCAGCGTAAAATCATTTGAAGTATCAAAATTCTGAGAGTACGGTAAGGGAGCAGGCGCCTGTCCATATAGATCAGGTAGGGATCCGAACAAAAAGAAGAAAAAAAAGCCTAAAAAGAATGTATAAATTTTCATCATAAGTTATCATTTAATGTTAATCATTGCAAATCTATTAGTTTTTTACTAATAAATCATAGATAAAATGATATTTTTTTTTAAAAAAGATCACAAAATTCACGAATAATCAATAAAAGCTAAAAGCTTATTTTACCTAATCATCTGGCAATTTCCATCATAATTTTAGTAAAGAATGGACTTGGAACTCCTACATTTAAGAAGTAAAACTAATTGATTGACATCCAATAAATGTATCATAAAACAACTGCCTCCGGATGTTCTAATCCGGAGGCAGTAATTTTAAATTTTATTTTTTATTAAGAAAGAAATTTAAAATCTAAAAGAATTTTCCCCTCTGTCTCATATTAGGATTATGCATATGCTTCTGCATCGATGGCATTTTAAGCTGTTCTTTCATCATTTTGATCTGATCGGTCATCATTCCTGCACTGTCAAGTCTTTTGGCCTCATCCAATAACTTTTGTCCTTCCTGTTTTCTGCCTTTAGAGATTGCCGCTGCGGCAAGATTCAAGGTTGCCATCGCACGGTCATGCTTCATATTAAGCCCGTATTCCAAAGCTTTTTTCATAAGAGGCTCAACTTTTGTCGGGTGATCCTGCGCTTGCGTTAATCCCATCAGATAATGGTAATAACCGTATTGAGATTTATGAAGCTGCGTCTCATAATTCGTAATTCTTTGAAGCCATTCGGCGGCCTTTTCCATATTTTGTTTTCTCAGCTGCCAGAAAGCCAGCAGAATATATTCGTTTTTAAAGAAAAGCAAAATAGGAGCTGCTGCCAGAAGGAAAACAACAATTCCCCAA
Organism: Chryseobacterium sp.; assembly: GCA_048594965.1. Classification (GTDB taxonomy): domain Bacteria; phylum Bacteroidota; class Bacteroidia; order Flavobacteriales; family Weeksellaceae; genus Chryseobacterium. Next base: position 15,262 of record JBMDXW010000235.1, read on the forward strand.
CCTAGATTTCTTGTAAAAAACATCATATAAAGTCCCAAAAGAATGAGAACCGCAGCAACGGCAATTTTTATATATTTATTCATTATTAAATTTTAGAAGTGCAAAGATAGAAAAATTAGAGTTTAGAAACCAGAAGTTAAAAATTAGAATTTCCGTCAACTTGTGATGCCTATCATCCTTTACTATTCATCCTTAATTTTCTCGTATGTCTGAAAATAAAAATCATATTGATTCTTTTCGTCTTTTTCATGGAAAGTTTCACTCGTTTTTTTCCATATTTTTTCATCAATAGCTGGAAAATAAGTATCGGCTTCCAGATCGGCTTTTACTAAAGTAATTTCCAGTTTGTCAACAACATTCATCGTCTGTTCATAAATGGTACCACCTCCGATAATGAAGATCTCCTCATCTATTTTTTTTGCAAATTTAATGGCTTCTTTAATACTTCCCACAATCAGGATTCCCTCCTGAAACCAGTCATTTTTCCCGGACACAACAATATTGGTACGGTTGGGAAGCGGTCTTCCGATGCTCTCATAAGTTTTTCTTCCCATAATCACGGGATGTCCCGATGTAAGATCTTTAAAATGTTTTAAATCCTTCGGAAGGTGCCAAAGTAACTGATTTTCAAAACCAATTTCATTCTTTTCTCCCATGGCCACGACGATTGTTGTCATTAAAATTATTTTTTACAAAATTAGCACATAATTTGTATATTTGGTTAGCACAAAAATTTTTAAAAAAATTAAACTATGAAAAACAGAGGCTGTCTGAGCGCCGGAACCATCGGGATTGCTCTTCTGATCATCGTCGCAGTTTTATTCTTCTGGGGAAAAAGCGGCTATAATAATTTCGTTACAAAAGAACAGAATGTCAATACCAAATGGTCTAATATAGAAACGGTATACCAGAAAAGAGCGAACCTGATCCCCAATCTTGAAAGAACCGTAAAATCGTATTCCAAATTTGAACAGGAAACGCTGACAAAAGTTGTTGAGGCCCGCTCCAAAGCAACTTCCGTAAACATAGACCCTACCAATATGACAGAACAGGATATGGCGAAATTCCAGGCTGCACAGGGTGAATTATCAGGGGCACTGAGCCGATTGATGGCAGTTGTGGAGTCGTATCCCAATTTAAAAGCGGATCAGCAGTATATTAATTTCCAGAGAGAATATACGGCAATTGAAAACAGCATCCGTACCGAAACGGTATATTACAACCAGGCTGCTCAGGAGTACAATACCGCGATAAAAACTTTCCCGAATAATGTTCTGGCAAATTTTACCAACTTTAAAGAAAAACCTTACTTCAAAGCAGAAGCAGGAGCAGAAAAAGCACCTGACGTATTCACAGAATAATGGCAGGTAATTTCCTAACAAGTCAGCAGATAGCTTCCCTCGTGGAAGCTATTCAGTCGGCAGAAGAACATTCTACCGGTGAAATCCGCATACACATCGATTCAAATACGGATCATGACCATGCCCAGACGGCATTCAAAGTTTTTGAAGAATTATGCATGGAAAAAACTGCTGAGAGAAATGCCGTTCTTTTTCATATCAATTTCGAACAAAAGTATCTTACCATTATCGGAGATACGGGAATTCATGAAAAGGTAAGCCAGTCTTACTGGGATCATCTGCATGACTTTATTACATCTGAATTTGCCAAAGGCAATTACTATAAAGCCCTCAAAAGTGCTATCCTGGAAACCGGTCTTGAATTAAAAAAACATTTTCCTGTAACGGGAGAAAACCCCAATCAGCTGTCTAATGAAATTACGTTCTCTTAAATTAGTATTTTCATTCATTTTTTTATGCTTTTACATGTTTGTATCAGCACAATACACCATTCCCAAAAAGCCGGCTGTTCTGTATCCTGTTTTTGACGAAGCCAATCTCCTTTCTGAGCAGGAAAAAAATGACCTCAACAAAAAACTTATTGCTTTCTCAGATTCCACATCGACAGAAATTGAAGTAATCATCATCAAATCGACCAATGGAGAAGATGTGAATTTTCTGGCGACCATGTTCGGAGAAAAATGGGGAATCGGGCAAAAAGGGGTCGACAACGGCGTTGTTTTTCTTATTGCAACAGAGGATCACACGATGTCCATTCAGCAGGGACGGGCCGTCGAACAGTATTTAACAGCGTCCGTAGCAGGTCAAATCCTGGATTATATTGTCACTCCACATTTCAAGCAGGGCCAGTGGTACGAAGGAATCGACCGGGGGACTTCGGCGATAATGGAAGCGGTCCAGGGAAAATTCAAACCTTTAAAGGAAAACAAAAAAAGCGGTGATGGCGGAATCGTTAAAATCATGATCATCGCTTTTGTCATCTTTATTATTTTTGCGGTGCTTTTCGGAAACCGGGGCGGTGGCGGCGGAAACGGTGACGACGACGATGTAATTCTCTCCAGAAGAGGCCGTAGAAACTATCCCGGCGGATTTTTTCCATTCCCTGGCAGCTTCGGGGGAGGCGGATTTGGCGGAGGAAGTTCTGGCGGAGGTGGCGGTTTCGGAGGCTTTGGCGGAGGTGGCAGTTTCGGAGGAGGAGGTGCTTCAGGCGGATGGTAAGTCACCACGAAAGCATTTGATAAAGAATTTTAATTCCCGGTACTATTTCCGACTATTTCTCAAAAAATATATTTTTACTAAACTTCCTTAAGCTTTATTTATCAAAATATCAGTTATTGGTATTAAAAAATTAATAAACACGACATAAAACTGTTTTTAATTTAAAAAATTTTCTTTATATTTACTGAAAACAGGTTTATGAAGAAGACATTGGTAGTTTTTGCACATCCGTATTTAGAGCATTCAAACTCGAATGCAGAACTCATCAATTTCTATGTTCGTCACCAGCATTTTACGCTTCGGGATCTCTACGAAGAATATCCTGATTTCCACATCGCCGCATTCAGGGAACGCAAACGGATCAAAAACTACGAACGTTTTATTTTTCAATTCCCGCTCATCTGGTTTGGAATGCCACCTCTTCTTAAACTTTGGATCGATGAGGTCTTCGATCGCGACTGGCTTAAAGAAGAAAATCAAAATCCCCTGAAAGGAAAGGAAGTGTACATCCTGGTAACGACAGGCGGAAAAGAAAGATCTTTTCACAGGCAGGGAACCTATAAATTTACCGTGGAAGAACTGATCAGCGGACTGATCGTATCACTGAATGTCTTCAAAGCAGATATTAAAAACATCAAAATCGTATACGAAGCCAATAAGCTTTCGAAAAAGGAAATTATTTTACACAAAAAGGAATTTTCAGAACTACTTAATCAGTAAAAAATTATGGAAACAAGCTTAGCCATGAATACCCTTTTATTCCTGGGCGTTGCCATTATTATGGTTCCGCTGGCCAGGAAGTTCGGACTAAGCTCTGTGATAGGATATATTGCAGGCGGGATCATCATTGGTCCGTATGTCTTAAGGTTAACGGGAAAAGATGTAAATGACATTATGCATGCCAGTGAATTCGGCGTGATTATGCTCCTTTTTCTGGTAGGGCTCGAACTTGAACCCCGAAAATTCTGGGAAATGCGCAAGAAGATCGTAGGCCTTGGCCTTACGCAGATGCTTCTTACCATTTCATTGCTTTTCCTGGTCTTTATTATGGTCGGATGGCCATTGGACAAAGCCATTGCTATCGCCATGTGTTTTGCGCTTTCCTCAACAGCTATCGTTTTGCAGACATTGCAGGAGAAAAACAATTTAAAAACCCTCGCAGGAGAAGCCTCATTCTCCACGCTGCTGTTTCAGGATATTGCGGTAATTCCCATTCTGGCAATACTGCCGCTGATTGCTCACTATAAAGCCAGACATCATGATAATGAGATTCAGGTTCTTATTCAGACGCTTCCGGAATGGATGCAGTTTGCCACCGTAATTTTGGGAGTTGCCCTATTAATATTACTGGGAAGGTATGTTTTTGTCCCTTTTTTAAGATACGTCTCAAAATCAGGTATGACGGAATTGCTTACCGCTTCTTCCCTATTTCTGGTGATTGGTGTTTCCGAACTTATGGTGGCCATTGGTCTTTCACCAGCTTTAGGAGCTTTTCTCGCAGGAGTAATGTTGGCCAACAGTGAATTCCGGCATGAGCTTGAAGCACAAATTAATCCTTTTAAGGGTTTATTGCTTGCGGTATTTTTCGTAAGCGTAGGCTCAACGATGAATTTTAATATTATTCAGGAAGATCCTTTATTTATTTTCACGACAGTATTTGCTGTTCTCGTGATCAAGTTTATTGTTTTATTTTCGATCGGAAGGTTTTTCAGGATCGATACACCTCAAAGCTTATTTTATGCATTTGCACTTTCACAAGTAGGAGAATTTGCTTTTGTTCTGATTAATTATGCTTCGAATCTTTATCTTCTGAGTCCCGAGCTCAATGCTCAGATGATGGCCGTAACAGCTATTACGATGTGTATCACACCGTTTCTTTTAATTATTAATGATAAGCTGATTAATCCTAAATTCATCAGGGAAATTCCTGATTCTGACAACGATTTCAACATCCTGGACAGCAATGTACGGCAGAAGAAAATTATTATCGTAGGATTCGGACATTTCGGAAGTACCGTCGGAAGGCTTTTAAAAGCTAATAAAATATCTGCCACGGTTTTAGACAGAGATTCTGACCGGGTAAAATTATTGAGAAGTTACGGCTTTAAGGTCTATTATGGCGATGCTACTAAAATCCCCACATTGCGCGCCGCTGGAATTGAAGATGCCGAAATACTTGTTCTGTGCCTGGATGATCCCGACGACAATAAATTTGTTGCCGATCTCGTACGCGAGCATTATCCCAATGTAAAAATATTTGTACGGGCCAAAAACAGAATCGACGCTTACAATTACCTCAACAACGGGATCAATAATATTTACCGCGAAACATTGGGTACCGCCGTGGATATGGCCGTAGACGTCCTTCACGAAACCGGCATGCGCAAATATGCCGCCAGGCGCCTCGGACAGCGGTTCATGGCCATCGATAAAGAATCGATCCGCAAGCTCGCCAAATCAGAGGAAGACGACGAAATTCATCTTTTCACCACAAAAGAAATCCTCCAGCGAGAGGAGGAATTATTGGCTTATGACAATCTTAACTTTGATAATAAGCAATGGGAAGATTCTTCCAAGGATGAGGAAGACGAAGATGAATAAGGGATCAGTGAATACTTACACTTCCTCCGCTGCTTTCTTCTTTTATTACCGAAGTTACATTTCCTTTTTTGTAAACGCTTACACTGCCCCCGGAAGAAGCCTCCGCAGAAATAGAAGACGAAGCACTGATATCTACACTGGCCCCGCTGGATGCATCTGCTTTCAAATGTTCTGCAATAACATTTTTAGCGGAAATACTGCTTCCTGATGAAGATGAGATTTCCACATTTTTTGCCTTACCTGAAAGATCAAGGCTTGCTCCCGATGAAGCTTCAATATCCAGATCAACCGCCCATATTTTTCCTGAAAAGCTGCTGCTGCTTCCTGCAGAAATTTCAAAATCATTGGCCTCTAGATTTCCGCTTACAGAACCGGCGCTGGACACCTCGACCTCTGTTTTATCCTGAACGAATTTGTCTTTAACCGTAATCGCCGCGGCAGAATTGGCTTCGATTTTCGTAAAATCTTTAGTATAAATTTTTGCGGAAACATTGTGGTTGTTCATTACCCTGATTCCTTTTTTGTAATGGATGTGAAGCTTTCCTCCACTGATATCCACCAGAACATCATCAAAAATATTTTCAGGAGCGGAAATGACTACTTTTTCCCTGTCAGACTTTATAATTTCAGCTTCAATCGCCTGGGAAACTTCGATTTCATCAAAATCACCGGCTACCTCCTTATGTCTTATCGGCCCGTGATCCGTTGAAACCACATCTTTCACCCAGCTTCCGTCGCCGTTATCACCGTGTCTTTTATCTTTCTTTCCGTCACACGACGCCAGAAGTACAAATGCTGAAAAAATAAAAAGTTTTGTTGATTTCATATTCAGTTGAATTTTATGATTACTTAATTTATTAACAACTAATTTATAAAAAATATTACATCTCTGCTGAATATTACATAAGAAGTCTCCTTAAACTTTTATATAACCGCAAAAGTCTCAAAAGATGAGCTTAAGTTATATTTAAAGCTGATGACTAAATGAAAAGGTGACAGCAGCTTAAAAAATCTTCAATTTTTATTCTTCTGAGAACTTTGAATATACTAATCATTGCGATAGAATATCTTTTGTGGCTTTTGCAGTTAATTCTGAAATTAGATTAACCAGTTTAAGGTTTAAAAATAATCCCGAACCATTTCCAAATAAGTTTTTCTGCGAACCGAAAGCTCAAGATCTTTTTTATTACGTAAGATTTAATATCTTTAGGCATTATTAATAAATCGTTTATGAAGAAGATTTCATCAGTATTATTAATTTCTGCATTAGCATTTAATCAATCCTGTACAACAATGAAAAGCACCGAAACTCAAAAGGAAATCCCTGCTCCGGACGCTTCCCTTGCGTCAAACCCATTCATGAAGAAAAGCAAGCTCCAGTATGAGGCTCCGGAATTTGACAAAATTAAAGATGAACATTTCAAACCGGCATTCGATTTCGGATTAAAGCAGCATGATGCTGAAATCCTGAAGATCGCCAACAATCCTGAAGCACCGACTTTTGAAAACACATTGGTAGCCCTGGAAAAAAGCGGAGAAATCCTGAAAAGAGCAACAATCGTATTTTCCAATCTTACCAGTGCGAACACCAATCCTACCCTACAGGCGCTGGATGAAGAATATGCGCCCATCTTCGCGGCACATTCCGATAAAATGTATCTGAATGAAAATCTTTATAACAGGATAAAAGCAATCTCCGAAAATGGTCTAGATCCTGAAAGCAAAAGACTTTTACAATATTACAAGCAAAATTTTGAAATCGCAGGAGCCAACCTCTCTGCTGCTGATAAAGAAAAGCTGAAGCAGATCAACCAGGAACTGGCCTCGCTGTCTACCCAATATTCCAACAAATTACTGGAAGCCAGAAAGCAGGGCGGCGTTTTCTTCAGTGATGCTAAAGAACTTGATGGTCTTTCGGCTGACGAAATCGCGGCTGCAACCAGTGATGCTAAGAACGCAGGGAAACCGGGACAGTATTTATTAGCTTTACAAAATACTACACAACAACCTCTTCTGCAAAACCTTAAGAACAGAGCGACAAGAGAAAAATTATTTAAAGCATCGTGGACGAGAGCTGAAAAAGGAGACGGAAACGATACCAGGGAAACGATTGAAAAATTGGCAAAATTAAGGCTGAAAAAAGCACAAATTTTAGGCAAGAAAAGCTTTGCCGAATGGAAACTTCAGGACCAGATGGCTAAAACCCCTGAAGCTGCCACCCACTTAATGAACCAGATCGCAACGCCTGCTGTAGAAACGGCAAGACGTGAAGCAAAAGACATCCAGGATCTGATCGATCAGCAAAACGGAGGCTTCAAAGTAGAACCGTGGGACTGGAACTTCTACGCTGAACAGGTTAGAAAAGCTAAATTTGACCTTGATGAGAGCGAGATAAAACCTTATTTTGAAATTACTACAGTTCTGGAAAAAGGCGTTTTCTTCGCAGCCGAAAAATTCTACGGACTGACGTTCAGGAAAAGAACGGACCTTCCGGTTTACCATCCGGATGTGGTGACTTATGAAGTTTTCGACCATGACGGAAAATCGATTGCCATTTACTACCTGGATTTCTACACAAGAGATTCCAAAAACGGAGGAGCCTGGATGAGCAATTTCGTTGAGCAATCCTATTTATTAGGAACAAAACCGGTCATCGTAAACTGCTACAATTACCAGAAACCGGCTCCCGGAAAACCTTCTCTGATTAGCTTTGACGATGTTTCAACGATTTTCCACGAATTCGGTCACTCGATTCACGGGATGTTTGCGAGCCAGAAATACCCTTCCCTGTCAGGGACGAACGTACCGAGAGATTTCGTGGAATTCCCTTCACAGATCAACGAACACTGGGCTTTGGATCCTGTCGTTTTGAAAAATTATGCACTGCACTACGAAACGAAACAACCGATTCCGCAAGCTTTGGTTGATAAAATAAAAAAAGCGTCGACCTTCAACCAGGGTTATATGACCACAGAATTGGTTTCCGCTGCCGAGCTGGATATGGACTGGCATACGGTAACGGCCGAAAGCCAGCTGATTCCTGTTTTAGATTTTGAAAAGCAATCTCTCGCCAAGCATGGATTTACGTTAGCAACCGTTCCTCCGAGATATCACACGCCTTACTTTGCGCATATCTGGGGCGGTGGCTATTCTGCGGGATATTATGCCTATCTGTGGTCCGAAACGTTGGATAACGATGCCTGGGAATGGATCAGAGACAACGGCGGACTCACCAGAGAAAATGGCGACCGCTTCAGAAAATATATTCTTTCGGTAGGAAATTCTGTGGATCTGAATCAGGCATTCAGAGACTTTACGGGACACGATCCGGATATCAAGCCTTTATTGAGAAACAGAGGTTTCATTAAATAGTAGCTTAACATTAAATATCGATATTAAAACTTATCATCGGTATCTATAATAATTCTGACCTCTCTTCATTGTTTTCAGTATGAAGAAAAGGTCAGAATCTTTTTATAATAAGCTACATTGTAAATACAAAATACAAATGATATCAGATTTAAAGATTTCAAAATAAAAAAAATTATAAATTAGCTTCGAATTTCATTATGAACGATAGCTAAACAGTGAAAGGAAAATAAGATATATTTTTAAATAACTATGAAAAAATTCATTTTAAGCGCTTTAATTTTGGCTTATAGTGGTGTTTATGCACAAAAAGTAAAACCACAAGCCCATAAAATTGATAAAAATCTTGTCGGCCTGTGGAAAGGCAGTGAAAAAGACCAGCAGATCGAAGGCGTCGAAAAACTGTGGATCATGGAAAGGAAACAGGACGGTACTTTTATGCTACTTTTTACAACGGTTCAGGATTGCCAAGTGGATCAGCATGTAGAAAAAGGACAATGGTGGATTGAAAACGGAGAATTTCATGAATTTCATTACACCTCGGGGCAAACAGATATCTACACTTATCAGGTTCTGGACCCTTCACACATCAAATTCAAATCAAAACAACAATCTATTGAAATGGCGACTGATGACTATACTTTTATAGATACAAGAATTGAGGAAGAAGATCAGTAAAAATTAAAAGCATTCATTTTAGACTGCCCCCTAAAAGTCAGACACTTTTTAGGGGCATTTTATTTATGGATGCTTTTTTTAGTTTTAACACTAAAGGCGCAATCTGGATCAATAAATTATTTTCCCGCTGATTTTGAAGATAACGCAGATTTAAATTACGTCGAAAATCAAGCCCTTCAAAACTACTTTGATTGATACAGGCTTTATTTCATTGGTGAAAATAATTCGCGTAATTTTGTGCTTTAAATTAAATAAATGAATTGTCCCTGCTGTTCCGGAAAAACCTACGAAGAATGCTGTAAGCCTTATCATGATGGAGTAAAAAATGCTCCTACTGCAGAAGCTTTGATGCGGTCCCGCTTTTCCGCATTCGCGGTCCCGAACGGCGAATATTTAATGGAAACCACCCTTCCGAGCAAAAGAAAGTACCACAATAAAAAGGACTTACAGGAATGGGGAGAAATCAATACCTGGACAAAGCTGGAAATAGTAGCAAAACCCGCCGTTAATAAAGTAGAATTTAAAGCCTTTTATACGGATGAAAATGGAGATCCTCAAATCCATCACGAGTTGTCAACATTTAAAATGGTTCAGAACCGCTGGTTTTATGCGACCGGAGAATTCCCGGACTAGTACTTCTTACCGCAGATCCTAAAGAATAGCTTAATAAGGCTCATGAAACCCTCAACTTTCTATCTTTTATGGTTAAAATATCATCGTAACCTGGCCAGCATCACATTCTTCAACAGATACACTTTTTAAAAAGGGACATAAAACACTGAAAAAATAACAAATTGTACTTGCTCGGCTCTTCGGACTGGTTGATTGTCTCTTCTAAATGCTTGATTGTGGATTCGGAGTAGTTGATTGCCACTTCGGATTAGTTGATTACCTCTTCTAAACGCTTGATTGCTTATTCGGAATGGTTGATTGCTTTATCAAAGCTGGTGAGCTGATTGTGATTGTTTTGTGATCAAATAAAAATGTCCGGCTAAAAACCGGACATTGATATTTGATTAGTGAGCTTCGTTTCCGTCGATCCCGTGTGCATGACCATGAGACAACTCTTCTTCTGTTGCCGGACGGGTATTCAAAACTTCTACCTGAAAATCCAGAACTTTCCCGGCCATTGGGTGGTTAAGATCTGCAATTACCGCTTCCGGCGTTACTTCTACCACGAATGCCTGGAAATTATTCCCCTGGTTATCGGTTAATGGTAAAATAGCTCCTACCGGTGGAGTTCCGGATTCCTGGAACATATCGATCGGCAGCTGAGCGATGGCATCAGGCTGTCTTTCACCATAAGCTTCTTCCGGCTGAATTACAAATGCTGCTTTGTCTCCGGCCTTTAATCCCAGAATATTTTGTTCGAACTTTGGGATCATCATTCCAACACCGTATAAAAACGTCAGTGGATTTTCTGCGGTGGTCTCTTCTACTAGAATTTTACTTCCGTCTTCTTCGATGGTGTGAAGGATGTAACTTACAGCTACAACATGATTGTTTTCGATTGTCATAATTTTTCTTTTTTTCGTGAATCTTTCCACGATTAATGATACAAATATACTGTTTTTGGATTCACTGGCAGAAGAATAAGCCGTAAAGAAGTATCCGCAGCGTTCTATTTCTGGTTTCTCGCGTCCCTTCTTTTTTTCTCCCTCAGCATAAAAAGATACAGACTTTCCACTTTGGTTCTGGCCCACGGCGTTTTTCGTAAAAACTTCAATGACGAGCTAATACTCGGGTTATCTGTAAAGCATTTGATGCTGATCTGCTCACCCAATCTTTCAAAGCCCTGGTAATATTCTACCAGTTCTTCAAGAATGGCATCAAGTCTTTTTCCATGAAGCGGATCTTTAGATTGCTGTTCCATTTGGTAAAAATAGACATTAAATTATATTCACGACAAACAATTCTATAACAACAAAATATATTTTAGAACCAACTTTCACATCATCCGCTGAGAATAAACTTCAAGCCGCAACCTTTACTTTCAATTTATCTTCTTTAAATTTACAGGATGAAAATTCTGCACACTGCCGACTGGCATTTGGGTAAACGGCTCGACCGCTTTTCAAGACTGGAAGAGCAGGTTCTGGTGATGGACGAGCTTGTACAGATCGCCGATAAAGAAAACGTTGATCTTGTTCTCATTGCCGGAGATTTATTTGACAACTTTAATCCGGGCACGGAAGCCGTTCAGCTGTTTTACAAAACCTTAAAACGATTATCATTAAACGGAGAACGACCCGTCATTGCGATCTCGGGGAACCACGATTCTCCCAGCCTTATTGATGCTCCTGATCCCCTCGCACGTGAATGCGGCATTATCCTGATCGGCCATCCCAAAGCCAGGGTTGATCCTTTTGAACTGGAACATTTCAAAATCTCAGATTCAGCGGAAGGATTTATTGAAATCACCTTAAAAAACCATGATTTTCCGGTAAGAATTCTTCATACGCCTTATGCCAATGAAATAAGGCTGAAACAATATCTCGGTGAAAATAAAGAAGCAGAACTGAATCAGGTTCTTGCGGAACACTGGCAGAAAAATGCAGATGAATTCTGCGACGAAAGCGGAGTCAATTTACTCATGACCCATTTATACATGAACAAAAAAGGAATTCCCCTTCTGGACGAACCCGAAGGAGAAAAACCCCTCAAAATAGGAAATGCCGATCTTATTTTTTCACACAGTATCCCTCCTCAGATTCAATACACGGCACTCGGGCATCTTCACCGCTTTCAGAATATCGGAACCGATGAAAAACCTGTGGTCTATGCATCTTCACCGCTTTGCTACAGCTTCAGTGAAGCAGGGCAGACCAAATACATTTCCATCATTGACGCTTTCCCCAATCAACCGGTACAATTTACAAAGATCCCGTTTAAAGGCGGAAGATGCCTTGAGAGAAAGAATTTTGATTCGCTTGAGAAGACGGTGGAGTGGCTGGCTGCCCATCGGGATACTTTCGTAGAACTCACATTGGAAAGCGAAACCTTTCTGAAAGCCGACGAAAGAAAACTCTTGTACCAGACCCACAGCGGGATCGTACATCTTATTCCGAAGTTTAAAAACCAGGAATTAAATGAAGATCAGCTTCGGGAAATCAACCTCAGCCAGGATATCCTGTCTTTGTTCAAAGATTATTTTAAATCTAAAAACGGTGGCCAGCAGCCTAATGAAGAGCTTACCGATCTGTTTAACGAAATTCTTAATCCCTAGCCTATGATACCTGTGCAACTTACTTTAGAAGGAATTTATTCTTACCAGGAAAGTCAGAAGATCGATTTTGAAGATCTTACGGAAGCCGGGCTTTTCGGTATTTTCGGGGCAGTCGGTTCCGGAAAGTCTTCTATTCTGGAAGCCATCTCCTTTGCCCTTTACGGAGAAACCGAAAGACTGAATTCCCGCGACCGTCGTGCCTACAACATGATGAACCTGAAGTCCAACAGGTCGTACATCGAGTTTGATTTCATCAATTTTGAGAATAAAAAATACCGCGCGACCCGCGAATTTAGAAGGAATTCTAAAAACTTTGAAGATGTAAAAACGCCGTCAGTCACATTTTATGAATGGAAAAATGAAAGCTGGATTCCGCTTGACCATTCAAATTCGGAGGAGATCGTAGGTCTAAGCTATGCTAATTTTAAACGGACCATCATCATTCCGCAGGGGCAGTTTAAAGAATTCCTGGAACTGGGAGCAGCTGAACGCACCAGCATGATGAAGGAGATCTTCGGACTACAGCGTTTTGACCTTCACAATAATGTTTCTTTGATCAATACCAAAAACAGATCGGAGCTTGATCACTTGGAAGGTCAGCTCAAAGGATTTGAGGAAATTACGGAGGAACAGATTGCAGCTACAAAAGAAAATCTAAGCCTTGAAGAACAGAAATTTAAGGAAACACTGAAAAGATTCCGTGAGACCGAAGAAAAATACATCAGGCTGAAAGGTTTAAAGGATGATTTTGAATTATTAAATCAGAAAAAATCTGATTTCCAGAAAGTGGCCCAACAGAAATCCGAAATAGATATCCTGGAAAAAAGAACGGAAATCTATGACCGTATCTCAAGGATTTTCACGCCTCTTCTCTCGGAAAAAAAGAAACTTGCCGGGGAGATTTCGGAACAGCATCTGCAAAAAGAACATCAGCAGAAAGTTCTTAATACCACTCAGCTTCAGTTTGAAAAGCTGAAAAGTGAACTCGCATCCATCCAGCCGCAGTATGAAGCTTTGCCGCAATCCAAAACCCAGGAGAATGACTTAAGCCTGATCCTTCAGATGATGAACGTTTCTGATGAAATCAAGACCTTAAAAGAAAGAACGGAAAACGGCTCCCGGAAAGTAAAAGAAGTAGAAGCACAGCAAAAACTGATTCAGCAGAAGATTCACCAACTTTCCAAAAACGCCGAACTGCTGAAGCCGGGAAAACTGGATCCCGTATTGCTCGTCAACGTAGGAAACTGGTTTCTCGAAAACAAAAAACTGCAGGAAAACCTCAGCGGACAAATCAAAAAAGCCGATGCTAAAAAAAATGAAATCCACAGAATTTCTGAAGAGCTGGAGGCTTTAAAGATCAATCCCGCAACCTTTAAAGATGATTTCAGGAGCCAGATCGAAAACTTGGAAAACAAAAAGAAAGAACTTTCAGAAAAGCGAAATCATCTGGAAGTTCAGCAGAAGCTGGCTCATTTTGCGAGTGAACTTCACGACGGAGAATCATGTCCGCTGTGCGGAGCTACACAGCACCCGAATATCGTGGAATATGATGACGTCACATCCGAATTAAATGAAATTCAGCAACAAATTAACCAGATCGATCATCAGAAAGAGCAGATCCAGAAACATTTATCGGAAGCCGAAAAGGTTCTTGACCGGAAGAAAATCTTTGAAGAGCAGCTAAAATCTGAGGAAGAACTGGTAAAACAGATTCATGTTCAGATGGAAATTCATCATCAGAAATTTATCTGGAAGCAGTTTAATGCAGAAAATGAAAGTGATTTTGAAGCCAAAAGACAACAGTCTTTCGCGATCGAAAAGCAAATGGACGAGCTGAATCTGCAGATCAGCCAGGAGCAGAAAAAACTTGATGAAGAAAGAAACAACCTCGACAGCTACAATAAAGCCCTTGAAAAATTCAGGCTGGATGAAGCAAAAAAAGAAGAGCAGATCAGGACGAATGAAACCAACCTTAAGGTACTGGAATGGAATCATTATGCTGAAAAAGAAGTTTCGGAAGTTGAAGAAATTTTCAATAAGCTGGCCACATCCAATCGAGAAACCGAACAGAATTATCAGCAATTGCTCAAAGAAGAAAAGGAAATTTCGCCAAAACTCGCAGAACATAAAACCATTGTTGCCCAACTGGAAAAACGCATTTCCGAACTGGAAAAAGAAATAGCAGACAATAACCTTTTGATCGAAACCGCTCTTCAAGAACACCAGCTTGATCAGAATAAATTATCAGAAATACTGTCTGAAGCAATCGATGTCCAGAAAGAAAAAAACAATATCCAGCAATTCAGAATCATGTTTGAAACACTGAAGAACAGCATTCTTGAGCTGGAATACAAATTAAAAGATTTCAGTTTTGATCATGAAGAATTTTCAGCTGTTGAAACACAGTTTGCCTCTCTTGAGCTTGAGGTAAAAACCGCCAATGATTCGGTGGTAAAGATTCAGGCAGAAATAGAAAGACTTGAAAAAGAATTTAAGAAGAAAGAAGATCTTTTAAAAACTTTTGCACAGCTTCAGAAACGTGCGGATCATCTTAAGATCATGATGAACCTTTTTAAGGGAGCAGGATTCGTGCAATATGTTTCATCCATTTACCTTCGTCAGCTTTGTGATCATGCCAATGTGCGTTTTCACAGGATGACACGAAATCAGCTCAGCCTGCAACTGAATGATAATAATGATTTTGAAATTATTGATTACCTCAACGAGGGCCGCAGCAGAAGTGTGAAAACCCTTTCAGGCGGACAGGCATTTCAGGTTTCTTTAAGCCTCGCCCTTGCGCTGGCAGAAAGTGTGCAGAGCAATGCAAAGGCGGAAAAGAATTTCTTCTTTATCGATGAAGGCTTCGGTACACAGGATCTGGAATCCGTGAATATTGTGTTTGAAACTTTGGTCAACCTTCAGAAGGAGAACAGAATCGTCGGTATCATTTCCCACGTCGAAGAGCTGAAAGAAAAAATCCCCGTATCACTGAATATTATTAAAGATGAGGAAAGAGGCAGCCTTATCGAGATCATTTAAACTAAATTATACCTAAAGATTTATTAAAAATTACCATGCAAAATTTACCTCTTATTTTAAAACCCGGAAAAATAAAAAGCAGTATTTTACTGGTCATCAGCATTGGCTTTGTTATTTTAGGAATTAACCTTTTAGATAAAAACAAACTCATTGCGATTCTGAATATTGTTTTTTTCGGGATGTGCTTTGTGGTTTTTCTTATTAACCTGATTCCCGGCTCATCATACCTTAAAATTGATGAGAAAGGTATTGAAATGAAAAATCTTTTCAGGATTACTTTTATTCCCTGGGAAGCAGTGAACGCCTTTAAAACAAAATGGATTGCTTTCAACAAGCTTGTGGTTTTTGATCTCAATAAAACCCTGGTCGGTAATAAAATGAAACTACGGCAGGGCGGTTTTCCGGATACTTATGGAATGTCCGCCGCAAAGCTTGCCCAACTTCTGAATGAGTACAAAGCAAAATTTTCCTCTAACGCATAAATTAAAAAAAGTTGTCCCTTAAGTTTGGATAGTCTCTTTAGTAAGACTTTTTCAGTTTTTTAATCATAGCACACCTACGGCGTGCTTACAATATTGTATTGTTTTTTTTCAGCTACACAGATATTGCTCCTCCGGAGCATAAAAACTACTTGTTCATTTTTGGTGAAAAAAAAAGAGGCTGCCCAAACTTTAGCACAGCCTCCTGTTGTATTATTTTACCTGTGGACCTACTTTTTCGCCAAAGAGTTCTATTGATTTCCTCATAATATCATCAGCCGGATCTCCGACATCCATGTGCCCGATAAATCTTGTAATTCCGAAAATCTCTTTCATGTAAGCAATTTTATCGGCCACTTCATTCGTGTTTCCTATGAATAAAGCGCCTTCTTTGCTTCTTCCGCCTTCATACTGCATCTTGGTAAAAGGAGCCCAGCCTCTTGACGACCCGATCCTGTCCATCTGGGATTTATAATTGTTGAAATATCCGTCTATCACATTCTGATCATCACTTACAAAGGTATGTGAATGAATGGCAATCTGCATTTCCGATTCGGAGTGACCGGCTTTAAGATATTCCTGCCTGTAAAATTCTACAAGATTTTTAAACTGTATGGGCATCCCGCCGATGATGGCTACGACTAACGGCATTCCTAATTTTGCAGCGCTTAAAACAGATTGTGGCGTTCCGCCGACGGCCCTCCAGATCGGAAGCTTTCCGCCGTTTTTTGCTCTTGGGTAAACCGTCTGATTCTGCATCGGAGCACGAAGCTTTCCTGACCATGAAACATTTTCTTCCGAATTGATCTTCAACAGCAATTCTAATTTTTCATCGAAAAGTTCTTCATAATCATTCAGGGAATATCCGTAAAGAGGAAAGGATTCAATAAAACTTCCACGCCCTACGAAAATTTCTGCACGTCCGTCCGAAATTAAATCGAGTGTTGAAAAATCTTCGTACACTTTTACGGGTTCTGATGAACTTAGTACGGTTACCCCACTGGCCAGTTTAATATTTTTAGTCACACTGGCCGCAGCAGCCAGCACGATCTCCGGTGAAGAGACCGCATAGTCCGGACGGTGGTGTTCGCCCATCGCAAAAACATCAATTCCCACTTCATCCATCAGTTTTACCTGATCAATGATTTCACGGATTTTTACACCTGCGTCTTTATATTTCCCGGTATTCGGATCTAAACCCAAATCTCCGAACATTCCAATTCCTAATTCCATATTGTTGATTTTATATCACAAAGGTAGTTCAGTTAAAAACCTTATACATTGATGTTTGATAAGAAATTAAATAAGGATCAGCAGCTTGTATCCCCGAAACAAAAGAGACAGAAACCTCAACGAATGAGTTTCTGTCTTTTATGCATTTATTTCAGAACAAAATTATTTCTTCAGATACAGATCAAAATAGTCAGTTACTTTCTGCATTAAATGTACCCTGTCTTTCCCGATCACATTATGCGGATGTCCCGGATACACGAAATAATCCACCTGTACTCCGTTATCAACGGCAGATTTGATAAACTTGATCGAATGCTGCCATACCACGACATCATCCTGCGCACCGTGAATCATCAGAAGTTTTCCTTTCAAATTCTGTACTTTATCCAAAAGATTGGCTTTAGCATATCCCTGTGGGTTTTCCTGCGGTGTATCCATGTATCTTTCTCCGTACATGATTTCGTACATGCTCCAGTCGATTACCGGTCCGCCGGCAACGCCCACTTTGAAAACGTCCGGATGACGAAGCATGAAACTTGTCGTCATAAATCCTCCGAAGCTCCAGCCATGAATTCCCATTCTTTCTGAATCTACATAAGGAAGCGATCTGAGGTAATCGACCCCTTTCATCTGGTCATTCATCTCGGTAGTTCCCAGGTTTCTGAAAACAGCCTGCTCAAACTTCAATCCACGGTTGGAAGAACCTCTTCCGTCCATGGTGAAAATAATATATCCATTCTGCGCCATATATTCATACCAGAGATTTCCGGAAGCAGGGAATGAATTGGTCACCAGCTGCAGGTGCGGTCCGTTGTATAAATAAACAATTACCGGATATTTTTTGTTCTGATCAAAATTGGTCGGCAGAATGATTTTTCCGTATAAAGGAGTTCCGTCGTCAGCTTTTACGACTACATTTTTAATTTCCGGACGCTGATAATTCTTCAACGGGTTGTCTGCGGTAAGAATAGTTTTGGATTTCAGCGTATTTGTATTGATGATATTGGCGACTCTCGGCGTATTTTCATTCGTGTAAATATCATAAAGATAGTTTCCGTCAGCACTTAAAATACCGGTATGAACTCCGTCAGCATTATCCAGGCGCTGCATCTTGAAATTGGCCCAGTTGATTCTGTATAAATGTTTTTCAAGCGGCGTTTCTTTTGTTGAGGTAAAATAAATCTCCTTTTTCTTTTCGTTAAAGCCTAAAATATCGGTAACCAGCCAGTCGCCTTTCGTGATCTGAGCGATAAGTCCCTTTTCCAGGCTGTAGTGGAACAGGTGATTATAGCCTGTTCTCTGACTTTGCCAGATGAAATCCGTAGTAGAATTTGGGAAGAAGGTAAGCGGATGTTGCGGCTCAACATATTTATCGCTGGTTTCTTCAAAAAGTGTTTTTACCAAATTTCCTGTAGCAGCATCATACTGATTCATTTTCATATGGTTTTGTCCTCTGTTCAGGACACCTACAAAAATGTATTTAGAGTCCGGGCTCCAGGTCACTGCCGTTAAATACTGATCTTTTTCACCCTCAATAGTAAGGAATATCGTAGATTGTGTTCTGATATTAAAAACACCCAAAGTCACCTGGTGAGAAGTCTGTCCGGCCATTGGATATTTGATGTTATGATTTACGGCAGGTGTTACTGACCAGTCGATGATCGGGTAATCGGCAACCATGGTCTGATCCATTCTGTAGAAGGCAACGCTCTCAGAATTCGGGGCCGGAAAAATTCCTGTATCGATTCCGAACTCGTTTCGGTGCACGTTGGACGCTCCGTTCAGAATATTTTCATCAGCATCATTCGTTACGGCAATTGTTTTACCGTTTTTGTTCACGAATAAATTATTTTTTACCGTAAAAGCAAAAGTCTCGTTATCCCCGAAAAGTTTCAGATCGGATGCGTTCTGGTCTATTTCGATCTGATTTTTTATTTTCCAGTCATTCCCGGATTTTTCAACCCAGATCATCTTTCCTTCTTTATTGAAGTACCCTTTCGAATTGCTAATAAATTTGATCTGCGGAACCGCTTTAAATTTTTTGTCTGTGAGACTTCTGTTCAGCTGTGTCAAAGAGACAAGCGTATCCTGTTTATTGGTTTTCAGATCGGTAATGAGATAACCGCCTTTTACAGCCTGAATATAAGATTTTCCGTCTCCGGACCAGGAAAACTGGGAAATATTTTTCACCGCAAGATTGGTTCTCAGTCCGTTTACCGCCTCCGCCATCGTGAATTTCTGGGTCTGGGCAAATGCAGCGCTGCCAAAAACCAGCATCAATAAAGATAATTTATATAATTTCATGAGATAAAAATTGAATGGCTCAAAAATAAGAAATAAATATCATCTCTTAAGAAATGTTAAAATAAAAGATTTATAACCAACATCTGTGGTACGGTTTGGAAAATATTCCTAACTTTTAATGATTAATTTAACCTGAATTAGGAATAAGAGATCTTTTAAATAATTGATTTTCAAAATAAATTATTTTATCGCAAAGAGAAACAAAGAAATATTTGATTTTTGAAACGCTTTTAAGTCAAACAATGCCACTTCGTTTATCAAAGTAATACAAAATTCCTGGATTAACGTTGATAAGTTTTACGCCTTTGTATATCTTAATTTTTTAAAAACCAAGTGATTAATCCTTTTGTTTAGCTTTGCGTTCTTTTTATATAACTTATCCCGAGCTCAGTTTAATTTAACATCAAATCATTTCTTATCCTACGTCAATGAATTGAGTACGTCTCCTGCTCTAAATTTGCATCATTAATAACAACCAAAAATTATAATACAATGGCAACAAAATGGACTTTAGACCCAGCACATAGTGAACTTACTTTTAAAGTAAAACACATGATGATTTCTAACATTAAAGGAAACTTCACCAACTTTACAGCAGAAATCGATGCTGATGACGATACGTTTGCAAATGCAAAAACTACCGCTACCATCCAGACAGATTCTATCTCTACGCACAACACAGACAGAGACAATCACCTGAAGTCTGCAGAATTCTTCAACGCAGAAGCAAATCCTACCATTACTTTCGAATCTTCAGCACTGAATAATGAAGTAACAGGAAACCTTACCATCAACGGTATTACCAAGCCTGTAACATTAGATGTAGATTTCAACGGAATCAATGTGGATCCATGGGGAAATACAAAAGCAGGTTTTTCTTTTGAAGGAAAAATCAACAGAAAAGATTTCGGGCTTAACTGGAACGCTGCCCTTGAAGCAGGTGGTGTTATGGTAAGCGAAGAAGTAAAAATCGCCGGTGAATTACAGTTTGTAAAACAAGCATAATTTATTCAGCAGAGTTTTTAATTCAACAAATAAATTAAAACATAAAAGGTTCAGGGATCAAAAGCCTTGAACCTTTTTTAATAATGAGTAGAATATAAAATGAACCTCAACGATCTTCAAAACATTAGTGATCTTTTCAGCAATACCGAAAAGATGCCCGTCTTGTTCCTGGGACACGGATCACCCATGAATGCGATTGAGGAAAACCAGTTTGTACAGGGATTTCGAAAGGCAGCTGCTGAAATTCCCAAGCCTAATGCGATACTTTGTATTTCCGCTCACTGGTTTACCCAGGGAACCAAAGTAACCGCCATGTCGATGCCGGGGACGATTCATGACTTCGGAGGTTTTCCGCAGGCGTTATTTGATGTGCAATATCCAGCTCCCGGATCTCCGGAACTTGCTCATGAAACAGCTTCACTGCTCTCTCCAGTGATGGTAGAGGAAGACCATAGCTGGGGATTGGATCACGGCGCCTGGTCGGTGATTAAACATATGTATCCCAATGCCGATATCCCGGTAATTCAGATGAGCATCGACTATACAAAACCTGCCCAATATCATTTTGAGCTGGCTAAAAAACTCAATACACTCAGAGAAAAAGGAATTCTGATCATTGGCAGCGGAAATATTATTCACAACCTGAGACTCATCGACTGGAAGAACATCAACACCGTTGGAGCCGGCTGGGACTGGGCAGTGGAAGCCCGCGAGAAAACCAACAACTGGCTGATGGATGGTAATTTCAACAATATTATTCAGTATCAGGATCAGGGAATTGCCCTGCAGTATGCCGTACCAAGTCCCGATCACTATCTGCCCCTTATTTATACATTGGGACTAAAAAGCCGGACAGATGACCTGTCTTTATTTAATGATGAATTGATCGGCGGCTCGCTGAGCATGACCAGTGTGAGAATTGGATAAAATTTTACACAAAAAAATCGGAAGATAAAAATCCTCCGATCTAAGATATGCATAAAGTTGTTAGATTCTTGTGATAGCAGTAACGTGTGGTTTACCCTGAGTTGGCTGGTAAATTTCCACAATTGCCTGCCAAACCACATCTGCAGGTGGTACGGAAGCATCACATTTGAAACGGTAGTTGGTACCGTTTACCACTTGTGTTGATACTTCAAAAGGTTTATATTGTACCCCTACAAATCCTTCCATTGCTTCGTTGAATACTTTTTGATCTTCAGGAGTAACTTCGTGAAATTTTGTCCACCCTCCTACTAATGTTTCTTGTTGTTCTGTCATGATTAATATTTTTTGTTTCCTACTCTTATGGCTTTTCGGATACGCCCCGTTTGAATGGTTTCTGGCTCCATAGTTATAAGTTTTTTAATACATATTGCTCCTGACGTTACGACCCTGATCAAAATGTATTGTTGTGATCACATGACAAAGCTACTTCAGATAAAGAAGATTTTGTAGAGTACATTTACTCATTTTTCAGAATGCGTAGAATTACTTAGAGCCTGTTCAGGTTCTTTAGCTTAAAAAACTCAGGTTTTAAGCAATTCCTAAATCAATGTACTTGGCCTACTTACCTTTGGTAACAGTCTACTTCACTCGGGTAACGCTCTACTTCACTTGGGTAACGCTCTACTTCACTTGGGTAACGCTCTACTTACCTTTGGTAACAGTCTACTTCACTCGGGTAACGCTCTACTTCACTAGGGTAACAGTCCACTTCACTATGGTAACGCTCTACTTCACTCGGGTAACGGTCTACTTCACTTGGGTAACAGTCTACTTCACTTGGGTAACGCTCTACTTACCTCTGGTATGCTTTACTTACCTTGATACTCATACTACCTAATTTGATATTGTTTGATTCATTACAGTTGTATAATAGCAACTTTTTTTATCACTAAAAATTTAGTAATATTGTTTACCATGAAAAAATTAATCTTACTACTGCTCATCTTTCCTTTTTGCCTTTCATTCGCACAGGTGATTAAAGGAACGGTCGTGAATGACGCCGGCATCCGTATCGGAAATGTGAATGTCTATATCGATGGCACCAAAACAGGAACAACCTCTGCTGAAGACGGCACCTTTAGCTTAAATGTTTCCGGTAAAAATTTGGGAAATCTTATTTTCAGAAAAGAAGATTATGAAACCTTTGCAACGCCCGTTGCTGAGGTTGTGAATAAAACACTCAAAGTAGTCCTTCTTAAAAGTAACGACATCGAAGAAGTGCGGATCGTACCGTATACAGAAGAGGCCTACAGGAATTATATCAATTATTTCCTGGACAGCTTTATCGGCTACGACAAGCAAAATGTAAAAATTAAAAACCAGCGCACCCTGAAGTTTTCCTATGATAAAAAAAATAAAGTCCTGAAAGTAAAAGCTCCCAAAACATTAATCATTGAAAACAAAAATCTCGGTTACGAAATTGAATACAATCTGGTAAATTACTCCTCAGATTTTAATACCAGAATTGTCAACTGCTCCGGAACGAGCCTTTTTAAGGAAACAAAAAACAACAGCAAAACCAAGCTCAACAGGATGAATGCCTACGACGGCAGCCTGCTTCACTTTTTCAGAAGTGTATACAGCAATACCGTGGCCGAAGATAAATTTATTGTCAATCATGTCATAAGGGTTCCCAATCCTAAATATCCGTCGGAAGAAGAACTGAAAACACTGAGCAATTACAGGAGCATGATGACAAACGCAAAGCTGGCCGACCTTCCTGAAAACATCCGGGATATTGCCGCAAGGAAAAGCAGTGAAAGCCAGTATGCGCTCGCAATTGTGAAAACACAGATTCCGGATTCCGACTATGTGAAAAGAAACAATAATGAAGTCTTTTTTTCCTTTAAAGATATATTGCAGGTTAATTATAAGAAATACAATTACGAGATTAAAGGAAAAGATTTTGTTAAAAGTGCTATTCCTGTCGTGCAGACTTCGTTTCTTCATCCTGAAGGGGAAACCTTTGAAGTATCAAAAGACGGTAATATTTCAGATCCGGATCTCCTGATCACCGAAGGCGAATTTACAAAAAACAAGATTGAAAATATGCTTCCTCTGGATTATCAGCTGGGAGATTAAGATATCGTACTACCGTCTTTCATTGTTTTACTGCTTACTGCACCGCCTGCAGGACATTGATATTCCCATAGCCGTAGCTTGAATTCGGAGTCGGATAATACGTTGCCGACTGTCTCATCTTGTTCAGCACCTGATCTCTTGTCCACGAAGGATTCTTTGCCCAGACCAGGGCCGCAATTCCTGCTGTGGAAGCCGTGGCTACAGAAGAGCCTCCCACGTAATCCGTCTGCCCGTTGTAATAACTTAATACCGGAATACTGTTTCCTGAAGCCCGCTCCATCTGGTACGTAAAATCGATTTCGGCACCGGAATGGCAGACGTCACACTTCTGATTGGATGTATTTTCTTTTACTCCGGTGATGGCCTGCGTTTCAGACATCCACGCCGGGAAGATCACACCTACGAAATTGGTAAAGCTGGTCGAAGTTCCGCCGGCACAGAAGATCAGCTTCCCTTTGGAGTAGGCATACTTTACGCCGTCTTCGATTTTTCCTACGGAGAAAATATGTCCCATCGACATGGATATGATCTTTACACTATTGTTATTTGCCAGCTCCGTGAAGGCAATCTTTACACCATTCTGTTCATGATAGCCATCCAGCACAACATTGGAAGCTGCTCTATAGGTGATGAGACTGGCATTATAGGCCACGCCGACCGGCTGTCCCATATTGTTTCTGGGAGCCGCCACCGCCGAAGCCATGCTGGTTCCGTGACCACACTGATCGGCCGGGCCATCGTACCCTGTACTCCATGGCCATACGGAATCTACATAAACTCCTTTTTTACTGATGCTTCTGCCGGAAGAAAGACCGTTGTTAAAAGAAGATCCCAGTAAAGACTGCTCCGGAGAAACGCCGCTGTCGATGACTCCGATGGTAACCCCCGCCCCGGTGCTGTAGCTCCATGCATTGATGATATTGTGTTTTGCAAACGACCAGGGCGCTTTGGCATTGGGAGAAACGGTTGTATAATCTGCTGCACTTAAAGCAGTAGATTCAAAGCCGCAGCCGGATGACGAGCTGCTGGATTTGGATGCATTTCCGAATTGCTTTTCATGTTCAAAGTACCGGTAATCTGCGGGCTCTACATAGCGGATGTTCTTCATTTTACGCAAAGCGACGATCGTTTCCTGCTTTTCGATCGCGACATCCATCTGGTTGAGGTACGGATCTGAGGAAAGGACGAGCCTGCTGCTTTTTCCTTCATACTGTTCGATTACCTTCATGATCTCCTCCTCAGCGGATTTGCTGTCGGGCGTCAGGCTTCTGTCGAAAGAAGAACCGAAACCGATGGAAGCGATTTTATTTCCCTGGAAAACAGCGCTCCACACAAAATGGTCGGAGGACTCTCTCCATGAGAACCTTCCTTTAGTCCTGATCGTCTCATTGATTTTCTCATTGATCTGCCTCGCCGTTAAAGGATCTTTCTGAGCGACCTCAATATTGGCCGCTGAATTCTGCAGATCATCTCTGTTACATGCCGTAAAAACAAATAACAGCATGACTACGAAAAATACATGTTTCTTCATATAAAATAATATTTGATTGGTAAAACCAAGATATCACTTTACATTGAAGTACAGAACATTAAATATAAAAATCAATACTTTTTTTATTATGCCTGAAATAGCACTACAGGGATTTCGTGTAGCAGACACTCGTGTCGATCCCGATGTACTGGCCGTAATTCGGAATTCTGGTAAAGCCGATTTTCTCATACACTGACACGGCTTCATTCTGTTTCAGGGATGTTTCGAGAACGGCTTTCCTGTAATTTAATTCTTTTGCCCAAGCTTCCAGTTCTTTCACGATAACGGTTGCCAGACCCCTTTTTCTGAAATCCGGGTGGGTATACATCCTTTTGATCTCCACCGTTTCATCATCAAACTTCTTGAAAGCCCCACAGGCAGCCGGAACGTCATCAATATAAACAACAATACAGTTATTAATCGTATCCAGTTTATTAAACTGATTAAAGAAGGCCTGCTTCTCACCGTTGCGTAAGGCGAGATCCGCATCTAAGAATTTTACGAGTGCCTGAAAATCTTCATGGGAAGAATCTGTTCTGTTTATTTTCATCTTTATCAAAAATTAATTGAATACTCCTGTTAAAAAAACAATGGATTGCTTTGCAGAAATCTGCAAATAAGAAAGGCTTTCATTTCTGGAAGCCTTTTATTTCTTTTGGATTAGTTTACCACAAATTTTCTTTCGTTAATGAGTTCTGCGATGGCCAGCATATCTTCACCGATCAGGCGGTCATCTTCCAGCTTCGCTACTTTTGAGCGGAGGATCGCAAAGTTCTCCTCAATGATCTTCGAACATTTGGAAGGTCTTCTGAACTCTAATCCCTGTGCGGCAAACATCAATTCCACAGCTAAAATATTGACCAGATTTCCGAGAACCTGGTTAAACTTCCGTCCTGAGATACTTCCCATGGAAACGTGATCTTCCTGCCCCAGGCTGGTCGGAATAGAATCTGCCGAAGCCGGGAAACACAAGGTTTTATTCTCCGTCACCAATGCTGCTGAAGTATATTGAGGAATCATGAATCCTGAATTTAATCCGGAGCTTTCCGTTAACAGTCTTGGTAAGCCGTATTTTCCTTCCAGCAACAGATAACTTCTTCTGTCGGAAATATTACCCAGTTCAGCCGCTGCCAGTGTCGCATAATCAAGCGGCAAAGCCATCAGCTGCCCGTGAAAGTTTCCTCCTGAAATAGATTCTTCGGCACTTAATACGATCGGATTGTCTGTTACGGAATTCAGCTCTGTTTCGGCCATCATTTTAAGATGCTCGAAT
>JBMDXW010000236.1:0-4024 GCA_048594965.1 Chryseobacterium sp.
GCTTTCCTCTTTGCCAATCTCTAGGCTCATAATTTCGTGATAAGGCGTATGAGGAAATATCGCTGTATTGTGGATCTTGAAAAGTAAAATAACCAATTTCTTTTATAACTTCATTATTTGCAACATTTATATCCTGCCTACTAACTCTAGTATATCCTACATTTGAACCTGAAGTTTTATATAAGGGAAAAACAGGATCCATAATTGTTTTTTTTCCTAATATATATCTTGGCAACTGATCCATTCCACCTACTGCAGTATGGGCTGTAAGAGTATTGACAAGTTCATAATATGAAGGAGCATTCATTGCTTTACCTGATGACTTTCCATTTTCATCTTTGTACTCATAACTTGTCTTATAAGAAGGTAATATATCTGCAGCGTTGGTATAAGTGTTAATTTCCTTAATTCTTAATCCTCCAATCTTTACATCTTCTTTTTCTTTTCTTCTATAAGAAAGATTAATTGATGTATAATGATAAAAGTCGGCATTTGGTAAATTCTGTAGAATTGGTTGATAAACAATAGTTATAAATCTATAAATACCCTTGTTTATTGCTTCAGCTTCGCCTGTGTTAATTTTAATAGTTTTTTTTATCAGACCACTACTATTGTCTGTTTTTGAAATAGTTCCAAAATATTTGTATAATTTAAAAATACCATCTGTATCTTTCTTTTGAAGTTCAAAAACTATAAAATTATAACTGGAAGAAATGCTTTGGTAATTAGGGACTTGAAAAGGCAGATTAGAATTTATGGTTAAATTATTTTCATTAGTACTTACAGATGCATCATTATCAGTTATTTCAAACTCTTGTCCGACAAAAACTTTATTATCTGGAGGATAATTATTATGTTGAAAATTTGCAGGAGGAATAGAATAATTATTCAAATTGTATCCACTCAAAGTTAATCCAGAAGATTTGATACGATAACGGTCATCACTTATATCATCATAATATCTTAGAATTCTAGGATGTGGAATTGCTCTGTGACTTTCATAAATAAATTCTTTTTTACCCCCTTCCGGAAAAACAATATTTTTTAAACTGAAAGTTTGTGCGTAGACGGTGTCAATTTGTTTTGTTTTTGGATTAAAGTGTATAATATCGTTTGACTCTCCAAAACTTCCTTTGTTATAAAACCCCCAATGATCTCTTTTTGATGTTGTTTTAGGAGGAATAGATCCAAAATTATTATATTCAAATTTATAAATTTCCTTATCTTTAGTAAGGGTGGTTGTCCCTTCAATAATCTCGACTGAATTTAACTTAAGCCTTTTATTTAAAGTATTATTCATCTCTTGATTATTTGATGAGTAGGCTAAATCCGAGTTTGCAATAAAATAATCTTGATTAAATTTCACGGTTTTCACTAAATGATTATTCTTATCTTTAATTTCAATTTTTTCAAGTCTTTTTGAACCGGGCATCATGTCTTCACGCTGATTATAAGTAAAAATAATCTTCCCTTCAGGAAAGTTTATTTCATTTGGAATTTTATCATTATTGTTAACCTCACTACAGCTTACGGAAGCATCTGCTAAATAGGAGTTTGGTCCTAAAACATATGACTTTGATGGTACTGGAGTTGTACAGAGCTGATATGATATTGGAGTATAATTATAATTAATTGTTTTTCCCGAAGGTGCAATTATTTGATTGATTTGCCATGATTGATCTAAATATCGGCTCGATGAAAATTTGTATAGAGACCTCAATCCCGAACCATTAAATTTAACGTTGTGGCCAGTTGGTAAAGTAAAATCGAATTCAAGTCGCTTATTAATGCTGCCTAAGTTTGATATAATATTATAGGTAGGTTTAATATTATCAAAAGGTATCGTTATGAATTTCATATTTTTTTGGCTATACATAAACTTTCCCGAATGACCTGCAAAATTGTAAAAGAATTCATCTGGTCTAGAATCAAAACTTTCATAAGGAGATAAAGGGTCACTGGAATTATAAGCAGAATTATAGAAGTTAATTAAATTTTGTATTTGAGTAGCAATACCAGATGAGCAGAAAGCTTGGTAATATCCCAATCCTGCTTCATTGTTTACTGTTACATCTTTTAATGAACCAATACCTAACATGGGTGCATTGTATGCGGTTAACATTAGAAAATTTTCATCTGCTGCACCATGATTTGTTCTACTAATTTCCCCACCAATATTAAGCATCCATCCTAATCCTATAAATGTTGCATCTTCGTCTGTTGTAATTCCTCCACTATTATAGCTAATGCTTAAAGGAATTTCCAGTCCCTCAAGATTAATTGTATATAATGGTATCGTTATATTAGGCTGTCCTGTATATAAAGAAACATTATTAATCAATCTTTTTTTAAATTGGTATGCTTCTGGAGGCATAGGGGTATTAAAGTTAAGTTCTGTAGACTTTTGAGAAAAATATAATGTCGAGGAAATTAGCCCACTTAGTAAAAGTATCTTCTTCATTTGTATTACTTTTTAATCAATTTGGTACTTGTTGTTTTATTATCATTTGTTTTCACGCTCACCAGGTACGCTCCCTGCACCAGCGCCTGCGTATTGATCTTGGTTACCTTATTCTTGGTTTTCAAACTCTGCAACTGTCTTCCGCCCATATCATACAAGGTAATCTCCGCTTCTGTCTTCCCATCTCCCAGCATCCCGCTTCTAGCATCCATATTGATTTCCACATACGCATAATCTGATACGGGATTCGGATAAATCTTAATATCCTGCTTCTCAATCAGCTGATCAATCTGCTTGTCTCCCAGCTTTACAATCTTCCAGTTCTCTTTTCCCAATTCTTCGGCACTCGTTCCGGCCAGTACAATCGAACCGTCCCTGTTTAACTTTATATCTGAAAGTCTCTCTTCTTTCTTTCTTGATTCACCTTTTACATGCTTTCTCCATTGCTCATTACCGTTCTGATCCAGGTACAGCATCCAGAATGTTTCATCATCACTTTCAATCCTGCCTTCTGCTTGAGTATAGCCTCCCAGCAAAATCCCGGATGTTACCCCTTGGTTCTTTGTGATCACACTCATCCCCATCAGCACATCCCGGTTCTTGAAATTGTAGGATTTCTGCCAGATTTCTTCTCCTCTTTCATCCAGGGAGATCAGCCATAAATCTGTTCCTTCTTCAATTCCGACGGTTTTATTTCCCGATCGTTCCGATCTTGATTCACCGCCGATTAAATAGCCTGTTGAAGTCAAAGCCAGGGTTCTCAAATGATCATCTCCTGTTCCCCCGAAGTTCTTTTCCCATTCTACCTTACCGTCTTTGGAAAGCTTGATGATCCAATAATCACCTTCGCCGAAATTGTCGGTAGCTTTAGCATGATTGATGATTGATAATTGATGATTGATTGCCGAATTAGAACTTGTGTTCTGAGAACCGCCATTCATCATTGACTGCTTATCATTCATTGTTACCGCACTGCTTCTGGAATACACGCCCAATAAAGCACCGCCGTCTCTGGTCGGAATCATTTTCTCCACCTCATCCAAACCTTTTCCGCCAAACACCAGTTGGGATAATTCCTTTCCGTTCTTATCCAACCGTAAGACCAGAACATCTTTCGATCCGAAACCCCGCGTTTCCGCCGTTCCCTGAATACCCGCCGTTCCCTGAGGCTCTCGAAGGGAACTGGTGGTCGTATTCCCCGCCACAAAAAATCCCATATCCGTCGTCTGGATCACCGCCCGGGCTTCTTCATCCGACGCCCCGCCAATGGTTTTCTGCCACAATTCGTCCCCAAATTCATTGATCCGGATGAGCCAGATGTCGGATCCTCCCCTGCAATCGTCTTTTTTATCCAGGCCCTTTGATGAATAAGAAGTCCCTGCCAGAACGAATCCACCTTCCTGGGTATTCAACGTCGCGGAAAGAAAATCATGGTTCTGTCCCGAGAAATATTTTTCCCAGACCTCTTCCCCCTGCTGGTTGAGTTTTACGAGATGGAAATCGTAACCGGTATTCTGCTTTCCCTGGTCCTGGCCTGGTCCCTGAGGTTCTCGAAGGGAAGGT
>JBMDXW010000237.1:0-8975 GCA_048594965.1 Chryseobacterium sp.
AACTTTAGAATCCAGAATCTGCAGTCTTTAATCCAGCTGAAATGGAGGTTTGTTCGGATCTCTCTTCTTTCCGCTGTCGAACAATTGGGTAAAACGGATAAAATTTGAAATACTGTCGCCTTTATAGGTAATGACTTTTACGTCAGCATTTTTTAAGGTTAAAGAATTAAAGCTTAATGAATTGTTTTTCGTGATATTTTTAACAAGAGAAAGCCAGTTGGAATTGGCAATAAATTCTTTTGACTGAATGAAATCGTAGCCTTTATAGTCTTTGATTTTCAGCCCTTTGATTTTTACATTTCCGAAAAAATTGACCTCAACGCTTTCGGTAGACATCTGAGCTTTAAAATCCCTGTTGACCACCTGCAAAGCCTGATCTGCGGCCCATTGCTTGGTCACGGGAAGATTAATAATGATGAAAACGGAAACGATAAGACCAAGCCCCAGCCAGAAAAGAATCAGCAGGAGACGCGCCCACCATGAGTAGCTCGTGACGTCTTTCACGGCCTGTTTTCCGAACTCTTCAGCGGTTTCCACAGGATGTTTAATGGCGTCGGAGGCCAGTTCGGAAGCTTCTTTTACCGTTTCTTTTACCTTATCTCCGGCATTTTCAACGGCCTTTTGTACCTGATTACCTAGGTTTTCAGCTACTGATTTTTTGTTCTCATTCTCGTTATTATTCTCTAACTTTGCCATTATTATGAGCGACTCTATAATTTTAGGTATTGAATCGTCTTGCGACGACACATCAGCAGCTATCATCAAGGGAAATTCTATTCTGTCGAACATTGCAGCAAATCAGGCAATCCATCAAGAGTATGGCGGCGTTGTTCCTGAACTTGCATCACGTGCTCATCAGCAAAATATCATTCCTGTTGTTGAAAAATCTTTAACTAAAGCAAATATACAACAAAATGCAATTTCCGCGATAGGCTTTACCCGCGGTCCCGGACTTCTGGGATCTCTCCTGGTAGGAACCTCTTTTGCTAAGTCTTTGGCAATGAGCTTAAACGTCCCTTTAATTGAGGTAAACCATCTCCAGGCGCATATTTTAGCGCATTTCATTGAGGATGCAAATCCTATGCCGCCTAAATTCCCTTTTCTTTGCCTTACCGTGAGCGGAGGACATACCATGATCGTGCTGGTAAAGGACTATTTTGACATGGAAATCATTGGCAAAACAACCGATGATGCCGCAGGGGAAGCTTTCGATAAAATCGGGAAAATATTTGATCTTGATTATCCGGCAGGTCCTATCATCGACAGGCTTGCGAAAGAAGGAAATCCAGATGCTTTTAAATTCAATAAACCAAAGCTGGAGAACTACGATTATTCTTTTAGTGGTATAAAGACGTCTGTCCTCTATTTTATTCAGAAAGAAGTTCGCAAGGATCCGGATTTTATTAAAAACAACCTGAATGATCTCTGTGCTTCAGTACAGAAATCAATCATTGAAATCCTCATGAATAAACTGGAAAAAGCAGCAAAGGATCTCGACATCCAGGAAGTGGCTATTGCCGGTGGTGTTTCGGCCAATTCAGCTTTAAGGAAAGCGATGGAAGAGAATCATGATAAACTGGGCTGGAATATTTACATCCCGAAATTCGAATATACGACGGATAATGCAGCAATGATTGCCATGGTGGCCCAGCTGAAATTTGAACGTGGTGAGTTTACGGATTTAAGAACGAGTGCAACAGCAAAATACGATCTATGAAAATTCTCCTGGAAGAAAAAGTACTGGGAACGCAGTCTAAGAAAAATTCAAAATATTATTGGATTTTAGAAACCGTGACCGGAAAAAATAATGCATCGGAAATCTCCATGGATTATTTCCCATCCTCTTCCGAAAAAGGATATATTCAGGATGTAAAAGATGAAATTATTGAAAAAATAAATTCGAAAAATATTTTCAGTTTTCCCTATGAACCTAAAGAAGGGGATTATTTATCCATTAAAAACAATCTGAGAAAACAGGAATATTTAAATCTGATTTTCATCAATAACCACTGGATAGAGGAAATTTTCATGTGCTCTTACCGTGATTGTGATACGGACATTTACACAACAATAAAAACAGGAGTTGCCTTTTTAACACAAGATATATGAAGCTATTCTACGGAAAAATCGAAGGAAATCAAGTAACGATCAGCGACGAAGAACAACAGCATATTATAAAAGTTCTTCGTATGAAGGAGGGTGAAGCCATTCATGTAACAGACGGAAACGGTAATCTGGCGTCCGGAAGCCTTACGATTGAAGGTAAAAAAGCGAATCTTTCCGTCGATGAGATCCAAACCGGCTTGCCAGACTTTAAGCCGAAGCTACATATTGCAATCGCACCCACAAAAAATATCGACCGCATTGAATTTTTCGTGGAAAAGGCCGTGGAAATGGGTATTTCTGAAATTACTATTTTACAAACCGAAAAAACAGAACGTAAAAACCTCAACATCGACAAACTCAGAAAACAGGCTATAGCCGCCTCTAAACAAAGTTTGAGGTTTCACTTTCCGATCATCAATGACAGCATTAAAATTCCTGATTTTTTAAAAACCATTACCCCCGATAGTACTTTTGTGGCTCATTGTCATGAAAATCTCCACAGAATCGCGTTAAAGGAAATTCCTAAGCTTGACAACATCACTTTCCTTATTGGCCCCGAGGGTGATTTTTCCGAAAAGGAGATTATGCTTCTTGGCGACCACAATGTAAAAGCCGTTTCCCTGGGAAACCAAAGGCTGAGAACCGAAACAGCGGGGATTTTTGTGGCAGCGTGGAATTATAATATTATGGAATGAAGATGTTCTCAGTAAATTAAGAAAATGCATCTTCAAGATTATTATCCGTCAGATATTTATTAAAAATCTCCTGCCCGCTTCGCATGGAATTCACCGCCCATCGGATCTTCATTTTCAGGAGTTTTTCCTCGTCGAGTTTATAATCAATGCCGGATTTGATAAGCTTTTGTTTAAGTTCGTACATGCAGATTGATGCTGCAACGGAGACATTGAAGCTTCTGGTGAATCCATACATCGGAATAGCCAGGGTTTCGTCAGCAAAATCAAGAATTTCCTGAGAAACGCCTTCCATTTCAGTTCCGAAAACCAGGGCAACCGGTTCGTTGATTTCGTAATCGGGAAGCATGGTGGCATCATTCTCCAGTGAAACGGCCAATATTTTATAACCTTTGTCTTTAATTTTCTGAAAAGACTCCATATTCCGCGGAAGCTTTTCCACCTCGACCCAGGTATCGGCACCTTTTGTGACGCGGAGATTCGGCTCAAAACTGTACTCTTCCTGCAATGCGACCACTTTATGAAAACCGCAGGCTTCTACGGAACGTACAATAGCCGCCGCATTCCTGAACTGGTAAATATCTTCTACGACAGGGAGCACAAAATCTGAACTTTCCTGTGAGAAATGTTCAATTTTTGCCAACCGTTCGTCCGTTAAAAACTGCTTTAAATATTCAAAAGTTTTTGCTAAATCTTCCATTCATTTTCAAATCTTTGCAAATTAACGTAATTTTGAGGAATCCTCCCGAACGGGGTACGAAAATCTAATAAAATTCATGTATGAAACGAAAAGTCCTTTTAATCTATACCGGCGGAACCATCGGTATGGAGAAAGATTATGAAACCGGAAGCCTGCGCGCCTTTGACTTTGGAAATATCTTTGAAAAAATGCCCGAAATGACGCTGATGGAATGTGAAGTTTTCGTTCACCCTTTTGCAAAACCACTGGACTCCTCCGACATGGGACCCGAAGAATGGAAGATTATCGCACACTATATTCATAAAAATTACAACAATTATGACGGCTTCCTGGTGCTCCACGGAACAGACACGATGTCTTATACCGCTTCTGCATTAAGCTTTATGCTGAAAGGGCTGAAAAAACCGGTTATTCTTACCGGTTCGCAGCTCCCGATCGGTGATTTACGGACGGATGCCAAAGAAAACCTTTTGACAAGCTTATATTACGCCAGTCTGTACGAAAACGATGAGGCAGTGATTCAGGAAGTGGCCATTTATTTTGAATATAAACTACTTCGGGGAAACCGCACCCTGAAATATTCGGCGGAGTATTTTGATGCCTATGCAAGCCCGAACTACCCGATCCTTGGACAATCCGGGGTACATTTAAATATCATTAAGGAAAATCTTCATCGTGCTGATCCGGCAATTGATTTCCATGTGGACGATCATATTTCTGAAGATATTATTTTCTGGCGAATTTTTCCCGGAATGAACCTCAGCCATTTTAAGGAAATCCCGAAAATGAAAGTCCTGATTCTCCAGGTATTTGGCTCCGGGACTATTTTCAGCAGTGAAAAAACGGTGGAAACCCTTCAGCAGATCCGGAATAACGGAACGGAGATCGTGGTGGTAAGCCAGTGTATTTCAGGCGGAATCTCGTTCGGAAAGTATGAGAACAGCAATATTTTCTCCAGGATCGGAGCTATCAGCGGAAGGGATATGACGGCTGAATGTGCTATTACGAAAACCATGCATCTGATCGACAACCCGAACTATCAGGGAAACTTCGCTCAAAATTTCAGCAGAAGCCTTTGTGGAGAAATTTCGAACTAATTTTTAATAATAATTTGGTTATTCAATAAATTCCCTTATTTTTGCAATCTCAAATAGAGAGGTGTCCGAGTGGTTGAAGGAGCTACCCTGGAAAGGTAGTATACGGGTAACTGTATCGAGGGTTCGAATCCCTTCCTCTCTGCCAGGAAAAGCGTTGATATTTTCAGCGCTTTTTTTTATTTTACGCCCATGGTGATTTCCGATAAAAAAAAAACCAGTCTTTCGACCGGGTTCTGTGTTTGAAAAGTCTCAACCTCTTTTCAAACTATAATTTAGCTATATGAATGATGGTGTATTAGTTAATTACAGATGGTGAGAAACTGGCGGTTCATCTGTATTTTGAATTTGGCGTCTGATTTCAGTTTAGAATAAATCATGCTCTCGAAAGCGTGTATTTCTTTTAATTTCCGATCGATGTGTTCGGCGATCTGAGCAACCGACCTGATAAAATCGCTGTAAACGGCAATATTAACGGTTTGTCCGTACACCGGAAGGTAAGCTCTCAGGAATGGCAGGGTCCACTGATGCTGGGTGTAATTAACGCAATATCCTGCGCCGTCTCTTGCGGTGATCACGTCATAATCGTTGATGAAATCCATGATACCAAGATCTTTTTCATTTCTGTTTCCGGCAATATGCCTGTTGATCTTGTCTAAGATATGCTGGGCATATTCCATCATGGTAATGGTTTTCCACTCAAAAACATGATTCATATTTTTAGAGGTCTTCGGAGATTTACCGTTGTCACAACCTGTACAGAATGAGAGTCCGATCTTGTCGTATGAAGGAAAGAAGCAGTCTTTGATCTGAATGGTAGCGTCTGCCTGAAGTCTGTCATTGGAAAAGTTATAATACAAATAAGGACTGTACAGTTCCGCCAGTGCTTTCAGGTAATCCGTTTCGGATGTATTATGATATTTTTCAAACCATTTTTCAAGGTTGTCGTAATAGTTTTTTTCAAATTCATTAAAACTTAAATATAATGGCAGTTCCATAGCTTCGTTGTTTGATATGACAAAGCTAACAGGGTAATGCGACAAAACTTGACGTGTTATTTTTTTATTGAAAAACTTTTTTTTAAGTATTTGTATTGAACGCAAAGGAGCGCTAAGTTTTTCTTTTAAATGATTGAGGATATTTTCGTTCGCAAAGGCGTTTCACTCAGC
Source organism: Chryseobacterium sp. (assembly GCA_048594965.1). Lineage (GTDB taxonomy): Bacteria > Bacteroidota > Bacteroidia > Flavobacteriales > Weeksellaceae > Chryseobacterium. Next base: position 5,762 of record JBMDXW010000237.1, read on the forward strand.
TAAGATCGTGAGGTGACAACCTACTTTTTGGCTTACACGTCCTTCTGTTGAGAGAGTCTTTCTGCTTTAGGATAAGGATGATATATGATTTCCTGTACCTTCTTTATGGCCTATCAATTATCATTTATCTTTCATCAACTATTATTCATCAAGCGTCAACTATTGCTTGTCATAGTTTCTCATGATATACTCAAAATAGTGGATCATCTTCATGTAGTTTTCGATGCTGAGATATTCATTGGTGCTGTGGATGGATTGTTTTTCGGCGTTGTTTATTTTGATGGGCATGAATCGGTAGATATTTTTGCTGACAATCTGGTATTTGTATGCATCTGTCGCACCAACGGTGAGGTAAGGGGTAGCAACTGCCGATGGATGAATTTCTTTAATGGCAGATTCTATTAATCTGAAGCCCTTTGTATTGGTTGGCGAAACGGCAGAAGCTTCTTTAACAGTATCAATTTCCTCTATTTCGACATCAAATCCTTTGGTAGCTTCGGCAATATGCTGTTTAACGTCTTTTACGGTATTCCCTGGAAGTAATCTGAAATTAACCACGAATTCAACTTCAGGGGAAAGGACGTTGGGAGCATCACTGCCTTTCATCATGGTGAGGGCGGTCGTGGTGCGTACCAACGCATTGGTGGAATTATTTTTGGTGAGCTGTGAAAGAAGGACTGGTTTCAACAGCCATTGGTTGGCGATGGCCATCCTGTTGACGAAAGACATTGATCCGCCAACATTAGTGAAGAACTGATTAATAAGTGGTGTCACGGTCGGCTTCATCTGGTCTTTTTCAAGACGCTGCATGATGATCGCCGCTTTTCCGATGGCGCTTTCTGTGGGAGGCATTGAGGAATGTCCGCCAAGACCCTTGACTTTTATTTTAACAGAAAGGAAACCTTTTTCTGCACACCCGATCACAGCGACATCTGAGTTGATTCCATTGACACTCCCCTTTTCAAGAATTAAACCACCTTCATCATATACTGCATCAAACTCAATATTTTCATTTTTGAAGTACTCAGCTATTTTTACAGCACCTTGTTGCCCGCCTACTTCCTCATCAAATCCGAAGGCAAGGTAGATATCTCTTTGAGGAATGTACTTTGTTTTGATTATATTGTTTATGGACTCAAGAAGAGAGAAAAGCATTCCTTTCATATCGATCGCTCCTCTGCCATAGATCCTTCCATTAGCTACGGCTCCTGAGAACGGTCCGTAATCCCATTCTTCAGAAACTTCTGATACAGCAGGCAAAGGCTTATCATCAGGTCTGAAAATATTTTCACTTTTATCTTTCACCTCGGCCTCTCCGGGAGGAACGACATCGGTGTGGGAAAGAAATAAAATGGGGTTAAGGGAAGGATTGCTGCCCTTTAGCCTAAATACAAGCCCGTAGGTATTTACCTCTACAAATTCTGTATTCTGATATATGAGCGGATAAGAAGCTTTGAGATATTCTTTAATGGTATCGAAGGGTGAGTAATTAAATTTTCCCAGCTCACCAGATGAAACCGATGGGATCTTCAGTCCGCCTGACAGTCTTTGAATGGCGGAATCATCTTTTACCATTTTCCATCCGCTGGAAGTATTGGCATTTGCTTTTTTAAAAGGATAGGTAAATGTTTTGATTAAAACAATAATGAGGAGGAGGAGAATAATTCCTACTATAATGAAGATGAGTTTTTTCATGGGAGTTTCGGATTTGGTTATTTTTCAATTTGATTATTTGTTATTAATCATAATACTTCATTAACGCAAAGATCGCTAAGTATTTTTTTAAATGCTAACCGCTTTTAATTTCGCAAAGGCGTTTTACTCAGCAAAGAATACAACAACTTCTTTATTTATGACAAATTGCGGACAATCACTTTTAATTGTATAAGATATTGTTTAACAACTTTAAATAGCTTTCACGATGGTCTTGTTTTGAATTTCTAAGGTATTGAAATAATCGACAGCCTGAGAAAAAATTTAATTTACGATCAAAAATTCATCAATATTATTGAAAGAAAATACTTTTACACCGTAAGAATCTTGTTCGACCAGGTAAATATCTAAACCAACATCGGTCATATTTATTTTTACACAGCTAATATATTAAACAACCATGCTCATATTTACTTTTACATCGTTAATATATTACTCGACGTCGCCTACATCTATTTTAACATTGCTAAAAGATAAAATAATATTACGAGATTTTACTTTTACATTGGTTATATCTAAAACTACATTACTTGTTTTTATTTATACATTGGAAAAATATTTACCTACATTGTGAAAAACTAAAACTCCTTTATGAAAATTGTTTCATAAAGGAGTTTATTTAATATTGAGGACGAAATTTGCCCCTACACTCACAAACTTCTCGATATGATTTTTTTCAAAAATCTACTCGAAGTGACGTGCGCGTTAATTATACAATACAAATTTTTGTCCGTCTATTCGTGTTTTTTGTAGTGAAGCTGCGAAAATGTATCGAGAGCCTAATGTACCTCCGACAGGTAGTGCAACTTCCCGATACGACTTCTTCAAAATCTATCGAAGGGACGAAAGTGAATCAAAATGCGTAAAAAAGTTTAATTAGCGCTTTCTTTTCACAAAAAGCAAAGATGAAATTTGTTTGTACTGAGGGCTTGTGGCTCCGAAAACTGATTTTACATACTGCTTTACTTCCTTTGCAATCTGACAAAGGCCTGTAAGATTATTATATAATACCTGATCTCTGGATAACCTTGCATTAGAATATTCTGTGTTGGCATGAATAAGAGCAGTGTTCTTGCCTTTCATATCTGCCAACTTATCCTGTAAGACAATGGTCTTTAATTCTTCTTCATTCGGATTGTAGGCTGCACTTTGTTCCAGCACCTGAATTAAATTGGAGAAGTTATTGATCTTGCTGTCGTAGCTCTGTTGGGAAGTGGAGATGGTTCTAGTTGGATTTTCGGTTTCTTCACCTGACTTCTCTGCTTCTGTTTTTGCTTTTGTTCTTCCCTGTAGTTTTTTGTTGTAGGATTTGGCATTGTTGAGCATCAAAGGATTTGTTTCTGAAACAGCCAATGCATTAACTACTTTTGTCGCCAGCGGATTCAATTCTTTAAAGACTTCGGCGCGCTGGTTAGTGGCATTATCAAACAGCGTTTTTTTAGTTTGGGCTTCGTTTAATTTTAAGAGAGCATCTTCATAGAGTGTTTCAAGGCTGGAGATC
>JBMDXW010000238.1:0-5382 GCA_048594965.1 Chryseobacterium sp.
GCTGCTTCTGGGTCACTACCCCGGAACGGGTCACTTCACTTGGCAACAATGGTGTTGCTCTGGTTACCCTGTTCTGAACGTTTACCGCAGCAATATCAGGATCAATTCCCTGCTTGAAGAATACCTGAATGTTGGCAGAACCATCGTTTCCGGCACTGGAAGTAATATAGTCCATCCCTTCCACCCCGTTGATCTGCTCTTCGAGTGGTACGACCACACTTTTCATCACGGTTTCCGCATTGGCTCCGGTATAGTTTGCCGTAACACTTACAGTTGGCGGCGCAATATCCGGATATTGTGTCACCGGAAGGGCGATAAGTCCCAATACCCCGAGAATCACAATCAGAATTGAGATTACCGTGGATAAAACCGGTCTGTTTATAAAATTTTTAATCATTTTTTAGAATTTCGGTTTTATAGATTGAACGAGACTATCCATTTTTACGGGCTGCTTTTTTACGGCGGTTCCGGGCTTCAATCCTCCGATACCTGCGGCAATCACCGTTTCGCCTTTATTGACTCCGGATTTAATTAAAGCCATATTGTCGATTCTGTCGATTACATTAATCACGACATTTCTTGCCGTATCGCTTTGATCCACCTTGTATACATAAACAATTCCCTGTTGTTCGTAAGTCGCGCTTTCCGGAACGACCAATACATTATCATAATGTTGAGGGAATCTTATGGTTCCACTGTTACCATTGCTCAAAAGTTTTTGTGCATTGCTGAAGGCAACTCTGAACTGTATGGTACCCGTAGTAGGGTCAATTTGCCCGGTGATCGCTTCTATTTTTCCTTTTTCAGGATAAAGGCTTCCATTGGCGAGCTGTAATTCTACCATCGGAAGGTTTTTGATCTTTTCGGTCATCGTCGCACCCGGAGACTTTTCAAGGAAATCAAAATATTCTTTCTCATTCATCGAAAAGTAGGCATAAATCTCTGACGTGTCGGAAATTGTCGTTAAAGGTGTCTGGTCCGAAGGGCCCACAAGGCTTCCCACTTTTAAAGGCAGCTTACCGATAACTCCTGAAATAGGAGCCCGGATGATCGAATACTCGATATTGGCTTCTACCCCTTTGTAATTGGCTACGGCCTGGCTTTTGGCTGCCTGGGCCTGCTTCAGCTGTGCCTGGGCCTGTGCGAGATTGGCCTGCGCGGTCTGCAGCTGAACATTGCTGATGATGTTTTTCTGAACAAGAGGCTTCAGCTTATTTACTTCAACATTAGCAGCATTTACGGCTGCCTGTGCTGCCGCGATATTAGATTCCGCAGCGTTGATACCGGCTTTTGAAGCGGCGGCATTCTCATTCAGAATATTGGTTTCAAGACGGAACAGCGGTTGCCCTTTGGTGACATACTGACCTTCATCTACCAGAACTTTTGTGATATATCCCTGGATTTTAGCGCGCACATCATTGTTTACCCTACCCTGAATGGTAGCCGGGAACGTCTGATAGCCTACGATATTTTTAGCTTCCACATTTACAACAGGATAAGGCTTAGGACCGTCCTGCTTAGGAGCTTCTTTTTTGCAGGCCACCAAAGAAAGTGCTGCAACAGAAAGTATAACTAGCTTATTATTCATTTTATAGTTTATTAAGAGATTCCTGAATGTTAATTATATTTTTATTTAAAAGTGCTTTATAGGCTTCTATTTTTTCATTGTGAACGTCATCGTGATTTTTCTTAAAATGGTCTAAGGCATCCAGTAGTTGTAGTTCATCCTTCATTTTCTGTACTATTTTTTCAAATCTGATTTTTTTGTAACCGTCATTGATGAAAAAATACCGTTTCCGCTCATCCATTTTGTTGTGGTCTACAATAAGTTCGGCGTTCAGTAAAAGTGAAATACTGGTCGAAACCGAACTTTTGCTTGCAGAAAGCACTTCCACGAACTCGTCAAAAGTTATGCCCACCTTTTCATAATCAAATAAAAGGTACGCATAAATTTTTGATGCTAAAGGAGGAAGGTTAAAAATGGTACCATAAAACTTTACGGCATCCTGGAAAATTTTCTCATCAATTTCTATACTCTTATGCATGGTATATAAATTTGATCAAAAATAAAAATTAGTTCAGAACTAAACGAACAAACTTAATAGAGTTTATAAATCTATTGCTTTATAAACAATCAATGAGAATAGATTTAACTTTCAGACTAAATAATAATCTTCTCAAAGGCTTTTCTCATGCCGCCGGCAAGAAATACTTCGCCACAATACGTATATCCTTTGCTTTCCAGAATTTTCAGCATAGCCAAATTGTCAAAATTCGTATCTACTTTAATGCTTTGAATGTGGTGAGATCTGGTGAAATCTTCAATATGATCAAATAAAATCTTCACCAGTCCGCGGCCGGCAAACTTTTCGTCGACGGCTACCCTGTGTACAACAACAAATTCTCCGTTACTGAGCCATGCCCCTTCGATGGTACTATATGCGGGTTCGTCATTGAGGATCAGGGCAACATACACGGCAATTTCTCCGTCAACCGTCATCACATATCCGAATCCCTTTTCAATATCACTTTCTACGGTGTGTATATTCGGGTATCCTTGCTGCCACTGTGTGCTGCCGTCTTTTCTTCTTCGTTCTATTGCCTGTTGTAGAATATTCCAGATGGTGTCCCGGTCTGCACAGTCCGCCTTTCTTAGCTTGATGTCTGAATTCATGTCTGTTTAGAATTAAATATTAAGAGAATTGAAATTAGAAAAAAACATATTTTTAACTTCAAAGTCTTTTAATTGTTAAATTTTTTGCACTAAAAAAACCGAAAATTAATGGGTATTAATTTTCGGTTCGAAGTAGTAAAATTTAAAATTATGAAATTGTTTTATTGATTTTCATTTTGCTGGAGATAGGCATCTATTACCTCAAATGCTTTTTTTTCATCCTCCAGTTTAACCATTACTTTCAGCGAGGTTGCCGTAGGCGTTGTTGTAAAAGTAAGGTAGTTGTTTTCAACAGCATTTTTAATATTAGCGTCATCCAATTTAGACTTAATAAGCTGAATTTCTGCTGGTTTGTCACTTTCAAATACTGATACTCTTGTACTTCTTTCCATGTTCTGTTACGTTTGAGTATCTAAATTTATGATTTTTTTTTGAAAATTACAAATCCGTAATTTAAATTTTGTTAATGTTATTCTCGATTTTATCCAAAGCAAGCTGGATTTCTTCTTGGGTTACATTAAGATGTGGCCGGAATCGAAGTGACAGATCTCCGCATGATAAAATAATCATTCCGTCTTTCCAGAGCTCGTCTCGCAAGGCGTTTCTCTGCTCATGGGTTGGCAGATCGATCGCGCACATTAGCCCTCTGCCTCTGGCATTTGCAAGTTTTTCCGGATATTTTGCGGCAAGCTTCTGAAGGCCTTCCAATAAATAAGCTCCTACAATTCTGGCATTGTCGACCAGATTTTCCTGCTCGATCACTTCCATTACAAGCTGGAAACGCAGCATGTCGATAAAATTGCCTCCGAAAGTAGAATTAATTCTTGAGCTTTCCCGGAATACATTATCGGGGATTTCATCGAATTTTTCTTTGCTGGCTAAAATTCCGCAAACCTGGGCTTTTTTACCGAAAGAAATAATATCCGGTTTTGCCGTGAAATGCTGAAAAGCCCACATTTTCCCTGTGATTCCTATTCCGGTCTGTACTTCGTCAAAAATTAGGAGGATCTCATTCTGATCACAGATTTTTCTTAATCCGGATAAAAATTCATCCCTGAAATGATTGTCACCGCCTTCTGCCTGAATAGGCTCTATGATGATACATGCGACTTTGTTAGGATTCATCAGGATGGCTTCTTCGATGTTCAATAAAGCTAATCTTTCATTTCTGATGGTTTCCTCCAGATTTTCCTCGGTAATGGGGAAGGTCAATTTAGGATTAAGGATTCTCGGCCAGTCGAACATTGGAAAATACTGGTATTTTCTGGGATCGGAGGTGTTGGTAAGACTTAAGGTGTATCCGCTTCTTCCGTGGAAAGCCTGCCTGAAGTGGATGCACATGCCTGCTTCCATATCGATTCCTTTTTCAAAATTTTTGCGGGTTTTCCAGTCGAAGCATGCTTTCATGGCATTTTCAACTGCCAGAGCGCCGCCTTCGATGAAGAATGCGTACTGTAGTTCTTCGGGAATGGCCACCCTTTCAAAAACTTCCAGGAAGTGAGCGTATTCTTCGGAATAAACGTCGGCCAGGGTTGGCTTGTTGACCGCCATTTTTCCCAGCCATGCCGATTTTTCCACCAGGTATGGGTGATTATAACCGATTGATGCTGATGCAAACATGGAAAACATATCCAGGTATTCTTTGTTCGTTAGTTTGTCGTAAAGCCATGATCCGTGTGATTTTTCTATGTCCATCACGAAATCGAATCCGTCGGCTAAAACGTGTTTTCCTACTGTTTCTTTTACTTTATTTACTTGTATATCAATTGTTTGTTCCATTTTAATTAATCTTAGGGTTGATTAATGATAAAAATTTAATAAGGTGGAAACAAAGAGATTACCATATTAAAGTTGACAATTTTTAATTTTTAAAATCTCTGAATTTCGTAATTTTATGTTAAAGATCAAACTTAATCCCTTGTGCTAAAGGAAGGTTTGTCGTATAGTTGATGGTATTCGTCTGTCTCCTCATGTAGTATTTCCACACATCGGAACCAGACTCTCTTCCGCCTCCGGTTTCTTTTTCACCTCCGAATGCACCACCGATCTCCGCTCCTGAAGTTCCGATATTCACATTGGCAATACCGCAATCCGAACCGGCATGGGAAAGGAATAATTCTGCTTCTCTCAAATTCTGCGTCATGATAGCAGATGATAAACCTTGTGGAACATCATTCTGGATGGCTATGGCTTCTTCAAGGGTTTTGTATTTAATAAGATATAAAATCGGAGCAAATGTTTCGTGCTGTACGATTTCATAAGAATTCTTCACCTCGGCAATGCATGGTTTGACGTAGCATCCGGATTCGTAACCTTTTCCTTTCAGCACTGCACCTTCCACGATGAATTTTGCGCCTTCTTTTTTACCTTTTTTAATGGCTTCCTGATACATGTTTACTGCGTCGGTATCGATAAGCGGCCCCACATGATTGTTTTCATCCAGAGGATTCCCGATCTTCAGCTGTCCGTATGCTTTTACAAGTCTGTTTTTAACTTCATCATAAACGCTTTCATGAATGATCAGCCTTCTGGTGGAAGTACATCTCTGTCCTGCCGTACCGACAGCTCCGAAAACGGCACCGATGATAGACATGTCGACATCGGCCCCTGCGGAGCTGGGTGTGGAGAAAGGTGATGCGGCCACGGAGCCGGACCCGTCAGATTCCGAGTCGGGAATCTCGATGGCCGCCGCTGTGCCCTTCCGTCTG
>JBMDXW010000239.1:0-3265 GCA_048594965.1 Chryseobacterium sp.
CCCTTAGATTAAAGTATAAGTAATGTATTAACTCGTTATAGGTATTTACAACATCAGTAGCAAAGTTTGCTGTATCAGCATTGCTTGCAGATATTTTAACGGGTATTTCATTCCAGCCTAAACATTTTTCGTTCATATTCACCTCTCTCATTAATAGTTAGTACGATACGCAGAGTAAATAACTCTCAGATTCCTTCTCACCTCATCCAAGAACAGATAATATTCCTTTCCTTTATTATCTTTCATTGTCTCAGCAAAATCTTGTTTTGTTCTTTCGATCACTTTGGCAATCACATCTTCAATATAACGTCTGTCTTTAAAATGACGCTCATAATCATCGCCCATACAGTCAATCATAACCTGAAGATGCTTTTTAAAGTTATTTACAGCCATTTCCATAAATATTTCTGTTTCATCATTAGTGACAGTTATTACACATGGCAGAATAGTTCTGTTTTTCATATTACCCTCTTTTATTTAAATGGTTGTATTCAGATACACAGCGAGATTCAGCAATCACTTTTTCAATCCATGCATCAATCTCACTTTCAACAAAGGCCACAGATCTTAGCCCTATTTTTACTCTATCGGGAAAACTCCCTTCCTTAATACGCTCATATAATGTGGTACGACTGAACCCCACCCGGCGTAATACTTCACGTACGCGGATTAATCTTTTCCCTGCGATTTCATTTGTTATATATCTTTGCTCGTTATTATTTTCACGTAATCCCGTAGAGATTTTGTTTTTCTTTATGTTGTTTATCATTTGTCTTTTCCTCTGTTGTTTTACGTAATCTCTATGAGATTTCGTTTTTCTCTATGTTGTTGCGACGAGGAAAATAATAGCGAATTCGCTTGTGATTTTTTAGGGATGCTGGCAGAAGAGTTTCTTGAAAAAATTGCGGGGAAGTGAACGGGAAAAAGATGGTCGGAACTGGATGTGATCACGTTCGCTCAAGGCGAACGTAACCCTTTTTACTTGGCTGCTTTTTTCTTTATATCGTCTCTGACGTGTACAGAAACCGGAATATCCTTTAAGTAATTGTTTTCCATCATATAATCTTCAAGTGATTTCAGATAGTTTTCATCTGTCAGGAATGCCATTGCCAGTGGGTAATCCGTTGCCTTTAGCATTCCTTCATCACGATCGTTATCACTGTCCTCATGAAGAAGTGAAGACATCAGGGAAAGTGGAATTTTGATATCGCCATTATCTGCTCCCCAAAAAATGAGATCCATCATGGGTATGAGACGGTATTCAATGATTTTCCTGAATGTACTTTTACCAAATCGATACTCCCTCACCGCCGGAGCATTCATTTTTAGCTGTTTTTTCCATTGAGGGATTAGCACTTTCAGGTGTTCAATAATGTCTTCGGTTGATGCCTCCTGTAGGAAGATATCGACAGTAATCGAAGACAGGCTTTTTATCCCGGACTCCTTCAGATACTCCGACAGGTATTCAGACTGACTTTTTTGGGATGTTTCAGGGTGGGTTGCAAGCAGTGTTAAACTTTTCGCATATAGTTGCGCATTACTGCAGGTTACCGGGACAACAGCGTAGGTTCTGGCAAGCCCATGCCCCTGCGTGGATGTATCGCCACTGAATAAAATTTCGCCTCTCAGGATCTTATTGCGGTAATCATCCAGCAAGAGTCTGTTCAGGGGCGGCAATGTATCTCGCTTCTGTAACATTTTGTAAGCCAAGATACGCCGCTCAATCTCAACATAAAACTGCTGTAGGGTGAGTTGTTCAATTGCGTCATAGCGCTCAATTTCAAACCACGATTCAACCGCCTTCCTGATTTCACTTCTTTTCATTATCTGCTATCCATTAGTCTGTTTTTAGGTGTTTTACCCTACAGAACAATAGCTTGTCCAGTCATCCATTAACGCAACACGTTTAGGCCATAAGGTGCCACGCTGGTAAGCAGCTTCAGCTTTATCTGCCAACTGGTGAGCCAGAGCATGTTCAATCACCTCCCTCTGGTATGTTGTTGTCTCCCCGGCCCATTCACGAAACGTAGATCGGAAACCGTGTTGGGTTAAATCACTACGACCCATGCGTTTTAATACCGCTGTTAATGACATATCTGATAGTTGTCCACCACGGGGGGCTGGAAAAACAAGATTGTTATCTGTAAATCGTGGTAAAACCTTAAGAATCTCAACAGCAGTATCAGACAGTGGTACACGATGCTCTTTCGCGGCTTTCATCCTTTCAGCAGGGATAATCCACGTTTTCGTATCCAGATCGATTTCTGACCATTCAGCCCCTCTAATTTCACCAGAACGGGCAACCGTCAGTATGGAAAACTCCAGTGCTCTGGCTGAAATTCCTACCCGCTGGCGTAGCTCTGCCATAAATGAGGCTATTTCTTTATAAGGTAATGCCGCATGATGTTTTTTGGTCTGAACTTTACTTGGCATTGGCAACAAGGGTTTTAATACCCCTTTCCATGCAGCAGGGTTATCTCCTTCGAAATACTCTTTCGCCTTGGCGTAATCCATGACCGTTTCGATACGTCCCCGCACACGACTGGCTGTTTCATTTTTGGTTAACCAGATTGGTTCGAGAATTGCCAGCAAATCCATCTTGGTAATTTCACTGACCGCTTTATCACCAACAACCGGGTAAGCATAGGTTTCCAGTGTAGAACGCCACTGCGCCACATGTTTTTTATTCTTTAATTCAGTAGCCTTAATTTCCAGCACCGCTTCAGCGCATTCACGGAAGGTTTTTTGTTTACGGGCCTGAGCTTCCTGAAACGCTTTACGAGCGTGTTTTTCTTCAAGGGGATCAATGCCATTACGGATTTGCTTACGCACCTCACGCGCTTTGTCACGCGCTTCTGCCAGAGAAACCTCCTGACATGGACCCAGCCCCATGTTCAGACGCCGGGGAACCGTCTTACCTGCTTTGTTAACTCGGGTTCCCATTGCCACACTCAGGACCCATGCGCGAGAGCGTCCGGCAATCCGTAGATATAATCCATCCACCCCGCCAACGGCATAACGCCCATCAGCTTTAAGTCTGGAAACGGCAAGTGCCGACAGTTCTCTGGCTTTCTTTGGCATAATCATCATTCTTCTGTAGTGCATCCTGTACTGCATAAAATGACAGATTCAAAACAAAACAGCAACACATTACCGGACAAAGAATAATGACAACATATTGTATACTAATAGAAAAGTATAATTATGGTGTACATTACCGGACACTAATATGGCGGACCCCCTCACCGCCATATTCGAGATGAGA
>JBMDXW010000024.1:0-14974 GCA_048594965.1 Chryseobacterium sp.
GTTGACAATAGAACAAATGATGCACTGAAGGCAAGAGGAATTTTTTCATATTTTGAATTTTCATGTTATTAGTTTATCACACTTTGGTGCAAAGATATTATTTTTTTTAAAACGATTTTTTTGTTATTGTTTATTTCGAAAAACAAAATTATATAATTGACACATAGCATATGTAGAATTAACTTTTATTTGATGTAAAATTAATTCTACACGACGTCAAATCTTGTCGTATTATTTTAAAAATCTATAATTTAAAAAAGATATTTTATTAAGATGGAAACCAGTGTAATGGTTTTATTGAGAAGATATGATGAACAGTGATTCTGGACAAAAAAACTCACTGCATTATAAGAAAATGAAATAATCTACTTTGATTAAACAGGATTTTTTTAGGTTGGATCCTTTTACGGCTCTGTTGACTGTAATAGTAATGATTATATGAGCTAAAACATATAAAAACGAGCAATAAAGATTATGACGAGTTTTTCACATTAACATTCTTTCTGATCTTCCAATTCCTGGATCCTTTTTTTAATAAAATCCGTGGGGCGTATTCCGTTGATTTCATAAAAAAGGTCTGAAAAATTCTGTCGGGAAGCTATTCCACATTCTCTGGCGAGGGTTTCTATGCTGTATTTCAGGTATTTCTTATCTTCAAACAGCAGGTTAGTGATGTAGTGAATCCTTAACTGACTCAGGTATTTGTTGAAATTCCCTCCTTTATGTTCATTAATCACCTGCGAAAGGTAGTTTGAATTGGTTCCCAATTGTGAGGCCAGTTTACTGATCGTGAGACCTTTCTGGATAAATCCTTTTTTATTTTCAAATGTTTTCAGCTTCCGGAGCAGTTCCTCTACTTTTCTTTCATGAAGATTGGCCTTTTTCTCCTCTACCGGAATGACCTGATTTTCCGGAACATCGGCAGGATCGTCAATGTCCTGATCTTTCACATACTTTTCTTCAAGCAGGATATATTTTTGCTTAATCTCTTTTGCTTTTTTCTGTTTTTTTGCAAAAAGCATGATGAGACCTATTGCCCAGATAACCAGGAGAATAATAATCACCGTAACCAGGTAATTGATCTTCTGAAGCTTATTTTTCTCTTCCAGCAGCGACCTTGTATCGTAATCCTTATGGATTTTTGGCGAGAGATAACTGAAATCCCGGGACATGATACTGTCTGCTTTCAGGAGCTGACTGGTATAGTAAAGCTGGGTCGACTGATCTCTGTTTTTCTTGCTGTCGTTAATAAGAATCTCATAGTTTTCCCTGAGTTCCGGGAGGATAAACTGGTGTTTATTGAAAATAGAATCAATCTTTTTGAAATAAACTACTGATTTTTGAGTATCTTCAAGCTTAAGATAGCTTTTCCCGATGAAAAAATAGTTCACGGAAAGTCTTGCAAAATCCCTGCTTCTTTTTATTGCTGGAAGAGATTGGCTGAGGTTCGCGAGAGCCGCCTGATAACGTTTATTTCTGTATTCGGAAATACCCTTTGACAAAAGAAAATAGGCTCTTTCCTGTGCATAATCCTTATCGTTTCCGGCTTCAGAAAGACCTTTCTCTATTGCCGCATCCGATTCCCTGTATCTGCCTGAATGCCTGTAACAAATGACCAACTGGTGAAGACTGTTGAGATATCCTTTTTTATTATTATAAACTTCATTAGGATGGAGTTTTAACGAAGACCTTTCTTTGTAATAATCCAGGCATTTACTGAATAATTCGGCGGCTTCGTCATAGTATCCCAGATAACTCTTTACGACACCGATATGGTACAGATTTTGGTATTTGAGATAATCGTTTTTCGTATTTTTGGAATACTGATACGCTTCAAGATATTCGTTGAGCGCAAGCTGGTATTTTTTATAGTTGTAATAATAGATCACCCCTTTATCAATATGGGCCGTGATGAGAAGGTCTTTATCGTTGGAAAGCTTTGCGGCCCAGACCATACTGTCGGCATATTTCAGCTTTTCATCATCTAAAAAAGAATAAAAGACAGCATCTTTATATCCCTGAACCAGCTTTTCGTAGTTTTTCTCCCGCCTAGCTTTATTGATATAAGGCTGAATATAAGGAAAAGCCTTTGCATTATTTTCATCGAAATTTTCATATTTCTTTCTCAGCTGATAATACTCAGTATAAGACTCCTGCGAAAGGATAAACTGGAAGCATACACCACAAAGTATAAGAAATATTTTTTTGATCACCTTAGTAAAGTTGGTTATAAACAGCGCTCAAAATTACAAAAAAATAGCGGTATTTATCAAACAAGTATGAATTAATATTAAATATCTGAAAATTTCTATTTTACAAAAATAAAAACTGATAATCAGAATATTAAACTTAAAAGACCCTTGAAATAGACTGTCATAATTTACGAATAAAGACAACAAACATTTTTACATGTGAAATGAAGCTGATATTTTTGAATCAATAACAGATAAGGAAGAAAAAACAAAACCATAAAAACATACGTAGAGGGTAAAGCTAATAACCGCAAAAAAACATGATGATTCAATAATAATCTTACCGCCTTCCTTAACAGGGAGATTACTTTTTAGGGAGGCTGGTTTTTTTAAAATTTAATTTTAAACTAATAACCATTTTCGTAAACTAATAACCATATCATAAATTTACTGCTGCATATCCTGCTGGTAAATGAACAAGAGGTTCCTTCCGAACCTCTTTTTTGTTACGATTCAATAAAATCGAAAAGAGACTGGTTCCTTACGGGCAGTCTCTTTTCTTTTAAAACATTAAAGATTTATAATCACTTCCAGCCTCCGCCTAAGCTCTTATAAATGTCCACAACTGTACTCAGCTGTTTTTGTTTAGCTTCCACCAGTTCCATTTTTGCATCAAGGGCATCTCTCTGGTTCAGGAGCACTTCCAGATAATCTGCCCTCGAGTTTCTGAATAACTGATTCGCTATATCTATCGATTGTTCCAAAGCCTTGGTTTCTTCAGACTTCAGTTTGTAATACTGGTCAATATTTTTTACTTTAGACATGAGATTGGCCACATCCAGGTACGCATTAAGAATTGTTTTGTCGTACTCATACAGAGATTGGATCTGCCGTGCATCTGCGGTCTGGAAATTAGCTTTGATCGCACTTTTATTGATCAGCGGACCGGCAAGCTCTCCTACCAGGCTGGCAGCCATAGATTCCGGCAGTTTAACAAGATAAGAAGGTTTAAAGGCCTCCAATCCTAATGTTGCAGAAATTTCCAGCGTAGGATAAAATTCTTTTCTCGCCGCTTCTACGTCTAACTTTGCTGATTTTAATTCTAATTCAGCCTGTTTGATGTCCGGTCTGTTTGCCAGTAGCTGCGAAGGAATCCCCGTATAAACCGTCTGCGGAAGAGTGGTCATAAAATCATCTTTCGTTCTCACGATCGGCTGCGGATATCGTCCGCAAAGCGCATTGATCTCATTTTCTTTTTCCGTAATCTGCTGACGGATGGTATACTCGGTCGCTTTGGATTTGGCCAGTTCCGCTTCAAATTTCTTTACCGCCAATTCCGTAGCCGCAGCGGCTTCCTTCTGGATTTTAGAAATTTCAAGAGCTTTTTGCTGAAGTTTCGTATACTGCTGAATAATGTCCAGCTGGTTGTCTAAAGCCAGAAGCTCATAATAATTATCTGCAATCTCCTCGATGAGATTGGAAAGAACAAAATTCTTTCCTTCTACGGTAGAAAGATAGTGGGCTACTGCGGATTCCTTCTCTGTTCTGAGCTTTTTCCAGATGTCTATTTCCCAATTCGCCATCAGGCCTCCTTCAAAATTTCCCAGCGGATCGGGCATTTCCTTTCCGGGTTCAATTTCCGTGGTGGCATCACCTGCACCTTCGCTGGTGTATCGGCCGGCTTTTTTTACCCCTGCCCCAACTCCAGCAGAAACCGTAGGAGTCAGTCTTCCTTTTTTAGCTAAAACCCCACTCTTGGCAATCTCGATTTCCTGAAGAGTGATCATCAGCTCCTGATTATTCTTTAGGGCAGTTTCAATTAGTGACACCAAATTAGGATCGGTGAAAAATTGTCTCCAGGGTGTCGTCCCGCTGTTATTACCAGCGTCTCCCTGATCTTCCTGATTAAAGTTCGGAGGTACGTTTTCTTTGACCTCGTCTTTTATTACGGTCGCCATAGGCGCCTTACAGCTTGCTAAAACAAGCGATAAGGCAATGGCTGCTATATATTTATTATAAATCTTCATGTTTGTCATCGTGTTGGTAAGGTTCTGTTTGTTCTGTTAGCGGGTTTTCTTCTTCATATCTCGCCAGTCTCGATTTCTCCGCAATCGTTCCGAAGATATAATACAGGCCAGGGATTATCATTAATCCGAAAACGGTTCCGATAAGCATCCCTCCTGCGGCGGCTGTACCGATCGTCCTGTTACCGATAGCTCCCGGCCCTGTTGCCATTACCAGCGGAATAAGACCTGCAATGAAGGCAAAGGATGTCATTAAGATCGGACGGAAACGGATGGCCGCTCCTTCGATGGCAGCCTGCGCGACAGGAATTCCCTCTTCAGCTTTTTTCTGCACGGCAAATTCTACGATCAGTACGGCATTTTTACCTAAAAGCCCGATCAGCATAACCATGGCCACCTGAGCGTAAATATTGTTTTCCAATCCTAATAATTTTAAACATAAGAAAGCTCCGAAAATACCCGTTGGCAAGGATAAAATAACCGGCAACGGCAGAATGAAACTTTCGTACTGTGCCGAGAGAATAAGATAAACGAATCCAAGGCAGACCAGGAAGATAAAAATAGCTTCATTTCCCCTGCTTACTTCATCCTTGGATATACCGGCCCAATCAATCCCGAAACCTCTCGGAAGCGTTTTATCCGCAACTTCTTTAATGGCTGCAATGGCTTGCCCGGAACTGTATCCCGGTGCCGGAGTTCCGCTCACCTCTGCCGAATTGTACATATTATGTCTTGTGATCTCAGAAAGACCGTATACTTTTTCCAGATGCATAAAATCTGAGTATGGAACCATCTGATCCTTATCGTTTTTAACATAAAGCTTCAATAAATCACTTGGCAACGCACGATATTGTGGACCAGCCTGAACGATCACCTTATAAGGCCTGTCGAAGCGAATGAAACTGGTTTCGTAATTGGATCCGATCAGGGTTGATAAGTTATCCATCGCATTTTCAATCGTCACCCCTTTCTGCTCGGCAAGATCATTATCTACTTTCAGCATATATTGCGGGAAACTCGCGGAATAGAATGTAAATGCAGAACCAAGTTCCGGGCGTGTTTTGAGTTCTTTTACAAATTCGTTACTTACCTGTTCCATCTTGTGATAGTCGCCACTTCCGGCCTTATCCAGCAGACGGAGTTCGAAACCACCCGCTGCACCATATCCGGGAATAGACGGCGGCTGGAAGAATTCAATATTGGCTCCGGGAATATTTTTGGCTTTTTCTTCAAGCTTTTCAATGATTTCTGCAGCAGATTCCTTACGGTCTTCCCAGCTTTTAAGATTGATCAGACAGGTTCCCGAATTGGATCCGGTTCCTTCCGTTAGGATTTCATATCCTGCGAGTGAAGAAACAGACTGTACGCCGTCAATATCTTCAGACTCCCTTAATAGTTCCCTGGCAATCTGGTTTGTTCTCTCCAGTGTAGAGCCGGGAGGTGTCTGGATGATGGCATAAATCATCCCCTGATCTTCAGCGGGAATAAACCCTGAAGGAAGTGAATTGCTAAGGAAGAAAGTACATGCACAAAATGCCAGCAATAAAGGTAAAGTTACGGTTTTCTTTTTCACCGTTTTATTCAGCAATCCTTCGTATTTTCCGGCACCTTTCGTAAATAAATTATTGAATTTATCTAAAAATACAGTAACCGGCGTTCTTCTTTTCGGTTTATTGTGATTGTTTTTTAATATTAAAGCACATAAAGCCGGTGTCAGCGTTAATGCAACCACGCCCGAAAGGATAATAGCAGAAGCCATCGTGATCGAAAACTGACGATAGAAAACCCCAACAGGACCAGACATGAACGCAATCGGAATAAATACGGAAGCCATAACCAAGGTAATTGCGATGATCGCCCCGCTGATTTCATGCATGGCTTCTTCCGTTGCCTTTAAAGGCGAAAGATGCTTCTCTTCCATTTTGGCATGGACTGCTTCAATAACCACAATCGCATCATCGACCACCACCCCGATTGCCATGACGAGGGCAAAGAGTGAGATCATATTTAAAGTAATCCCGAATGCAGACATTACTGCAAAAGTTCCAACCAATGAAACCGGAACCGCTAAGGCAGGAATCAGCGTAGACCGCCAGTCACCCAGGAACAGGAATACCACAATGGCTACCAAGATGAACGCCTCAAACAATGTATGTACTACTTTTTCAATGGAAGCATCCAGGAATCTAGACACGTCATAGCTGATATCGTAATGCATTCCTTTCGGGAAGGTGGTTTTCTGCAGTTCTTCCATCAGCGACTTTACGTTTTTGATAACGTCGCTGGCATTGGAACCATACGATTGTTTTACGGTGATCGCTGCTGAAGGTTTTCCGTTTAATGTAGAATAAATATCATACATGGACGACCCGAATTCGATATCGGCGACATCTTTCAGTCTTATGAATTCTCCGTCCGGTTTTGCCTTAAGAATAATATTTCCATAATCTTTTTCATTATTGAAACGGCCGGGATATTTTAAAATATATTCAAAGGATTGGGATCTTTTTCCGGAACTTTCCCCTGTTTTGCCGGGAGATGCTTCCAGACTCTGCTGGTTCAGAGATTCCATTACTTCGTCGGCTGAAATGCTGTATGCTGTCAGACGGTCCGGCTTCAGCCAGATACGCATGGCATATTCCCTGGTTCCCAGGATATCTGCGAAACCGACACCACTTACCCTTCTCAATTCAGACATCACATTGATATCTGCATAGTTGAACAGGAACTTTTGGTCGGCTTTGGGATCATCACTGTAGAGGTTGATGTACATCAGCATGTTCGGCTCTTCACGGGTGATTTTTACCCCTTCACGAACAACCAGCGGCGGAAGTTTGTTTACCACCGAAGAAACCCGGTTCTGAACGTTTACAGCCGCCACATTCGGATCGGTCCCGAGATCAAAAACGACCTGAATAGAGGCTTCCCCGTCGTTTCCGGCATCGGAAGTCATATATTTCATTCCCGGCACACCGTTTAGCCCTCTTTCAAGAGGAATAACCACTGATTTGATCAGCAATTCGTTGTTGGCACCAGGATATTCTGCCGTAATATTTACTTTTGGAGGAGAAATCGAAGGAAACTGTGTGATGGGCAATTTTAATAAAGATAAAACGCCCATAAATACGATAATCAAAGAGATTACGATAGACAGAACAGGTCTGCGAATGAATTTCTTAAACATAAAATAATGATAAATTATTAATGATGAATGACAGATGATGACGTGACTGTCTTACAGGATCAGTCATCACTTATCAGTTATCGTATTTTTATTCTGCTTTTAATTTCAATGAATGAAGAACTTTTTTCGGATCCTGGAATTTGGTCTGCACTTTCTGGTCATCCTTTACTTTCTGTACGCCTTCCAACAAAATCTTATCGCCGGTCACCAGCCCTGAACCCACAACGTACACGTCCGGAAGCTCGTATGCTACTTTGATATTTCTGGATTTGGCAACGCCATTTTTGTCCACAACAAACACATATTTCTGGTCCTGAATTTCATAGGTTGCTTTTTGAGGAATAATTAAGGCATTTTTCATTGGTAAGGTCATTCTCACTTTTCCGGTTTCGCCATTTCGCAGCAATTTGTCCGGGTTCGGAAATTTTGCCCTGAAAGCAATATTTCCTGTCTCACTGTCGAATTCTCCCTCAATCGTCTGAACTTCACCTTTCTGAGGAAAAATATCCCCGTTTGCCATGACGAGATCCACCATTTTGCTGCCTCTTGATGCAACATTTCTCTGATAATTCAGGTACTCTGGTTCTGAAACATTGAAATAGGTATAAATATCGTTGTTATCAGAGAGTGATGTCAGCAGGTCTCCTTCATCAACCAGACTTCCCAGTTTTAGTGGAATTCTGTCGATAATTCCTGAAAAAGGCGCTTTAATATCTGTAAAAGACAGGTGGATCTGAGCCAGCTTTGCTTCAGCATTTGCCGCATCCAGCTTAGCCTTAGCCATTGCTCTTTCATTTTTCGAAACAATGTTGTTACTGGCCAGGGTACTGGCATTTTTCAATTCAATCGTAGCCTGGGCAACTTCGGCCTGGGCTTTCAGTAATTCTGCCTGATAAAGTTTAGGCATAATCCTGAACAATGTCTGTCCCTGATGTACGAACTGACCTTCATCCACAAAGATTTTTTCGAGAAAACCTTTTTCCTGTGCACGAACTTCGATGTTCTTTACAGATCTGACCTGGGCTACATATTCCTTATCGATTACCGTGTCCATGACAACAGGAGACGTTACCGGATAAACTGCAGCTTCTTCTTTTTCTTCTTTTTTCTTGTTACAGCTGAACAATAAAAGACTGCTTAGCGCAATGCTTGCGACAACTCTTTTCATAATTTTAGAGTTTATATAAATCGTTAATGTTTTAATAGGAAAATAGTAAAAGGGATACGTACGATGTAATGATTACCGGCATTACAACGCAGAATAAACCCGCTAAGGGGGATGAAATGGAATTATATTCTGATCGAACGGATCAGAATAAATCTTTTATTATTGAAAATTTCTGAAAGAAAGCCGTGAACCGTAGGCTTTAATTTCTTATAACTTTTGAGGCCGTAGATATATATCAGTGTAAAAACACAGGCTAATATAGCAATCGACTGAAAAGTATCCGAAAACTGGAAATCCTCTTCGGACATCTCCAGCGAATAGGAATCACTTACGTCATCAAAACTTTGCTGTATAGAAAGCTTTTCATAAGTCTGATTGAGCCGGTTGGCTCTTTTGGGAAGTTTTTGAGAAGAATGAGAAGTATAATTGCTATTAAGTGTCCTGACATTAATCTTGCTTTCTACTACAAATAGCAGAAAAAGAGTTGTCAAAAAATACACTATATAGTTTCTCATGATTTTCAAGGCACAAATGTATGGTATTACCCCGATTAATCGGCGGCTTTTTATTATAATCGCAGTGATTGTTAACAATATTTAACATTCCTTTAAAAGAACTGAATGATCTGTTTTCTGAAGAGACACTACCAGCCAACTGCTTACTGTTAAATCATTTGCACACAAAAAGCCTAGGGAAAATAAACTTTGGCATTCGATTTGCTTAAAGATGAAACATTATAAAAGCAGTTAAAATGTTAAAAAATCACAATTTTATTAACATTTAAATTGCAGATAATTCTCTGGATTGCTTTCTATCACTAAAAAAGTAGAATAATGAGATGCAAGTATCATTAATCATTTTTAATAATTTATAAAAAATTAACAAAATATTTTCAATTTTATCGTAAATTTATAGATATTTAACACCTAATAAATGAATTACGCTAAAATCACAACCTATGAAAAACTTAGTTCAAATTTTTACCATTTTAATGGTGCTTTCGTCAATATCCTGCAAACATCAGGTTAAGGATGAAGAGGTACTGAATGAAATTCCTGCACAGAAAGAAAATATCAGTAACGATAAAATTGTTAAAGATGTATTTACTGACGACTTTGGAGACCAGCTGGAAGTGGCTGTCAATGAAACAGAAAATACTGCTGTTATACGTCTCGATGGGAAAACCTACGAATTGAAAAAAAGCCATGAGCTTCCCGAATATACTGCAGCAGATGCGGATTATCAGTATTCTGATGTAAGGGGAGAAGTTATTTTTCTGCGAAAAGGATATAATATGGTTTTATTTCATCACAAGAAAAATAAAGGCTCTTCAGGCACCGGTATGGCTTCCAATTAAACCCTAAAATAAACACATCAATATAAATGAAAACACTTCAGCCAGGAAGCCGAAGTGTTTTTATATTTAAGACTATGACTTTTGTTCTTTATTCCGTTTTTTATAGATCATGCAACAGATCAGTAAGATGATATTTACGATCACTGCAAAAGCATTAGAAAGGATAATGGGGAGTTCATTCTTTAAAAATCCGTACCATACCCATAGTGAGAGTCCGGAAATCAGGACCATAATCATCGCCCAGGAAAGGTCTTCCGCATTTTTTTCCTTCAAAACTTTCACGAGTTGTGGAATCATTGATACCGAAGTCAGAATCCCTGCAATAATTCCTAAAATATTTTCGTCCATACTTTCTCTTTTAATCAAGATAAGAAATTTTGAACGATCATACAATGATTTGGATTATCTGACCTTAAATCTTTCAAGAGAAACTTCTTCTGGTAAATGAATTTTATTTTCAATATAATCAAACAAGCTTTTAGAAAAATAACAACCGTTGAGGATTCCTCTCGCGCCAAGGCCGTTAAAAACGTATAGATCGTTGTAAACCGGATGTTGACCAATAATAGGACGTCGGTCTTTTACGGTAGGCCTGAATCCGAAGTTTACCTCTTGTACGCTGAATTCATACGGGTAAAATTCTTTCAGTCCATTTTTCAGCTGTTCTACCGCAGATTGATCAATCTCATCATGAAGCTGTTCCCTGTCATAGGTCCCGCCATAAAAATATGTCGATTCTGTTAAAGGAAAAAGGAAATGTTTCTTTTTAATGGTGAGATTTTCAGGGATCGGTTGTGAAAGGTTTACTCTAATATGGTGCCCCTTATTTGCATTAACCGGAATCTCAGAAAAAAAAGGATTTTGTTTTACACCCATCCCTTCACAAAACACAATATTTTGATATTTGAAATTCTGGTAACACTGCCCGGAAAGATCCAAATCCGAGTAATTGAATTTTTCATGAACAAGACGACGATCTTTTTGCAAAAAACTAAATAAACCTGTAAAAAAGCCGCTTACATCAAGTCTCGCAGACTGATTGACCTTTCCGGTCTGAAAATCGTTTTTAATAGTCTCTAAAGGATCGAATTTTCTATCTAAAAAATTTTTAAGCTCACCATTTTCCGACTTTTTAAGCCAGAGCTCCTTTTCTTTTTCATCATGGAATATTCTGTGGATAGGTGCATTGATCAGATAATTTTTTCCCGTATATCTCTTTATTTCTTCTAAAGTCTGCTTTAAAAAATCGATCTGTTCCTGAGCTTTCCAGAATGTCGTGAATTTTTTTAGAACCACCGGGTTTATAATGCCAGCAGAAATCTGAGATGCACTTTT
This sequence comes from Chryseobacterium sp., assembly GCA_048594965.1. Lineage (GTDB taxonomy): Bacteria > Bacteroidota > Bacteroidia > Flavobacteriales > Weeksellaceae > Chryseobacterium. Next base: position 11,261 of record JBMDXW010000024.1, read on the forward strand.
TCTCTTTTCCGAAAAAACGACAAAAGATTTACCCGTTTTAATCAGTTGATGCGCGAAAAAAAGTGCGGCATATCCGTCTCCTACAATAATGTAATCTACATTTTCCATAATAAAAAAACCTGAGTAAAAATACTCAGGTTTTCTATAATTATCAAGTGAAATCTTAATAATTCCACATATCGTTTTCCATTTTCAGGATCTGTGCCTTGATTCTGTCGCTTTCTTCAAGCTGATCATCAGCATCTCTCGGAATATAGTCTTTGATTACTCCGTCTCCAAGCCCTGTAGAAGATTTGAAGATCACAGAAGAGAATCTTCTTGCATTGATCAGATCATCAAAAGAAAGATCTGCAGAAGTGTTTTTTCTGTTGTATACATAATTGTTTGCTAAAATATCCCTTGCATTCGGATAGTATACCCAGAAAAGATCAATAAGATCATTAGCCCCTTCGATAGGCTGTCCGTCAGGACCAACTCTACCGATCATTTGAGGATCCGGCCCCATCGCAGCAATCCCAAGAGGTCTGTACTTCAACTGACCATCTCTTTTGTCAATAAACCACATACCGAATACCTTTAGAACCTTAACCTTATCAGTAGTAGTCTCATAAACGTCTGTAAGCTCTTTTTTCTCCTGCTCGGTCAGCTGACGTCCACTGTTCAGGATATTCACAGCTTCATCATCAACACGTACACTTACTAATCTATCTTTGATTTGCTGAGGAGTAAGCCTTACCACGAAATTTTCGTCATCATATACCTCTGTGATATCGCCGTTCATTGCGCCATCCAGCAAAAGTTTATATAAAGATTTTGTTTCAGTAGATAATAACCCATCCGGATTATTGTAATAGAAAGGCTGATTGATCTTATCATTCATATCAATAACCTCCCAAACAAACATGCTTTTCAGGATATCCTTTTCTTCAACATAGCCATATTCAAGGGGCTTTACCTTTTTGTCGATAACGGTATCTCCTACTTTCATTTTGTTCTCAGCTCTCATCTTTCTGAACTCCTCAGGAGAAGAGGCATTCAGGATAGTCTGGGAAAATACAAATCCCGAAACCAATACTAAAAAACTGCTAATATACTTTTTCATAATGATCGAATTAATTTTATTGGACATTAATTAATACAGGTGAGATATTTCCAATTTTATAATCTCCTAATCCTACAGCGGTAGCTTTAATATCAAAGATATATACTCCATCACCAGGTCTTAAATTTCTTAACAATCCGGCTGCATCCTGTAGTGAATTACCTTGAATCTGCAATGCTGCTCTACCCGGAATTCTTACCATGAAGGAAGTTACATTAAATGTTACCGGGAAATCGAAGTCCGGAATAACCGCCTGAAGCTGTTGGTTTGCAACCGAAGTAGCTGGCATCGGTAATGAAGTTTTACCTCTAATCTGGCCTTGTGGAGGAGGAATATTCTTAATTCTGTACTCAAATACCTGAGAAATTGATTTTCCGTAAGGATCAGTTCCGGATAAAGTAAGTTTCAGTACATTTCCAGCCCCTGGCTTCACATTCCACTTACCAGGACCTGTGCTTCTTACAGCAGCTCCCGGAGCAGACAATGAAAGTTTCGCATTATCAGCACCTAAAATAGATCCTGAAACAGGGTTCTCAAGACCTCTGTACATCACGTTCATTTTATCAGCTGAAAGCAATAATCCTTTCTGAAGCTTCACCTCCTGAGGACCCGCAATTACATTATAAGTATGCGTGAATGGGAAGTTTTGTGCTTTACCTGTGGCATCTGTTAATGTAATATTTCCACTTAACGTATGCTCTCCGATTCCACTTGTATTTAAAGTTGCATATCCTTTACCATTTTCCTGTCTTCCTACACCTGAAATACTGATTTTGTTACTGTTGGAATAATTTCCTAACATTACAACTGCTTCAGCAGGTTTACCTGCAACAACATCCACCGGTGCTGATACAATAGCTTCGTAGCTTGTAAACTTAATGCTTGCATCAACTTTTTCCTGTAATAATAAGGCTAATGCATCAGACTGTACGTTTCTTGCATCATTCTGGATAATCTCAAGATTAGACAATGCTGCAATAAGTGGCTGATGGTAGAATTTATTCTGAAGCCAAGTCTTATTATTAGGAGACTGTCCTTTTGGATATTCAGCAATTAATGACTTATTGGCTCTGTCGATCAAATCTTTTAATTGAGAATTACCTCCGAAAGTAGAGTTGATGAAGTTTCTTACATCATCAATTTTAGCTTTCAATTCCATAGCTCCTTTAGAAGCTGAATTTTCGTCTCCGTCTTTAAAGAAGTAAGAGGTAGTCGCTTCATTGTTGTTTAAAGCAGAGAAGTTTTCACTTACATCAATTAATTTTCCTGTTTTCGGATCTTTTTCTACGAACTCAGATTCTTTTTTCAGTTGATTCTTGATTTGATCAGCGTGTAAAACCAAAGCATTGATTTTCTGTTTCAGTTGCTGATACTGCTGCCAAGGCTGCGCATAGGTATCAGGTACCTGCTGAGCTTTAGCTTCAAGGGTTTTCTCGAAAATATCTTCGTTCTTTCTTTCCGTTAATAATCGAGTTTCCTTTAAGGCTACGGTAGAGTCGTAGTATGATCGTATGATTTCCGCATCAATATTTAGAGCCATCATCGCGATGAACACCAAATACATGAGGTTGATCATCTTCTGACGAGGTGTCTGTTTTCCTTGTGCCATTCTTTCTTTTTGTTTTAGATTAAGTAGTTAAATTTTAGAAATGGTTGAGGATTAAGACTTCATAGCAGTCAGCATACCACCATAAACTCTGTTTAAGTTATTTAAATTAGATGTTAAACCTTGTAATTCCTGATTGAATTTTTCTGAATGTTCAACAGATTTCTGCATATCTTCCACATATTTCTTAGCAAAATCAGACTGTTTTTGTCCGTTTTCCAATTGCATCGCATAAAGGGCATTCATGCTTTCCATGTGTTGAGCGGCTCTGTTTAACTGCTCATTATATTTATGAGTAGAAGCTGAAACATCTACTGTCTGGTTGATCTGGTCAACAGAACTTGAGAATTTATCAATACCTGTTCTTAATCTTTCGAATAACTGAACATCTAGCTTAGCATCCTGAAGCATTTTATCGAGTTTTCCTGAAAGAGAGTTTTCAAGTTCAGCAAAATGGTCTACTGTATTTCTTGTTGTTACATTAGAATGTAGAGGGTTAGGATTTGCATGTTTATCTAATAATTCCGGATATACGTTTTCCCAAGCATAAGATTCTTCAGTTTTTGGCGGGTCGAAGGCGAAGATAATGAAGATGATCGCTTCGGTAATAAGTCCCACGGTAAGAGCAACGTTCCCCGTAATAGGTCCAATGTTGATGTGAGTAATTTTAAGCCAAGCTCCAAGAATTACAATTGCGGCACCGAATGAATAGAAGAAATTCATCCAAGCATCTTTAGTCTTAAACATATAAGTTAGTTTTTTTTAATGTTAAATAAAAAATATTGAAAAATAAGGGTTTGAAGAATTATCTGTTAACTTTTCTTGGCTTAACAGCAGCTTCAGGAATATCCTGTACAGTTCTGAATCCGATATAGCTTCTTGCTGAATCTTTTCTTTCCCCGTCTCTGGCACCAGTCATCAGCATGTATCCTACATCTTTCCAAGAACCACCTCTCACTGATTTTTTGGTATCATCTAAATCTTTATTCGATGGATTTAAAGTATA
>JBMDXW010000240.1:0-6074 GCA_048594965.1 Chryseobacterium sp.
AAGAAAATGAAGATTTACATTTGAGTTTAAATATTAAAGTCAATTCAAATAAAGCATTCGGCAGCGGTAAGCTGAACCTGATGTACAACGGCGAACGTTTGGGCGGCGCGGAAGTCAGTTCGTTCAGTGGAAAAGATATTACCGTCGATTGTATTATTCCAAAAGCGAAGCTTGCTTCAATCAATTCCAACCGTTTGCAGCTGGATGCCGATTATGTTACAGATGGAATCACTTACAATAAAAAACAGGTATTGATCCAATATTCGCATCTGCCTTCCTTACAGTATTTTGCGCCGGCAACGGTGGCTGTGATGAAGGGCGAGATCCGGTCGACGGTTAAAAAAGTAGGCTACATCCAGGGAGCGGGCGATTTTATTCCGGAGTTCCTGCGCATCGCCGGGATTCAGGTGGATGTCCTGAAAGACGAAGATTTTTATGGCAACATCGATGCAGCCGGCGGCAGCCCGAACAAGTTATCGCAATACGATGCCATTGTCTTGGGGATCCGTGCCAACAATACGGAGAAAAAGCTGGGCCGCTGGATGCCTTTTTTATGGGCTTATGTAAAAGCCGGGGGCAACCTGGTGATGCAGTACAATACCAACCAGGATAAAACTGTTGATCAGTTGGGAATGTATAAATTCAATATTGCCAATAAGCGGGTGACCGAAGAAAATGCGGCTGTTACCTTTTTAAATCCCAATCATCAACTGCTGAACTTCCCGAACAAAATTACGGCCGATGATTTCAAAGGCTGGGTGCAGGAGCGCGGCGCCTATTTCCCGGACCAATGGGATGCGGCTTATGAACCGCTTTTCGAAATGCACGACACCGGTGAAGAGCCGCTGCAGGGATCTACGCTGTATGCGAAATACGGAAAAGGGAATTTTATTTATACGCCTTTAGCCTTTTTCAGGCAGCTTCCTGCGGGAAATGCCGGGGCGGCGCGTTTGTTTATGAACTTTTTATCTGCACAAAAAAACTGATGGGCAAACAACCTGCAAACTGGAACATCTGGTATCTGCTATTGGCCGTTGCGCTGATCGTACAGATTATATTGTATTACTTATTCACTAAATTCTGGGCATGAGCAGTATCGATTGGGCCGTTCTCATTATTACCCTAGTGGCCGTGGTGGTTTACGGCGTATGGATCGGCCGCGGCCAGAAAAGCAACGCCTCCTACCTGAAAGCAGATAGCAAAATGCCCTGGTACATCGTACTTTTGGGGATTATGGCGACACAAGCCAGTGCCATTACCTTCCTTTCGGCGCCGGGCCAGGCGTATACCGACGGGATGCGTTTCGTCCAGTATTACTTCGGGCTGCCTTTGGCGATGATCGTGATCTGCATCACCTTCATCCCGATCTTCCAGCGGCTGAATGTTTACACCGCCTATGAATACCTGGAAAACCGTTTCGACAAAAAAACAAGGGTGCTCACTTCGCTGCTGTTTCTCTTTTCCAGGGGCTTATCCACGGGAATCAGCATTTATGCGCCGAGTATTATCCTCGCAAGCGTTCTTAATTGGAATATTTATCTCACGAATGTTTTAACGGGCGGAATCCTGCTGATTTATACCTATGTCGGCGGAGCCAAAGCCATTGCCCACACCCAGAAATTACAGTTCCTGATTATCCTGGGAACCATGGCCTTTGCCGGGTATCTGCTGATTCAGGATATGCCGGGCGGCATCGGTTTTAAGGACGCGCTTTATCTCGCCGGGAAATCCGGAAAGCTGAATGTGATCACCACCGAATTCGACTGGAAAGACAAATACAACCTCTGGAGCGGACTGATCGGCGGGTTTTTCCTGGCCCTTTCTTATTTCGGGACGGATCAGAGCCAGGTCGGGAGGTATATTACTGCGAAGGACAACACCAACGCCAAAATGGGCCTGCTGCTGAACGGATTGGTGAAGATTCCGATGCAGTTTGCCATTCTCCTGATCGGGGCTTTGCTTTTTGCCTTCTTTTCGCTGAAACCGGCTCCGGTGTATTTCAACGAACGCTCGTACCAGAACCTCAAGGATACCCAGCCTCAACAGGCGGCGGCATTTGAGAAAGAGCACCGGGATTTACAGCTAAAATTCAATGCAGAATCGAAAGAAATTTTAAATCTGAAAGAAACCAACTCTCCACATCTTAACCAAGCAGTTCAGGATTTTAAAGACACCCAGACTGAGGTCAAAGCGCTTCACGGAAGGGTAGAAGAGGCCATCAACCAATCCAACTCCAATGCAGAAAAAACCGATACCAATAATATTTTCATGTATTTCGTAAAGAATACGCTGCCGATCGGGATGACCGGTCTTTTGTTTGCCGTTATTTTCCTGGCCAGCTGGGGCTCCATTTCGGCCGCGCTGAATTCCCTGGCCGCCTGCTCGTTAAAAGACGTCCATCTGATCTTCAGCAAAGAAACGCCTGATGAGCAGACCGAACTGAAGTACAGCCGGCTGCATACTTTGGCCTGGGGGATTTTCTCCATCGGCATCGCCATGTTTGCTACGCAGATGGGTTCCCTCATCGAAGCGGTGAATGTATTAGGCTCCCTGTTCTACGGTCCGATCCTGGGGATTTTCCTGGTCGCCTTTTACTTTAAAAAGATCAACGGGGCGAATGTATTTGTATCGGCGATCTTATCGGAAATCACGGTGATTGCCGTCTACCAGTTCGATATCGTTTCCTTCCTCTGGTTGAACGTCATCGGGGCCGCAGCGGTGATCCTGTTTTCTGCCATTGGATTATTGTTTCATAGGAAGCTTGTTTAAATGAAACTGCAAAAGGCTCAAAAGAAGCTTTGACACATAAGTCACAGAGAAGATAGCCTGAAAATATTTTAGAATATATGAGATTAAAAATCAAAGATTTTTAAATTTCTTCTTCTTAAGAACTTAAAATCTCACATGAATTTTCACAGATCATGACGTGGCTTCGGCTCCGCTCAGTCATCGGACAGCCGTTCCTTACAATAATGGTAAATCATAATTTCAACACTCCGTTTGTCATTCCGGTAGGAATCTCAACATAGTATTAGAGAATAGAAAGATTCGTACTCTACTGTGATGAAATCTCCCACAGATTTGCGCAGATTTTCACAGATGACAGCGTTTATGTTAGCACATAAGTCACCGAGAAGATTTGAATAGCCTGAAAATATCTTAAAATACATCAGGTTATTAACTTTATTAGCAGGCATCAGTGTCTTTTGTGACTTTTACAGTTCCATAAAAAAGTTGAAGCAGATATAAGAAGAAAGCAGTACATTCGTAAACGATTAACAAAATAACAAACAAGTAAATAAAAATAGTATGAAATCCATCCTAAAATCGGCGACCGTCCTTGTGGCGGCCATGACGATCTCTGTAAATGCCTTCGCGCAGGAAACCAAAAAACCGGCCAGCCCACCGATGACGGCCACCGGAAAAATTAAAGATGCCAACATCACCATCGCTTACAGCAGCCCATCCGTAAAAGGGCGTACCATCTGGGGCGGCCTGGAAGCGTATGACAAAGTATGGAGAGCCGGAGCCAACGAAGCCACCACGTTCGAAACGGATAAAGATATTACCGTTCAGGGCAAAAAACTGCCGGCCGGGAAATACAGCTTCTTTCTGATCCCTAAAGCCAGCGGAACCTGGACCGCCATCTTCAATAAAGAAGCCAAGCAATGGGGCGCCTACAAATACGAACAATCCAAAGACGCATTACGCGTAGACGTAAAAACAAAAGCGTTACCAACCACCCAGGAAGCGTTAGTCTACAAAATCAACAAAAATGGTTTCACCATGGATTGGGATAAAATCTCCGTCCCTGTGGAAATTAAGTAAGTTTGAATCTGAAAAGTTAAATCCCGGTTGTAGCCGGGATTTTTTTGTTTTATGTTCAATAAATATTTTAAAAAGGTTATTTTCAATTTTTTTGTTTATAATAAAAATCTTGTTCTTTAGCCTGTGGATTTGCTAATAAAGGACATTCTTTTTGAAATGCTTCTTTGAAAATTTTTGTTATTTGAGATCTAATATTTTCAGTCTCTTTTTCATCTATTTCATACAATGCACCATCATGTAATGGAATAATTAATCTAGCATTTTTTACCCTCTGATAAGTTTCAATAATTGCCTTTTTGAAGATATACGAAGCTTTTGATTGTATAAAATGACTTAAAATCCATATATTTTCATTATTTAAGTCAAGTTTTCTATAATTACCAAATTTAGTTTCAACATAACCATTTTCTGTAGACTTTTTTATAAGATCACCTTTAAATTTTGACAATTGGGTAAATTTGCTGAAATAAGTTTCAACCTTTTTTTTCAATTTTAAATTATTTTCGAATGTATCTCCATATAAATATCGATAAAAGAGTATTTTAGCCTCTTTTCTACTGTCATCATCTACTTGTTTATCGTATATTTTTTCAACAATATCTGCATAAACATCATGTGCATTTATTAAGTTTAAAAGCTTAGTATCAGTTGAACAGTGAGCTAAAATACTAGCTTCGAATTGATTGTAGTCAATATAGAATAGGTCTTTTCCTTCGTTTGGAATAATTATATCTCGATTTTCCTTTCTTAAATTTTGAAGAGAAGGTTCTTTTATAATTATTCTTGAGGTAATTGATCCAAAACCTACAAAATAGGGATTAACAAAGTCAATTCCTCCCAGTCTAGACTTTAATATCATTAATGTATTTAAGTCTTTAATTAATCTATTTAATTTGTGAAATTTTCCACAAATAACATCTGATTTTCTAAGCAATCTTATCGTATTTTCAACGGAGGATAATATTTTATAATTTTTATTTTTTAAATAATGAGATTGTGCTTCTAAATAATCTGGCTGAAAAATATTATGTAAAAACTGAAATTCATTTTTTAAATCATAAATATCCTTATGTATGTTAAAGCATTTATTATCTAAAATATTCCTATCAATTTTTATCCCTTCAAATGATGTTTTATGTATAATCTCGTTAATTTTTAATTCTATTGTATTAAAACGATCAATTTCTACATCTGAATTTTCTATTAATTTATTTAATAAATTTTTTACGTCTAATAAGAAATCTTTTAAGTCAGTAATTTTATAAGTTGAGTCTATTATTTCCTCTCTTCTTAAAGCTTTTAGTATATGCCATTTTTTAAAATCATACAGATCTTTTCCTCTTTGAGAAAATTGTTTATCAAAAGATTCTAAATTAATAATTTCCGGATTTATTCTAAATTTTTTAGATTTAAGTTCCCTTATAAAATCAGATACTTGAAATGTATAATATTTATTTCTCGATGATATTTCGTGATCTTCTATAAAATGATTATTCGAGATATCTAAAGAATACCATCTATTTTCTGTAAAGCAAATAATAAACTCTTTCATATTGAGAATAGTTCTTCTATTAAATCTTGATCTTCATTTCCTATTTCACTCTCATGATAAAAAACTAAATCTTTATAACCAAATTTTGAAGTAAATGGGAAAGAGTTTGATAATGCAGGATGAATTGTTTCTTTCTGAGGAGCAACAAGATTAAAAGATCTAATAGCTATCAAAGTTGCTCTATTTTGAAAATAACCATTTGTGAAATTTTCGTCTAATTTTCTTAAAAGAATTCTTTTAAAGTGTTTATCCACTGTACTTAAATATAAAATTTGTGCTGCAGTTGTAGCGTTTTGGGTCGAATCGTTAATTTCTATTTTTTCACTCGCATACTTTATTAAGTCTTTGCAGTAAAATTTTTGTTTAGCAAATAATAACCAAATCTGGAACTGTTGATACGGATAAAGATTTAGCTGTTCCTGAAATACCAGTTCTTTCAATTCTAAGGAAAAGAGTTTATCAAACTGGTCAAGTTCCATTAGTGATAGTATTTTACAAACTTGGGGAGTAATCCATGGTTTGTCTTTTAAAACTTTAACTGCTTTTAATATTGCATCTAATAAATCACTATTATATGTTTGAAAATGTATTCTTGATTTTCCTAAAGATTCAATTGTTCTTAAGGCAAAAACAAGATTTCTCGATTGTTCGTCATTTTCATTACCATCAAAATTTATATTTTCATTCAAAAGTT
>JBMDXW010000241.1:0-2155 GCA_048594965.1 Chryseobacterium sp.
TACATATCATCAGAATCAACATGATCAGGAAGTAAAATGCGGCTACGATAAGAAACCCGTAAGAAGTGCCTCCAACCGCTTTGCCTATCAGGAAGGCAATCCCGAAATTGAACAGGATAATGAAAAAACCAAAGGCCACCAGCATTAAAACAAGATAAGTAATGACTCCGGCAGAAAGGGAAGACTTTTCTGTAGCTTCAATTTTCAGGAGATCAATTCTTTTCGATGCGTATTCTTTAATAGTTTCAATCATTGTTTTTCTTTAAAGTTACAAAAAAAGGAACTTTCGTTTATAAAGTTCCTTCTCATAATTTACCTAAAAAATAAATTATTTTTTATTGTTTTAGATCATTCAGTTCAGATTCTACATTTTTCACTACATCTGCAGTTTTTGAAACAATCTGATCTTTGTATTTATCATAACCATCTTTCACTGTGTGAGCAACGTTATTCGCTGTTTCTTTAAAAGTAGAAGAAATACTGCTGTACTGGTCTTTCACTTTTTCAGAAACTTCTCCGTATTTGTTTTTAGCCTGATCTTTAAGATCATTTGCTTTATCTTTGATTTTCTTTCTGGTCTCTTTTCCTTCTTCCGGAGCATAAAGCATTCCTAAAATTACACCTGCTGCAGCACCTGCAAGAAGCCCTGCCAAAATACCCGCTGTATTGTTTTTCTTAGACATTTTTCGTTTTTTTAATAGTTAATAATACTAGTTTTACTTGAAAGTATTTGTACAATTAACATACCAAATGAGGCCGGTGTCTATTAAAAAATGTTAAAAATTGCTGATGTGAGAAAGAATGCTATCAATCGTTTCCTGCTTGGAAAGAAGCGTATTATCGATTACGATGGCATCTTCTGCCTGCTTCAGAGGAGCGATTTCGCGCTCACTATCAATCTTATCGCGTATCATGAGGTTTTCCTTTACCTGGGCTTCATTCGCTTCAATTCCCAGACTTAACAGTTCTTCATACCTCCTTTTTGTTCTTTCATCAATGCTGGCGGTAAGAAAAAATTTATAGTCCGCATTTGGCAGAACAATGGTCCCAATGTCACGCCCGTCCATAATAATGCCTCCTTTTTCTGCCAATGTGCGCTGCGACTGAAGGAGAAAATCCCTTACTTCCTTCTGCTTTGCGACAAAACTCACATTTTCAGAGACTTCATTGGTTCGGATAGCCTTCGAAATATCAATGTGATTGAGGAAAAGAACCAATTCACCATTGTCATTTTTAAATTCAAGTTCTATCTGGTCAAAAGAAGAAAACAGTTCCTGTGTATTGATGGTTCCGTTTTCATTCAAACAGTTCTGAAGGGCAAACCAGGTAACACCACGGTAAAGCGCTCCCGTATCAAGATGGATAATCCCAAGCTTCTGGGCAATAATTTTAGATATCGAACTTTTTCCGGTGGACGAATAGCCGTCGATCGCAATGACTGGTTTTTTCATAGTGCAAATTTCTAGAATTTTTCTCAAAAACCAAGAAACCTCAAGATATTTCTTAAGGTTTCCGCTTTATTTAAAATTAACTTGTTTATATTTAAAATCTTATGTTAATCTCCGTGTTAATATCCTGCATGACTGGTAAGATCTACAGAGACACCGATCTGATTGACATTGGAGGAGTTGTGGTAACGTACGTGCGCGTAATCGATTCTGAATCTCGACAATTTAATTCCGAATCCGGCGGACAGGCCTGAGAAATTCCTCTGGTCCGCCACAGCCATTTCATTTCCCTCTTTTCACATTATAGCCTAGCCTGATATTGAATCCTTTCTCCGGGAACAGTTCGGCACCGACAGAAAAATGGTCTGCAATTTTTCTGCCTACATTTACTTCCTGGCCATTGACATTATATTGAGAAGAAATATCAAATTCCTGTAGGTCGTGTGCGGTAACGGTAATGGCCAATGGAATCGCTTTTAAGGTTCTTGTATATCCCAAATCTATTCTGAACGGCAGATTTTCGCGGGTTCCGTTAAATGATTTGAACTGATAGCCAAAGTTCCGCAATACTAAAGAAGCCGTTTCTTTATTTTTTTTATTATGGTAAGTAACTCCTGCGCTTCCTGAAATGGCAGAAGAGGTATAACTGTCAATTTTGGATGTAATGAAGTTCAATCCGCCACCGATGGTCCAGTCTTCTTCAAACT
>JBMDXW010000242.1:0-65464 GCA_048594965.1 Chryseobacterium sp.
AATGTCACCGGCGTTTTCCTTCCGCAGATCGACGAACATGAATATTACAGGAACCGGTCGGTGAAAAATGAGCTTTCAGGCTTTGCGAAAGCCCTGGTGAAGCTCAATGACTTCGAGTTCTTCGGAGACCTCCAACTGAGAAATGTTGATTACAACACAAAAATTATTACTTCAGGTGACGATGAAGGCGCTGATTTGGATAAAAACTGGCTGTTCTTCAATCCTAAAGTCGGGGTCAATTATAAGATTGGGAACGGGAAAATCTTTGTTTCCTACGCCCATGCTCACCGCGAGCCCAACCGCGACGACCTTCTCGCCAACAATGACGTAAAAGCCGAAAAGCTGCATGACTTTGAAGCCGGATTTGAAAGACAGTTCGGGCCTGTATCCTTTACCGCCAACCTGTACTATATGTATTATGTCAATCAGCTTGTCCTGAATGGTGAGCTGAATAATGTAGGCGCCTTCATCAGGACCAATTCCGGGAAAAGCTTCCGGAGCGGGATCGAACTGGGCGCTTTGGCTAAACTTTCCAAGCAATGGGAACTTACCGGAAATGTAAGTTTCAGCAACAACAGGAATTTAGATTTTAAAACAGAAAATAAAAACGGTGTGCAGGATCTCGGAAACACGCAGATTTCCTTTTCCCCGGACGTGATCGCCAACCTCGGGATCAGGTTTAATCCGAATAAAAGCTTTCAGTTTGCTCTTACCAATCAATATGTCGGAAAACAGTATCTCGACAATTCCGAAGACCGCAACCTCCAGCTGAAAGATTATTTCCTTACCGATTTTAATGCTCAATACCAATTCAAAATCCATAATAATGACATCGCCCTCAAGCTCCTGGTAAACAATATTTTCAACAGGAAATATGTAAACAACGGGGCCGTTTACGATGGCGAACCCTACTATTTTTCCCAGGCCGGAACCAATTTTATGTTTGGGATCAGCTGGAAGATTCAGTAATTCATCAGGCTATATTGAAATAATTATAGTAAAAAGTAAAGTTAGATTAAGGCTGCTTCGGCGGCCTTTTTGTTTTTCAGGAGCTTGATCCTGCTATCCACTGTATCTTTTGGGTTGCCGCCACCGCGGCCATCCACCGCAACCCAAAAGGATGCCGTTTCTATCAGGGCTAGGGCAGCAGTCGTTCTTACCTGTATTTGTTCGGGTTTCAAATCTTCTTCCGGATTGACAGGATGCGGCCTTTGCCGAAAGATTTCCGTAAGACAGGGCTGCTTATGTTTAAACTTACGGTTCCCGGCTGATCTCGTGTGCCAAAAGTCATGAAAAAGTCATAAATTTGCTGCCAAATGAATATTTCAGCTTACATTTTAGAATATTTAAAACAGTCCGGCAGCGTCACCGTTCCGGATTTTGGCGTGTTTTCACTGGAAAAATCAAAGGCCGTTATCAATTCCGAAAATGGAAGTATTCTTCCTCCGGCAAGTAAAATCGTGTATGCTCCGGATTACCGGGTACAGTCTGATGATCTGGCGGCTTTCATAGCCGGACACAAACAGATGACTGTGGAGGCTTCCAAAACAGACCTCCAGATACAGACTGATTTCTGGAAGAAAAAACTGCAGGCCGATCAGATGCTTGAGATCCAGGGACTCGGCACGATCTTTACCGAAGACGGCGAAACCCATTTCAGAGGAAACCGCCTTCAGTCGGATCACCCTGATTTTTACGGCCTGGAAGAAATCAGGTTTTCAGATATCAGCAACAAAGAATCTCAAAAGGCGATAGACAAACCCGAAAAGGATTACCGGTTTAATAAATCCATTCTCTGGGTTTTCCTGGTTATTATTCCTGTCGCAGGCATGCTGTATGTAGCGTTTACTCAGCAGGAGCTTCTGTTTGGGAAAAAATCCTTTGATCCCGCTAAGGTTTCCGTGCAGACCACAACGCACCGGATCCCTGATGATACCCTTAAAGTAAAGAACGTAATCCCGCCGGTACCCGCGGATTCTTTGAAAAAAGATTCCCTCAGAAAAGATTCTGTGCTAAAACAGAATATTCAGCCCGCATCCGGCCATGCGGCAAAACCAAAGACCCCTTTATACAACACTAAGAAGAAATGGCAAAAATAAAAAAAGCGTCAGACTCACTGACGGTGATGACCAATATCGTACTTCCCAATGATACCAACCAGCTGAGAAACCTCTTCGGAGGCGAGCTGCTGGCAAGAATGGACCGGTGTGCATCGATTTCCGCAACAAGACATTGTGAAAGAAGGGTTGTCACGGCTTCCGTGAATCACGTTTCGTTCGATCATCCCATTCCCGAAGGTGGAATTGTCGTCATGGAATCCAAAGTTTCCAGAGCATTTTCCACTTCCATGGAAATCTATGTGGACGTATGGCTGGACGATCCTATTAATCACAAAAAAATTCAGACCAACAAAGGAATCTACACTTTTGTGGCAGTAGACGAATTTAACCGTCCGATCCCGATTCCTGAAATGGAACCCGAAACTGATCTCGAAAAAGAAAGATATGCGGCAGCCCTCAGAAGAAAAGAACTTTCGCTTATCCTTTCCGGAAGAATGAAGCCGTCTGAATCCATTGAGCTTAAAAAGCTTTTCGGAGAAGAACCTAAATAACTTCTTTCAATGAAAGGCAACAAAAAATTAATGTTACAATTACCGATAGAACCGACAGGAATACTTGTCGGTTTTTTATTGCTGATTCCGAAGAGGTTTCCAAATAATTGTTGCTTTTACTAAACATTTTCTCTGGAAAGAATATCGGTACTGCAAAAAGACAAAGAAGTATGAAATTAACTCCTGCTTCAAGCCATAAAAAGTTTTTGCTTCCAAAACCATCCGGCCCATTCCCCGAATAATGAATAGGTATAGTTTCCGGCACAGACGGAAACTTTACACTTAACACAATGACAGATGCTAAAAGCAGCAGTATGGAGATTCCGAAGATAATTTTATGTAGCTTCATGAAAGGAAATTGAAAAAATCTATCCTGCAAAAGCGGTTTCTAAATCCTTGTGACTTACCTTTGCATCACAAATATAACGAATAATATCTTCCATGAAAATATTGCTTCTTGATAAGAACCATCCTCTGATTACCGAACAGCTTTTGGCTAAAAATTTTATTCTTGAAGAAGATTTTACGTCCTCTTATGATGAGGTTTGTAAGAAAATCGAAGATTATGATGGGATCATCATCAGAAGCAGAATTCCTTTGGACAAAAACTTTTTGGAGAAAGCAAAAAATCTGAAATTCATTGCAAGAGTAGGCGCGGGCATGGAAAACATTGATATTCCTGTAGCGGAAAAGCTTGGCATTCAGCTGATTAACTCTCCGGAAGGAAACCGCGATTCCGTGGCGGAACATGTGGTCGGAATGCTTCTTATCCTGATGAACCGTCTTTTTATTGCCTCCCAGGAAGTGAAAAACGGAATCTGGCTTCGTGAGGAAAACAGAGGCGATGAGCTGCTGGGCAAAACAGTCGGTCTTATCGGTTATGGAAATATGGGTAAAGCAACTGCGAAGAGGCTTTCGGGTTTCGGATGTCAGGTGATTTTCCATGATCTTCTTCCGGGACTGTCAGACGAATATGCAACACAGGTTTCTCTGGAAGAACTTAAAGAAAAAGCAGAAGTCCTGAGCCTCCATATTCCGCTGAACGAGGAATCTTATTACCTGGTCGATGGCCCTTTCATCGCAGAGATGAAGAATGATTTTTATTTTGTGAATACCGCCAGGGGAAAAAATGTGGAAACCAAAAGTCTGGTAGAAGCTTTAAAATCCGGAAAAGTAAAAGGGGCATGCCTCGATGTTCTGGAATACGAGAAGTCTTCTTTCGAAAAGCTGGAAACTGAAAATGAAGACCTTCAGTTTCTCCTGCAATCCGAAAAAGTAATAGTAACTCCGCATATCGCAGGATGGACGGTACAGAGTAAGGAAAAATTAGCGCAGGTAATCGTTGATAAAATCGTGTCCCGGTTTTCAGAGAACTTTCCGTCTATCCACTGATCATTATTTTGAGGTAAATTTTGAAGCATCTATTTTATGTTAAATAATTCATAATATATATCCAATATTTACTCATTATTTTGAGTTTTATTAAATTGCCGCTCATTTTGAAATTCATGAGGATGCGTAATTTTGTACTTGCTGTCACCGCCTGTTTACTGTTTTTTTCCTGTAAAAATAAACCTGAAAATCAGGAAAATGTCGTGGAAAGCACGACCCATCTTCCGAATTACGGAAATGTAGATTTAAGTAAAGTTTTCACGAAAGAAGATGGTAAAGTTCCCAATAAAGCATCTCTCTCAGGATACATCGATCAGTATTACAAAAGAGTCTGGGAAAGAGGCGATCTGAGCGGCGGAATTCTGGTAGCGAAAGGGGATGAGATCCTTTATGAAAACTACAGGGGATTTGCAAGAGAAGGGAACCAGAATCCTATCGGCAAAGATACTCCGCTTCATGTCGCTTCAGTCTCCAAAACACTTACGGCAATGGCCATGCTCAAGCTTGTGGAAGCAGGAAAGATCAGCCTGTCTGATCACCTGACAAAGTTTTTTCCGGGTTTTCCTTATCCGAATGTAACGGTGAAAACGCTCCTCGACCAGAGAAGCGGCCTTCCGAAATACGAATACTTTATCACTAAAATACAGCCGGCACCCGCCGAGCTTTCCAAAACGTTCATTACCAATCAGGATGTTCTGAATATGCTCATCAAATATAAGCCCGATCTGGCCAGAGAAACAGATACCGGTTTTATGTACTGCAATACCAATTTTGCAATGCTGGCTCTGCTGATCGAAAAAGTGACCCAAACCCCTTTTCCGCAGGCAATGAAAGAAATGGTGTTTGATCCGCTGAAAATGAAACATACCTTCATCTTCCAGGAAAAAGATATTCCTACTGCCTCACAGTCGTTTTATTATGGCGGAAAAAGGCTGTATCCGTTAGACCGTCTGGATCTTATTTACGGCGACAAAAATGTGTATACCACCCCAAGAGATCTTTATAATTTCTCCAAAGCCATGTTTTCCAAAGATTTTTTAAAGCCGGAACTCATGGAGCAGGTATTTACCCCTTACAGCAATGAAAAATTCGGAATGAACAACTATGGTCTGGGATTCAGGATGAAAATTTTTGACAATGGTGAAAAACTTACCTATCATAATGGATGGTGGCATGGAACCAACTCTGTTTTTGCCCATCTTTTAAAATCAAAAGTTACGATTGTTGCGATCGGAAACAGGTATTCAGGCAAGGTTTATACGGCACTCGCGCTTTCGGGATTGTTTGAAGATTTTCCGCCTCAGAAAGAAAAGCTGCACAGTGTGATGAGTGACGATAAAGATACATTGAAAGGTCATGGCGAAGTTTATGGAGAATAATGTTTATTTTTGCGTAAACCTATTCATGAGAAAACTTCTTTTTTTATTGGTCATTGGCTTTCTTTTGCAGTCGTGCGCAAGAGTAGGATCGCCTGTAGGCGGCCCGAAAGATACGCTGGCTCCTAAATTTTTAAGCTCAAATATAGACAGTGCGAGAATTAATGTTCCGAGAGATATTAAGGAGCTGCGTATTGATTTCGACGAATATGTCACGCTGAAAGATATCTATAAAAATCTTAGTATTTCTCCGCCGATCCAGAATATTACCAGGATCATTCCTTCCAATATCGCCAATAAGTTTGTGCTGATCCAGTGGAAAGATACTTTGCAGGCAAATACGACGTATAATTTTAATTTCGGTAATTCAATAGCGGATAATAATGAAAACAACGTTCTGCGGTATTTCAATTTTGCATTTTCTACCGGTGATAAGCTGGACGATCTTTACATCAGCGGGGAAGTGAGGGATGCCTTGTCCATTAAGAAAGAAACGGAGAATAAGCTTGTTGTGGGCCTCTATCAGGTAAAAGATACGATGAATTACAAGCAGAAACCGTATTATATTACAAAGGTTGACGATGATGGATATTACGAGCTGAATTATCTGGCACCGGGCAAGTACAGGATTATTGCCTTTGAGGATGCCAATGGAAATTCCATTTTTGACCAGGGAAAAGAAAAGGTAGGGTTTCAGAAAGATCCGGTAGTGATAGAGAAATCTATTTCAGGGCTGAATTTAAAGGTATATCCATCCAGGAAACCTGTGAAGTATCTTGAAATGAAAGAAGCTCCGGGAGGTGCTTTAATGGCATTTGAAGGGAAGCCCGACAGTGTACGGGTAAAATCACAGAATGAAAAACTTACCGATTATCAGGTAACGCATATGCCAAAATCAGATACGGTAAGGATATGGTTCGATGCCGTAAAAAGCAACATCGGGCAGAATGGCGTGGAGAATTTAAAATTCGGATATAATGCCGGAACGAAAAAAGATACCATGTACACCGCTTCTCTTTTCTATCGTTACAATGCCAAAAACAATATGGATGTAAACAGCGATAACGGTGGCGGGATGCTGGCTCCGAAACAGGATTTCAGAATCAGCTCAAACTATTACATCAATAAGATCAGTACCGATAAATGGATCTTCAGAGCGGAAGGAGACAGCCTGAATACGGTCCCTTTCAGCGCCAAAATCTCTGAAACCAATCCTTACCAGATTGTTGTGAATGCTGATTTTGTGTCAGGCAAAAAATACCAGCTTACCATTCCTAAAGAGACCGTTTCCTCATTCTACACCAGAAATTATCAGTCAAAACGTTTTGATTTTGAGGTGGATAAAGTTGAAAATTACGGAAGCTTAACCTTTAAGCTCGAAAATGCCCCGGCCTCCAGTTATTGGATTCAACTGCTGGATCCTTCGGATAAAGTGCTTTATCAGAAATATACGAAAGGAAATGAGGTGAAATTTGATATCCTCCGGCCCGGTGAATATATTGTAAGGATACTGGCTGATACCAATGAGAATAAGCACTGGGACGAAGCTGATTTTCAGAATGATGTATTTGCGGAAGATTCCTATATTTATTATAAAACGGCTATTGTGCGGCCTTTATGGGACAGCAATGAAAGCTGGGATCTGAAGGACACACGAGTTCTTGATACCTCAAAAATGAGTACTCCCAAAACAGACGAAACTGAAATACAACCGTCAACAGGCAACGGATTCCGCTCTGACATTAAAACAGGGAGCTCATCTCTGACCCCGGCCCGGTAAACATGAAAACATTTAAAAAAATACTTTTCTGGTGTCTTATAGGATTT
The DNA here is from genome assembly GCA_048594965.1 of Chryseobacterium sp. Classification (GTDB taxonomy): domain Bacteria; phylum Bacteroidota; class Bacteroidia; order Flavobacteriales; family Weeksellaceae; genus Chryseobacterium. The sequence goes on from JBMDXW010000242.1 coordinate 7,207, forward strand.
GCGCTGATCCAGTTTATTCCTACCGATAAAACGAACCGGCCGGTCGATCGCAAAGTGAATTTTATAGATGTAAAAAAAACACCTCCGAAGGTCTCAGAACTTATGAAAGGAGCTTGTTATGACTGCCACTCGAATGAAACGGTATACCCGAAATACGCTTATGTAGCTCCCGTTTCATGGTCGGTTAAAAGCCATGTCAATGAGGGGCGCGAACATCTCAATTTTTCCGTCTGGGAAACCTACAATGATGATCTGAAGAAAAGCATGCTGGAAAAATCCGTGCAGACCCTACAAAATAAAACGATGCCCATGCCCGGATATATCGTATATCACGACAAAGCCAATTTATCTGATGCAGAAAGAACCCTGCTCATCAGGTATTTTGAAGAAATGCTTACCGCGAAGAAGTATTGATACGATACAATGAAATAAAAACTCCCGCTGACTTAGAAAATACTGTCATAACCTTCTAAATCGGCGGGAGAATTTTTTTTAAAAGCTAACCTTAGATATTCTTTATATACTCTTCAAAAAAATTTTTCTGCGAATCAAAAGCGATGTCTTCGAGCTTTAATTCTTTTAAATCGATCCATACCGATTCAGAAATTTCAGACAGCTCCAGATTGACTTCAAATTTTTCTGACACCTCGTATTCGTAAAACAGATCGATCGTATGATAATCTATTTCCTTATACTGGTAAATATTGGGCAGACTCGTCAGGTACTTTAATTTTGAAATATCAACCTCAAGCTTTAGCTCTTCAAAGAGTTCTCTTTTACAGGCTTCTTCAGCGCTTTCCCGGGGGTCTACAAATCCTCCTGCGAGGTCAAGTTTTCCTTTTTTAGGATCCCTGTTTCTGCGGGTCAGAAAAATTTCGTTTCCAAACCGTATGATAACCGCTACTGCACCGGCTACATTATTGTAAAGCCTGAAATTGCAGTTGGGGCAGCTCCATTTCTTTTCGCCGTCCCATTGTAGAGATTCTTTGCCGCAGCTTGGGCAGTATTTCAATATTTTCATTAGATGGTATTAAGATTTCTGGGGTGGTAATGTAAGATAACATCCCGTAGCTCTTCCGTTTTCAAATGGGTATAAATTTCCGTAGTGGTAATACTGGAATGGCCCAGCATTTCCTGAATATAACGGAGATCCGCACCATTCTGCAAAAGGTGTGTCGCAAAGGAATGCCGGAAAGTATGGGGTGAGATCTTCTTGCTTACGCCCGCCTTATCCGTAAGTTCTTTAATAATGACAAATACAATGACCCTGGACATTGAAGTGCCTCTGCTGTTCAGAAACAGGGTGTCTTCATGTCTTTTCCCTGCCTTTACTGTTGAACGTATCTCGGAAATGTAGGTCTGCAGAAGTTTTGCCGTATAGTCTGCTAATGGGACAAAACGGGTTTTATTCCCTTTTCCCACTACTTTTATGTACTTTTCCCTGAAGTTGATGTTTGAGATCTTCAGATCAATCAGTTCTGAAACACGCAGTCCGCAGCCGTAAAGTACTTCGATGATGCACTGATTTCTCCTGCCGAGGTCAGAGTTCAATTCTATGGCACTGATGATTTTGTTGATGTCCGGAAGGCTTAGGGTATCCGGAAGATAAAGTCCCAGTTTCGGTCCTTCCAGCAAAGTGGCGGGATTGTCTTCACGAAACTCATCTTCCAGAAGATATCGGAAGAATGCTTTTATGGAAGAGATCCACCGTGCCTGAGACCGTTCGCTGAATTTTTGTTTGGAAAGATTGAAGATGTATTCCTGGAGGTGTTCGTAGGCTATAGTGTCGGGTCCTACATTTTCCAGATCTTCTTCGGCGTATTCTTTTAATTTTTTGATGTCACGAATGTACGCGTCGAGCGTGTTTTCTGAAAAGTTTCTTTCGAAGCGAAGAAAGATTTCAAAATCCTTAATTTTTTCATCCCAAGTCATGTTGTGTTATTTTTTTAGTTCATAATCCGAAATCTGGATTATTTCAATACCATGGTTTCTTAAAAATGATATTCCGTCGTCATCCGAATACTCATTGATATATACAAGCCGGGTGATTCCCGCCTGTAAAATGAGTTTACTGCATTCTTTGCACGGAGAGAGCGTTAAATACAAGGTTGCACCTTTCGCAGATTGTGTGGAAGCCGCCAGCTTTAAAATAGCATTGGCCTCTGCATGAAGTACGTACCAGTGTGTTTTGCCCTCGCTGTCCTCACAGCAGTTTTCGAACCCTGAAGGGGTACCATTGTAACCATCTGAAATAATCATCCTATCTTTTACGATAAGAGCTCCTACCTGCTTTCGTTTACAGTAGGAGAGTTTTGCCCATTCCTGAGCCATTTTTAGATAAGCTTTATCAAACTTATTCATACCGCAGCACCGTTTTTTTCGAAATAATTTTTGTATTAAGGAAGTCGTTAGAAGCTGGGCCTTCTTTTTTCAAGAAAAGCTGCAACTCCTTCTTTTTTATCGCTCATGTCAAAAAGCTCTCCGAAATAGGTGATTTCGGTTTCAAAACCTTTATCCGAGTCTGATAAATTGACAGCGTGAATCGCTTTGGATATTGCCATCGGGGAATTTCCGGCAATAAGATGAGCTAATTCTCGTGTTTTGGTTAGTAGTTCTTCAATCGGGTATACTTCATTTACCAATCCGATTTCCTTTGCTTTTGCAGCGGGAACCATTTTGGCAGAGAAGATCATTTCATTGGCAATACCTTTTCCTACAAGCTTCGGAAGCCTTTGGGTTCCGCCGTACCCCGGAATTAATCCTAAAGTCACTTCGGGAAGTCCCAGCTTTGCATTTTCCGATGCATATCTGATGTGGCATGCCATGGCAAGCTCAAGACCACCGCCCAATGCAAATCCATTTACGGCAGCAATGACAGGCTTGGTCATATTTTCTATTTTGTTGAATAATGAGTTGTGTCCGTTCCTGGCAAGTTCTTCTGCTTTCTCCTGTCCGAAATCACTGAATTCTTTGATGTCGGCACCGGCAACGAAGGACTTTTCGCCACTCCCGGTCAGAATGATTACCCTGCATTCTGCGTCTGTATCCAATTCTTCCAGGGCAGAACCGAGCTCACTGATTGTTTTAGCATTTAAAGCATTTAAACTTTCAGGGCGGTTGATGGTAATAATTGCTATTTTATTTTCCTTATTTAATAATATATTTTCGTAACTCATTTTCCTCATTAAAATATTATTCTCTGCAAATTATAAATTTTTTATAAAAAAAAGGAAAAAAAGTCAATATTTTTTCCTTTTAATTAAAAATTACGGGTTTATACTAATTATTTGGAATGATTCATCATATTAGCGTCAATAACCACGTTAAGCTGAGTCGCCACCTTCATTCCCAGTTCGATATTGGCTCTGAAGAAATGGCACAACTGCCGGTTGATGATTTCATCCTTCTTAGGCCCCGTGATTCCCTGCATGCTTCCGACAATATTGTTTACGAGATTCTGCCGGTCTTCCGGGTTCATGGCTTTGGAGTATAATAATCCGGGCTGGGTGTAATGATCATCGTCATTTTCATTTCTGCTGTAGTTGGCTACATGAGCGCTGTCCAGCTCATATTCATAATTTTTGTACGATGGATCGGGTCTGATCTCATCAAAGCTGTTCGGGTGGTAGTTCGGTTTGTCCTGATAGTGGCTGGAATCTGCCATGAAACCGTCTCTCTGGTAGTTGTTTACCGCGAAAGGACATCGGTTGACTTCCAGGTGGTGCGCGTTTACGCCCACTCTGTAGCGGTGTGCATCAGGATAGGAAAATAATCTGCCCTGAAGCATCTTGTCCGGGGAAAAGCTGATCCCGTTGATGAGGTTGCTTGGCGAAAAAGTAGATTGTTCCACGTGGGCAAAGTAATTAACGGGAACTTCATTCAGTTCCATTTCTCCGACTTCAATTAAAGGAAAGTCTCCCTGGAACCATACTTTGGTGATGTCAAAAGGATTCCATCTGAAATCTCTGGCCTGTTCCTCGGTCATCACCTGGATGTACATCGTCCATTTCGGGAAATTTCCTTCCTCGATCGCGTTGCACAGGTCCTCCTGGGCAAAGTCAGGGTTTTCTCCTGCCATTTTTACCGCTTCGGCATCCGTGAAATTCTTGATGCCTTGTTTTGTTTTTAAATGGAATTTTACCCAGACTCTTTCATTTTTATCATTAATCATCGAGAAAGTGTGAGATCCGAAACCGTGCATGTGGCGGTATCCATAAGGTGTTCCCCTGTCAGACATCAAAATTAAAACCTGGTGCAGCGATTCGGGATTAAGGCTCCAGAAGTCCCACATCATCGTTGCGCTCTTGAGATTCGTTTTTGGAACTCTTTTTTGAGTATGGATAAAATCCGGGAATTTTTTAGCGTCTTTAATAAAAAAGACGGGCGTATTGTTTCCTACCAGGTCCCAGTTTCCGTCTTCGGTATAAAATTTTAAAGCAAATCCTCTGGGATCTCTGGCAGTGTCTGCGCTTCCTTTTTCACCTCCTACCGTAGAAAAACGGGCAAACATCCTGCATGAATTCCCGACTTTTGAAAATAGTTTCGCTTTGGTATATTGGCTGATGTCATGGGTTACGGTAAACGTTCCATAAGCACCGGTTCCTTTGGCATGAACAATTCTTTCCGGGATTCTTTCTCTTACAAAATGGGCGAGGTTTTCCTGTAAAACGAAATCCTGCAATAAAACCGGACCTCTGGGACCTACGGTCTGAGAATCCTGATGCTCATAGTACGGAGCACCATTACTTAATGTTAATTTTTTAGAATCCATATACTTATGATTTGTTTTGCTGATATTGATCTTGAATCAGTTTATAATGACGTATTAAATATCAAATTTACTCTAATTTTTAATTACAAATAGCAAAAACGTTTTATCTTTGTCATAGATAATATTAATCAGATGAACATTCAGCAACTGGAGTACCTTATCGCTGTAGATAAGTATAAACATTTTGGAAAAGCAGCTCAGGCATGCTTTATTACGCAGCCTACGTTAAGTGCTATGATACAGAAATTTGAGGATGAACTGGATGTGAAGGTCTTTGACAGAACAACCCACCCGATCCGTACCACCGATGTAGGGCTTCAGATCATCGATCAGGCAAAGGTGATTATAGAATCTGTCAATGAACTGAAGAATAAAGCCAATCTTTTAAACAACATCCTGGGAGGTACCATCAATATCGGAATTATTCCTACGGTTTCATCGTTTATCCTGCCTACCGAAATCTTTAAATTTCTGGAAGACAATCCGAAAATTCAGATGAATGTAAAGGAAATGACGACGGATAATATTATCAAGGCTTTAAAGGCCGGCGAGCTGGATGCAGGAATTATTTCTACTCCTTACGATTCTGCAGACGAATTTTATCAGGATTTCTTATTTAATGAAGAATTAATGATTTACAGCTCAGATACGGAAGCGAACAAGAAAAACTCTTATGTGGTTCCTGAAGAGCTCAACGTAGAAAAAGTATGGCTTCTCGAAGAAGGAAACTGCCTGAGAAATCAGTTTGAAAATATTTGCCATCTGAAGGAAAATACCTTAAAACCTAAAAATTTAGACTTCCTGGCTTCCAATATCCAGACGTTGGTTCATATGGTGGATAAAGTCGGGGGAATAAGCATTCTTCCGGAGCTTGCCCTGAGCCAGCTGTCTGAAAAGCAGAAAGAAAATGTCTTCAGGTTCAAAAAACCTTTCCCGTACAGGGAGATCAGCATTATCTATTATAAGCCGACCTTCAAGCAGAAGATCATTGACGAATTATCGCATTCCATCCGAACATCTTTAGAGAAAAAACTGAATTACCACGAAAATCCCAAAGAATTCGTAAGCATAAAACCGCAATAGTTTTTTATCGTTAAAGATTTGATAAACCGTTAATTTCAAGAAAATTATAATTCGTAAGCAAAAATTTGAGTATTAAAAAAATAGTACTTAAATTTGCCCACGTTTACGAACGAGGAAAAATTTGACCTGATTGCAACCTCTATAAAAAAATGCTAAAACAGTATTTCTTTTTAGCCTTTCCGACAATTATTCATATTTTTTCTCGTGAATTTTAATCTTAAAAACAAATAGAATAATATGTCTTATTTATTTACGTCTGAATCCGTTTCAGAAGGACATCCGGATAAAATTGCCGATCAGATTTCTGATGCATTAATCGATCATTTTTTAGCGTATGATAAATCTTCAAAAGTGGCTTGTGAAACACTTGTTACGACTGGGCAGGTGGTACTTGCAGGTGAGGTAAAATCTGATGCTTATCTTGATGTTCAGACGATCGCCAGAGAAGTGATCAACGGAATCGGGTATACGAAGGGAGAATATATGTTTAACGGCGATTCCTGCGGGGTGATTTCAGCAATTCATGAGCAGTCTCCGGATATTAACCAGGGAGTAGACCGAGCTGTGGAAGACGGATCTTTTGAGGCTAAAGCCAATGCACAGGGAGCCGGAGACCAGGGAATGATGTTCGGGTATGCCACCAATGAAACGGCCAATTATATGCCTTTGGCACTCGATCTTGCCCATACTATCCTTAAAGAACTTTCAGGTCTGAGAAGAGAAAATACTGAGATCAAATATCTTCGTCCGGATGCAAAAAGCCAGGTGACCATCGAATATTCTGATGACCATAAGCCGGTAAGAATCGATTCTATCGTGGTTTCTACCCAGCATGATGATTTCGGGTCGGAAGAAGAAATGCTGAACAGAATCAGAGAAGATATCAAAAATATTCTGATCCCACGGGTGGTGGCGTTGCAGTCTGATGAGATTAAAGCTTTATTTAATGATCAGATCAAATATCACATCAATCCTACCGGAAAGTTTGTGATCGGAGGACCTCACGGAGACACAGGTCTTACAGGAAGAAAGATCATTGTCGATACGTACGGAGGGAAAGGAGCTCACGGTGGTGGTGCTTTCTCAGGGAAAGATCCTTCGAAAGTAGACCGAAGCGCAGCGTATGCAACGAGGCATATTGCTAAAAATCTCGTGGCCGCAGGGGTTGCAGATGAGGTTTTGGTACAGGTTTCTTATGCCATTGGGGTGGCAGAGCCTTGCGGATTGTACATCAATACTTACGGAACGGCAAAAGTTGATCTTCACGACGGAGCCATTGCGAAGAAAGTTTCTGAAATTTTTGACCTGAGACCTTACGCGATCGAGCACAACCTTAAATTGAGAAATCCGATTTACCAGGAAACAGCGTCTTACGGACACATGGGGAAAGAACATTATGTAGCGGATAAAACGTTCAATAAAGGACACAAAAATGAGCTTACCCTTACTGGTTTAGAGTTCTTTACGTGGGAAAAATTAGACAAAGTAGATGAAATTAAAGCCTCTTTCGGGATTTAATTTTCAAAACTTATATCATCAAACAGCTGCTTTATCTCTCAGATAAGGCAGTTTTTTTTAAATTTACATATAAATAGTATATAATGGATAAAGCAAAATTTGCTCTCACGGTGCTTGCCGTATTTTTTCTAAGTACCTTTTCTAAGGCACAGCTGACGGTGCATAAAATGATAACTGTAGGATATACTTACCAAAATCAGAGTTTTGGCGAGGTGGGCGGAAAACTGCTTTTTCTTAAAAATGACGATGTAATTTACCGTCTGGGAGCTACTGCGCTCATGGGTTCTGCGAATTCCAAATTTGCCATTATGCCGAAAGTTTCTGCTGATGTTTTGCTGAACTTCCAAAAGGATGTGGATTTTTATCATTCTTATTATTTTTTAATAGGCGCTGAGGGAACCAACAAATATGTTGCTCCAAAAGTCGGTTTTACACTTTTTGGAATGCTTGATCTTACGGGAGGCTATGCTTTTCCGGTTGGAAACAGCGGAATAAACGGCAAAGAACTCAAAGGTCTGAATGTTAATTTTACACTAAATATCCCTACTGTATTGATTCACGACATGTTTAATTGATTTTTTTTAATTTTTTCTCTTAAAAATTTAATAATAGGTTAACAGTTATTAAAAAATTATTATATTTACATCATTAAAAATTGTATCCGCCTATTGATTAGACTTTACTCTGAAGAATTGTTTTGTATTTACAGCTGAAGCCAGGTAAAATATCTGGAAAATGTTTTATCAGCAAAAATAGTATTGAGAAGAGTTATGAAATCAAAATCGGATAGTTTACTAATTTCCCTTTATCAAAAAGGAGACGAAGAGGCGTTGTCTACCCTTATTCACCGCCACCAAAGAGAACTGTTTACATTCATTTTTTACAAAATTAATGATGAAGATCTGGCAAATGATGTTTTTCAGGATACATTCATGAAAATAATCGTTATGCTGAAAGAAGGACGTTATAACGAAGAAGGAAAATTCATTCTGTGGGCCAAAAGAATCGCTTACAATCTTATTATCGACCATTTCAGGGCAAAATCAAAAAATATTAAAGTTTCTGAAACTACTTTTGAGACCGACGAATATTCTATTTTTGACCTCCTGAAAGAGCCTTCCGAAAATATCGAAGACCAGTTGGTGACCAACCAGATCCAGGAAGATCTTTTAAGGATGCTCGAGTTTCTGCCTGAAAATCAGCAGGAAGTCATCAGGTTGAGATTTTTTGACGGGTTAAGTTTTAAAGAAATCGCCGATCATACCGATATGAGTATCAATACCACACTGGGCAGAGTACGGTATGCGCTCATCAACCTGAGAAAAATCATGGAAGAAAATCACATTGTGTTGACACGGTAGATAATAATTTCGGAAAATTCTCGTTTTAAGGAAAACATTTAATCGCCTATGAGAAAAAATGATTCCTTAAAAGTGAAAACTTTGAAACCAAAAAAACAAACGATTGAGTTTCTGCTCAATTTTTCGAAGAATCTTGGGGTTGTAAAAACCAAGAACAAGAATTATCCGATTTCCAAAAATTAAAATTAATTTTGTGCTGTATGAAAATTCAGCACATTTTTTTTGATCTCGACAATACCCTGTGGGATCACCGTAGAAATGCCTACCTTACCATCAAAGACCTTTTTGAAAAAGAAGAGATTACTCTAAGATATAACATTGATTTTGAAGAGTTTCATTCTGTTTATCATGAGATCAATGAAAAACTCTGGGAAGATATCCGGGACGGGCTCATTGATAAAGAATACCTCAGAAAGCACAGGTTTTATGATACCTTTAAATATTTCGGGGTCAACGATGAAAAACTGTCAATGTATTTTGAGGAACATTTTCTGGACAGAATTCTCAGCTACAATCAATTGGTAGAAGGCGCAGAATATATTTTAGATTATCTCAAGGCTAAAAATTATACTTTACATATCGTTTCCAACGGCTTCAAGGAAGTTACGGAAAGAAAATGTATCCTGTCAGGAATTGATAAGTATTTCCAGACCATTACCAGCGCCGATACCGTAGGTGTCAGAAAACCAAGACCTGAAATTTTCGAATATTCCTTGTATAAAGCCGGTGCTGAAAAAGAAAACAGCCTGTTGGTTGGCGACGACTGGATTGCGGATGTCGTCGGCGCACAGAATTTCGGAATGGAGGTTATCTTCTTTGATGTTTTAAATGAAAACCCTCAGCAGGAAGGACTCAAAAAGATTAAACATCTTCTGCAGATAAAAGAATATCTTTAAAAAAGCTTCGGCGGCACCAAAGGTGCCGCCGAAGTTTTATATTGAGGATAAAGACTTCTCCTAAAGTCCTAAACTTTCACGTACTCTTCCGATTGTTTCCATAGCAATCATTCTGGTTTTTGCTGCACCTTCCCGGAGTTTTGCCTCGAGCTCGTCAAGATTACTCATGTAATACGAAAAGAGTTCTCTTTCTTTGGCAAATCGGTTGAGAATAAGATCCAAAAGTTCTTTTTTTGCATGCCCGTACCCGAAGTTTCCAGCCAGATATTTTGCTCTTAATTCTTCCGTCTGTTCAGTGGTTGCAATTAATTGATAAATAGCAAATACCTTGTCTGTTTCAGGATCTTTCGGCTCTTCCAGTGATTTGGAATCGGTTTCGATACTCATCACCTGTTTTTTCAGTTCCTTTTCAGGTAAGAAAATATTGATGATGTTTCCTCTTGATTTAGACATTTTATGGCCATCGATCCCTGGAACGTACTTCGTGTTTTCCTGCAGTTCAGACTGAGGCAAAACAAAAACTTCACCCATTTGATTATTAAATCTGGAAGCTACGTCTCGTGCGATTTCCAAATGCTGAAGCTGGTCTTTTCCTACCGGAACGATTTCAGCGTCGTACAGTAAAATATCGGCAGCCATCAGAATCGGGTAGGTGAATAATCCCGCATTTACATCCTGCAGCCGGTCTGCTTTGTCTTTGAAAGAATGCGCCAGCGTAAGTCGCTGATACGGAAAAAAACATGATAAATGCCAAGAAAGTTCACAGGTTTCAGGGATGTCACTCTGCCTGTAAAAGTATGTTTTTTCGGTGTCGAGCCCACAAGCAAGCCAAGCCGCAGCAATTTCGTAGGTGTTTTGTTTAAGTTCCTTTGCATCTTTAATCTGGGTTAAAGAATGAAGATTCGCAATAAATAAAAAAGACTCATTCCCTTCCTGTCTGGATAGCTCAATTGCAGGAATAATAGCACCCAGTAAATTCCCGAGGTGCGGGGTGCCGGTGGCTTGTATGCCGGTAAGAATTCTTGACATTGTTTTTACAATTTATATTTAAAATTATTGAACTGCAAATTTAATCAATTCTTCAAAAGATCGTGCAGTGTAACCATAAGTTTAAATTTTGTTCAGATCGATCTGCTATTGATTTTTCTTAATTTTCTAAACCTAAAATAAACTTTGTTTATTCTTAACTTGAACAGTAATAGTTGTTTATTTTCAGAAAGTAAATTTCTGTGTACTGAATGAAGCAGAATTAAGATCATGAATTGATAAGCCCTATGCCCTTAAATTCTTAATGTTAAAAAAAAAGTAATGATTAATCACCCAGAGGAAACAAGATACCCTGAGTGGAAATAGGTATTAAGGAATCTCAATCTTCTTCCCGCCAAACTTCGGCTCGACGCCAGTTATCAGATCCAGATAGGCCTTTGCCTTAGCCAGATATTCTCTCATATTGGTTTTGAACCCGGCGTATTTATTCACATCTTCAGCATTAAACCCGAAAGCTTCCATTCCATACTTTCTTGCGAGAAGTACCGCTCTCTCATTATGGAATTTCTGGGAAACAATAATGATTTTATGCTGCCCGAAAATTTCTTTCGCCCTTACCACGGAATCCAGGGTTCTGAACCCGGCAAAGTCCAGGAAAATTTTATCTTTGGGAATTCCATGCTCCATTAAGGCAAACTGCATGTCTTCAGGTTCGTTGTAGTCTTTCCTGCTGTTGTCTCCGCTGACGATGATGTACTTTATTTTCCCGCTTTTGTAAAGTTCTGCTGCGGCATAAATCCTGTTGTAGAAATAAGCATTGGGAAAACCGTTATTCAGCGATTTGCTGGTGCCCAGAAGCAATGCCGTTTTTGCTTCCGGAAGATCTTCCGTATGGTAAGAGGTATAAGGATTGCTATTTGCCTTGATGCTGTAATTGGCCCACACCATAAAAATAATTCCTGCGACAAATAGAAGCAGGAAAATTTTTAAAATATTTTTGATAATTTTTTTCATCGCATGAAAATATCTTTAAAATTCCAGTCCGTTCGGAAATGCCTTTTTTCTGAAAATCAATAAAAGGGCAGCTCCTACAGTGATCGCAGAATCGGCAACATTAAAGATATATTTGAAAAACTCAATGTGCTTTCCGCCGATCACCGGCCAGCTTTCAGGAACGTTCCAGTCTACAAGAGGGAAATGAAGCATGTCGACAACGCAGCCTTTCATAAAAGAAGAATACCCCTGTCCGAAAGGAACAAATTTGGACACGCCGCCGTAGCCGATCCATTGGTTGACATTTTCATCGTAAACCATTCCGCTGTCGAAGATTAATCCATAGAACATCCCGTCAATTAAGTTTCCTATCGCTCCGGCAAAGATCATCGCCATAGGAATCAGCAGGTAATTCGATTCACCTTTCTGCAGCCATTTTCTGAAAAGGTAAATCATCCCTCCGATCAGGAAAACCCTTACCAACACGAGGAAATATTTGCCGATAATTCCCCCGAAATGCAGCCCGTAAGCCATTCCCGGGTTTTCTACAAAAGTTATCTTGAACCCAGGAAAAATATCTTTAAAGCCATTAAGTTCAAAATGAGTCTTTACATAAATTTTTGATACCTGATCGATCAATAAAATAAGAAAAGTGACAAGTACGATCTTCTTCATTACAATCCTTTGGGTTTAGAAGGTTTTCCTATCTTTTCGTTTTTCTGATCAACAATTTTTTTGATCGTCTTCTGATTGTGGTGCGTATTCTTGGTATGGAATTTCTCGAACTTGATGTTCATTTCTTTTAAAACGCTCTTCAAAGCGTTAAGTTCCATTGCATTTTTAGTGTGTACGATAATGGATTCCACGTTTTTATATTTAAATTATTTTTTCGACAGCTCATCAAGTCTTTTTCTTTCCTTTGGAGAAAGGTCATTGATTCCGTTCTTGCCCATCTTACTCAAAAGGCGGTCTATTTCCTTTTCCCTGTCGCGTTTGTCAGAATTAAACTGATCGTCTATCGTATAATTCGTGTGCTTTTCAGGGGAAAACAGGTTTCTGATCCTGTCCCGGCTGAAAAAAGCCAGCAGCAAAATAACAATCAGGACAAGAATGAGTAATTCGCTCATGGGTATATACTAAAAATTAGGTTTATAAAGTATTTTTCAAAAATACAATATAAACCCAAATTTATGATATTAACCTTAAGGTTATTTTTGCATATTTTTCGCCTCGATGCTCAAGGTAGCGTGAGGAACAGCCAACAGCCTTTCTTTAGGAATTAGCTTTCCTGTTACCCTGCAAACACCGTAAGTTTTGTTTTCAATTCTTATCAGCGCGTTTTTAAGATCACGGACGAATTTTTCCTGTCTTCCGGCTAAAATAGAGTTCTGCTCTTTGCTCAATGTTTCGGCCCCTTCTTCAAATGCTTTGAAGGTAGGAGAAGTGTCATCCGTACCATTATTCTGGTCGTTGATGAAACTTTCCCGGATCAGCTTCAAATCGTTTTCCGCTTTTTCTATTTTTTCCTTAATGATGGCTTTAAACTCCTGTAAATCAGCATCACTGTATCTTACTCTTTCGTCTGACATAATCATTTTTCTGTTTTTTAATAAAATTATGAAATGAAATTGAAAAACAATAACTATATGTTAAATTTTTTCAACATTTATCTTAAAATTAACCTCATCTATTTCGATTTCGTTAAAATTTGAAAGTGAAGATACAATTTCTATTTTATTTGACAAGACTTCGGAAGAAATATATTCTTCATTTTTCTTGATATCATTGATAAACGGAGCATTTTCTTCAATAAAGATATTTATCCTGTCAGTCAGCTCAAAATCTTTATCTTTTCTAAGGTTTTGAATCCGGTTGATAAATTCTCTTGCAATCCCTTCAGATTTTAACTCATCTGTTAGCTTCAAATCTAATGCCACAGTCGTTTTGCCGTCGGAAGTTACCGTCCATCCCGGAATATCTTTTGTTGAAATTTCAACATCATCAAGTGTTATTTCATACCCCTGGATGTCCAATTTTCCTTCTTTTTCCAAAGATGAAATCTGTTCTGCACTGAAGTTTGCAATCTCTCCACCAACCATTTTCATGTCTTTCCCCAATTTCGGACCCAAAGCTTTGAAATTCGGTTTGATCTGTTTTACAATAAGATGCGCCGCTTCTTCAGCGTTAATCAGCTGCAGTTCTTTCACGTTTACCTCTTGCCTGATGAGTTCGGAAACAGCCAGAATCTGCTCTTCCGTCTTTGAATCTAAAACCGGGATTAAAACTTTTTGAAGCGGCTGACGAACTTTTACATTTTCTTTCTTTCTCAAAGAAAAAACCATACTTGTAATGTTCTGTGCCAAATGGGTCTTTTCCACAAGATCCTGGTCGATCAGGCTTTCATCTGCTACCGGGAAGTCTGTCAAGTGGATCGATTCCGCCGCATCTTTTCCGGTTACTTTATTTAAATCCTGATAAAGCTGGTCCATAAAGAAAGGCGCAATCGGCGCGGATAATTTGGCAACCGTTTCAAGACAGGTATATAAAGTCTGATAGGCTGAAATTTTGTCTTCCGAATAATCGCCTTTCCAGAAACGTCTTCTGCATAATCTTACGTACCAGTTGGATAAATTATCATTCACAAAAGTGTTTATTGCTCTCGCTACTTTTGTCGGTTCGTAATCTTCATAAAATACCTTAACTTCTTTGATCAATAAATTCAGTTCCGATAAGATCCACCGGTCGATCTCAGGCCTGTTCTCTACTTCTTTCTCGGAATAATTAAATCCGTCAACATTTGCATATAAAGCAAAGAACGAGTAGGTGTTGTACAGTGTTCCGAAGAATTTTCTTCTCACTTCATCAATGCCTTCAATGTCAAATTTCAAATTTTCCCAAGGATTCGCATTAGAGATCATGTACCAGCGCGTTGCATCCGGTCCGTAGACTGCAAGTGTTTCAAACGGATCTACCGCATTGCCTAAACGTTTCGACATTTTCTGTCCGTTTTTATCCAAAACAAGACCGTTGCTCATTACATTTTTATAAGCCACCGAATCAAAAACTGCCGTTCCGATCGCATGAAGTGTATAGAACCAACCGCGAGTCTGGTCAACACCCTCTGCAATGAAATCTGCAGGGAACGCTTTATTGGTGTCAATTAATTCTTTATTTTCAAAAGGATAATGCAGCTGCGCATAAGGCATCGCTCCCGAATCGAACCAAACGTCGATCAGGTCGCTTTCACGTTTCATTGGTTTTCCCGAATCTGAAACCAGGATGACTTTGTCGACTACATTTTTATGAAGGTCAACGAGTTCGTAATTGGATTCAGACATATTTCCGATGATAAAACCTTTGAACGGATTTTCTTTCATCAATCCTGCTTCAACAGATTTTTCGATCTCATTATATAATTCTTCTACAGAACCGATAATCTTTTCTTCAATTTGTCCTGAGGCCGCATCTGTTCGCCAGATTGGCAATGGGATTCCCCAATATCTTGAACGGGAAAGATTCCAGTCGTTTACATTTTCAAGCCAATTGGCAAAACGGCCTTCTCCGGTAGATTTCGGCTTCCAGTTGATCTCTTTGTTCAAATCCACCAGCCGGTCTTTTACGGCAGTCATTTTCACAAACCATGAATCTAGCGGATAATATAATAACGGCTCATCTGTTCTCCAGCTGTGTGGATACGAGTGAACATATTTTTCTACTTTAAATGCTTTGTTTTCTTTTCTTAATTTTAAAGCAATTCTTTCATCTACCGAAAGATACGTTTTCAGATCTGAAATGATCGATTTAAGGTTTTCTTTTTGAATTTTAAGTTCTGCCTCCTTTTCTGCTTCGCTAAGGTATTCTCCTTTTACGTATTCATTGGCAAAACCGTAAACTTCGTCGCTTACTTGAGGCAAAAATCTTCCCTGAAGATCTACCAGAGGTACGGGATTTCCGTTTTTATCCGGAACAAGCATTGGCGGAACTTCAGGAGTCGCTTCTTTAGCCACTTTTGCATCATCAGCACCAAAAGTAGGTGCCGTGTGAACGATACCTGTACCGTCTTCCGTCGTAACGAAGTTTCCTGAAATGACTCTGAAAGCATTTTCCGGGTTTTGGTGAGGTTTAGCATAATCTAAAAGTTGTTCATATTTAATTCCAACCAGATCAGCACCTTTGAATTCGGCTAAAATCTGATAAGGAATAACTTTACTTTCTGAAGTGTAATTTGCGAAATCTTCTTCTGTACCTGCACTGTATTTTTTTGCAAACTGTTTCCCAATTAAAGCTTTCGCCAAAACTACATTTACCGGTTCAAAAGTATATTGATTGAACGTTTTAACCAAAACATAATCGATTTTCGGGCCTACTGTCAACGCGGTATTGGAAGGCAAAGTCCATGGAGTTGTCGTCCAAGCCAGGAAATGCACATCACCAAAGCCCTGTAAAAATGAAGGTAGTGTTTCAGGTAATGTTTTAAACTGTGCCACCACCGTGTTGTCAGAAACATCACGGTAAGCTCCCGGTTGGTTGACTTCGTGGGAAGAAAGTCCGGTTCCTGCTTTCGGAGAATACGGCTGGATGGTGTAGCCTTTGTACAATAATCCTTTATCATACAATTGCTTCAGCAGCCACCAAACCGTCTCCATGTATTTCGATTTGTACGTGATATACGGATCATCGAGATCAACCCAATATCCGATCTTTTCGGTAAGGTTGTTCCAGACGTCTGTGTAACGCATTACTGCTTCACGGCACGCTTTATTGTAATCTTCAATTGAAATTTTGTTGCCAATATCTTCTTTGGTGATTCCTAATTCTTTTTCCACACCAAGCTCTACCGGAAGTCCGTGCGTGTCCCAACCCGCTTTACGGAAAACCTGCTTCCCGTTCTGGGTCTGATAACGACAGAAAATATCCTTTAATGCTCTGGCCATAACGTGGTGAATTCCGGGCATTCCGTTTGCAGAAGGCGGACCTTCATAAAAAACAAACTCAGGCTGCCCCTCACGAATCTCAACACTTTTATTGAAATTTTTGTTCTGTTTCCAGAATTCCGCGATGTTCTCGGCTACGTCAATAAGGTTGAGGTTTTTGTACTCTTTAAATTGGCTCATTGTAATATATCAATATCGTTGATTAATTAAGTTGGCAAATTTACTAAAATTTACCGGTTTATAATATATGTTTTATTTTGAGACTTCCAATTAAAAAGTTCTTTTTCAGGAAATAAAAATAAAGGTGGATGGTCAGTTGTGAATGGGTCAATTTTTAAAATGGATTTATTGGACATGTTATGGAAAATCTTTTTATCAATAGGAGCGGCTTTAGCCATTTTCAATTTAAGTTTCTTGTCACACTATCTTTTTCACGCAAAGTCTTAATTTAATCCTAATTAATATTAAGTAAACAAAGAAGAATCAACAAGTTGATTTAATGAGGCTGTGTTTTCACGCTTCGTGCAGCAAATTCATTTGCCTTTGCCATCTGAAATCAACAGTACAATAACTAAATCTTTGCGTTTACATCATCTCTGAAATTCACAATGGAATTTAATTTTTAAATTTTTTAATCATTCAATCTTTTAATTTTAAATAAATTTGTCCTCTAAAAATAACAACTATTGGAATTCTATCCATCCATCGAAAGATCAGAAATTCAGGAAATAAAAAAGTTTCAGGAGAAAAAACTTCAGGAACTTTTGGTTTATCTTGAAAACAATTCACCTTTTTATCAAAAACTATTCAAAGAAAACAATATCAGGATTGCCGATATCCAAACGTTGGAAGATTTGCAGAAAATCCCGACAACAACGAAAAACGATGTTCAGCAGCATAATGATGATTTTTTCTGTATCACACCCGATAAGATTGTAGATTACAGCACGACTTCAGGGACGTTGGGTGATCCTGTGACTTTCGGTTTATCAGATAATGATCTGGAAAGATTAGCTTATAACGAAGCTATTTCCTTCGCTTGTGCCGGAATTCAAAAAGGAGATGTGGTGCAGATGATTACAACAATTGATAAGCGGTTCATGGCCGGACTGGCTTACTTTTTAGGATTAAGAAAAATGGGCGCCAGCGTCGTAAGAATGGGGCCAGGAATTCCGGAATTGCAATGGGATTCGATTTTCAGATATAAGCCAAAATATTTAATTACCGTTCCGTCTTTTTTGTTAAAAATGATTGATTACGCCGAAAAACACGGAATCGATTACCAAAATTCCAGCGTGTACGGTGCCGTTTGCATTGGAGAAAGCATCAAGAATCAGGATTTCACGGATAATATTTTATCAAGAAAGATCAAAGAGAAATGGAACATCAAACTTTTCTCTACCTATGCTTCCACTGAAATGAGTACTGCTTTTACCGAATGCGAACAGCAGATCGGCGGACATCATCACCCGGAACTTATCATTACGGAAATTCTGGATGATAACGGAAATCCTGTAAAAGAAGGCGAAAGCGGAGAGTTGACCATTACTACTTTAGGCGTTGAAGCGCTGCCTTTGTTGCGTTTTAAGACCGGTGATATTGTAAAAGCGCATTACGAGCCCTGCCCATGCGGAAGAAATACGATGAGGCTGGGACCTGTGGTTGGAAGAAAACAACAGATGATCAAATACAAAGGAACCACACTTTATCCGCCGGCGATGAATGATATCCTGAATGATTTCAACAATATTCTGTGCTACCAGATCGTGATCCAATCGAATGAGATAGGGCTGGATGAAATCATCATTAAAATCAGCACAGACAGCGACTCGGAAAATTTTGTAAATGAGGTAAGAGACCATTTCCGCGCGAAACTGCGGGTAAGCCCGAAAATTGAAATGGTTGACTTTGATGTTCTGTCTAAAGTTGTTTTTAATCCGAACAGCAGGAAACCGATTACTTTTACAGATCTTCGATAATATTCAATTCAGAAATAAACTTAAATTAAATTATAAACTATGAAAAAATTATTTCTTATGCTATTTATGGCAATGACTATGATCGTTTTTGCCCAAACCAAAATAAAATATGAATCAGGAAATTTCGATTTTCTTAAAGATCAGACTGAAGTAAATGTACAGTTTAAATTTGAAAATGCTGCCTTTCAGGTTGAAAATTTTACTGAAGCACAATATCTTGAAAGAAGAAAAAAAGAGACTGTAGATAAGAAAGGGGAAGCTAGTTGGACATTATGGGATGCAGAGTGGAAAAATCACAGAGAATCTGTTTTCTTCGACAAATTTATTGATGGATTAAATAATAAAGCAAAGAAGATTAAATTCGGTAAGGATTTAAAAACAAAATATACATTGATCATTGCAACAAAATGGATTTATGCAGGCTGGAGCGGTTTTGTGACGCAACCCGCTAAATTGTCCGCTGAGATAAGTGTTGTAGAAAGCGATAATCCATCAAATGTTTTACTTAAAATTCTCACAGATAAAATAGAAGGAGTAGGAAGTAAAGTCGATTACGGAATGGAATATGGCAGAATTTCTGCAGCTTACGAAAAGAGCGGAAAAGAGATCGGAAAAGAAATCAAAAACGCAGTAAAATAATAAGAAGCGGTCTGAAATTCAGACCGCTTCTTTATGCTTGTTGCTTTTCTGTTTTTATAAATTCGGCTAAATTTTTAATCGCCGTATCGTGTATTCTCACAAAAGTATTCTTTTTGTCCCATACATAACCCGCCAGCACGGCACAGATTTTTCTCTTGACATCGGGATTTTCCGGTTGATGGAAGAATAATTCCTGAAGATTTCCGGTATACCATTCTTTTACATACGTAGTGAAAACATTCACGCCGTATAAAATATAATCTGAATATTCTTTTTGCCAGTCGATGGTTTCGCCGTTCAGTTGTCTTAAAGCTAATTTTGCCGCCAACATTCCGGATTCTGTTGCAAAAGCCATCCCCGAAGAGAAAACAGGATCCAGGAATTCCGAAGCATTTCCCGTTAAGGCAAATCCGTCCCCGTATAATTTTTTTACCGAGCAGGAATAATCTTTCAGGTGCTTAGGCTCGAAAAGGAAATCTACATCCCCAAAACGCTTTACATAATAATCCGACAGGGAAATCGCTTTTCTTAAAGCTTCCGCCGTATTGCCGTTTTCGGATAACTTATCGATGTATTCCGTAGGCCCCACAATTCCGACGCTGGTATTTCCGTTGGAGAAAGGAATTACCCAAAGCCATACTTCAGTCTCGATAATATCAAAAGAAATTAAAGTTCCTTCGGTCCCTTCTTCACGGTTGATGTCTTTTACATGGGAAAAAATAGCGGAGTGCGGAGAAAGTTTGGAGGGCTTTTCAAGATCCAGAAGTCTTGGAAGCACCCTTCCGTAGCCGCTGGAATCGATCACGAATTTGGCATGGATCTCTTTTGTTTCCCCGTCTTTGGTTCTTACAGTTGTCACGGAATCCGTCCCGTTGAATTCAATGCCGATCACTTCGGTCTCAAATTCCAGGTCAATGCCTTTATTGATGACTTCCTGGGCGAGCACGTTGTCAAAATCGGCTCTCGGAACCTGCCATGTCCAGTCCCATCCTTCCCCGAACTTATTACTAAAATCAAAAATGCAGACTTCGTTGCCTCTTAAAAACCGGGCGCCCAGTTTCTTTTCAAACCCCATTTTATCAAGGGCCGGAAACAGGCCGGCTTCATCAAAATGATCCATGACCCGGGGAATAAGGCTTTCCCCGACCACTAATCTGGGAAATCTGGTTTTTTCAACAACTTTTACGCTGACGTTGTTCTTCTTTAAGTATGAAGAAGATACGCAACCGGAAGGCCCGGCGCCGATTACAAGAACGTCAACAAATTCTTTGCTCATCTTTGATTTTTTATTTTAATAATAACTTCTATCTTTGCCGCAAAATTAATGACAATTAATTAATAATTACAAAATTATCATATTATTACTTTTAATTAATGAAAATAAACAACTTTTTAAAACTGAGCGACTTTAAAAAAGTCATCATTGAGAATGAAAGAATAGAACTGGATGAAACGCTTCTTGCCAGAGTAGATGAGAGTTTTCAGTTTCTGAGAGAATTTTCAAAAAATAAAGTAATATATGGAGTCAATACGGGGTTCGGTCCGATGGCTCAGTTTAAAATAAGCGATGAAGATACCCATCAGCTTCAGTACAACCTGATCCGGAGCCATTCCTCAGGGATTGGAAATCCGCTTCCTGCCGATGAAGCGAAAGCCTGTATGCTGGCCAGATTAAATACGTTGTCTCTTGGAAAATCAGGGGTTCATCAGTCGGTTGTCAATCTACTTAAAGAATTAATAAACAGGGATATTACGCCATTGATCTTTGAGCACGGCGGGGTAGGTGCAAGCGGTGACCTTGTGCAGTTGGCACACCTTGCTTTGGTATTGATCGGCGAAGGGGAAGTTTTTTGTAATGGGGAAAGAAAACCAACAAAAGAAGTTTTCGCTGCAGAAGGCCTTGAACCGATTCAGGTGGAGATTCGTGAAGGGCTTGCTTTAATGAACGGAACATCTGTCATGTCCGGAATCGGTGCGGTTAATGCGCATAAAGCGAATCAGTTAACTGATATTTCTTTAAAATTATCCTGTGCGATCAATGAAATTGTCCAGGCTTATGACGACCACCTTTCGGAAGTGCTGAACGGAACCAAGCTTCATGAAGGTCAGCAGAAGATTGCCGCTAAAATGCGTGCTCATTTGTCCGACAGCAAGCTGATCCGGAAAAGAGCCGATCATTTATATACACACTTTGAAGAACAGGAAAAAGTCTTCAAAGAAAAAGTCCAGGAATATTACTCCTTACGATGTGTTCCGCAGATTTTAGGGCCTGTCCTGGATACGTTGGAATACACTGAGAAAGTATTAGAAAATGAGATCAATTCAGCAAATGATAATCCGATCATTAATGTTGAGGATCAGCATGTTTACCACGGTGGAAATTTCCACGGGGATTATATTTCGCTGGAAATGGACAAGCTGAAAATCGTGGTGACGAAACTCACAATGCTGGCGGAAAGACAACTGAACTATCTTTTAAACTCTAAAATCAACGAGATTTTGCCTCCGTTTGTGAATCTCGGGAAACTGGGCTTCAATTTCGGAATGCAGGGCGTGCAGTTTACGGCGACTTCCACAACAGCGGAAAGCCAGATGCTCTCCAACCCAATGTATGTGCACAGTATACCGAATAACAATGATAACCAGGATATTGTAAGCATGGGAACCAATGCGGCCGTCATCTGCAGGAAAGTGATCGACAATGCTTTTGAAGTTTTAACGATTGAAGCCATTACCATCGTTCAGGCTATCGAATATCTTGGTTTCCAGGATAAAATCTCGTCGGCGACAAAAGAGTTATATGATGAAATAAGAAAGATTATTCCTGCGTTCTCCAGTGATATGGTAATGTATCCGTACTTGGAAAATGTAAAAAATTATCTTAAAAGTATGTAACTTCAGCCTTATATACGTTGTCATAAAAGAAGAAAATATATTAAAAACTAAAACTAACATACGCAACACATGAAATGTGCAATCATCACAGGCGGCTCCAGGGGAATTGGAAGAGCTATCTGTATCAAACTGGCAGAAGAGAAAAATTACCATCTGCTGATTAATTATACTTCCAACGAAGCTGCGGCAAAAGAAACGCTTTCCAAGGTAGAAGCATGGGGTGCTACAGGAGAGATCCTGAAATTTGATGTCGGCAATGCCGAAGAAACACAGCAGGTGTTAACGCAGTGGCAGGAAAATAATCCGCAGGCGATCGTTGAGGTGATTGTAAATAATGCCGGAATTACGAGAGACGGACTTTTCATGTGGATGCCGAGTGAAGACTGGAACGCAGTGATTAACACAAGTTTAAATGGTTTTTTCAATGTGACGAATTTCTTTATCCAAAAGCTGTTGCGCAATAAATACGGAAGAATCATCAACATGGTTTCTGTTTCCGGCGTGAAAGGAACGGCCGGACAGACCAATTATTCTGCGGCAAAAGGAGCTGTGGTAGGCGCTACAAAAGCCCTGGCGCAGGAAGTGGCGAAAAGAAACATTACGGTAAATGCCGTAGCACCCGGATTCATCAAAACGGATATGACGCAGGAGTTTAACGAAGATGAATTAAAGGCAATGATTCCTGCCAATCGATTCGGCGAGGCGGAAGAAGTGGCGGATCTGGTGGTATTTTTAGCTTCTAAAAAGTCATCTTATATTACCGGCGAAATCATTAATATTAACGGAGGAATTTATTCATAAAAATCAGGCAGCAGATATAAGATGGCAGGGAATAGCTGCAACCTAAAATCTGCAACCTAAAATCTTGAATTTTAAATGGAAAACAGGGTTGTCATTACCGGAATGGGAATTTATTCCTGCATCGGAACTTCTTTGGAAGAGGTAAAGGAATCTTTATTTCAGGGGAAATCCGGTATATTTTTAGTGGATGAAAGAAAAGAATTCGGTTTCAGGTCGGGATTAACGGGCGTTGTCCCAAAGCCGGATCTGAAGAATCTCCTGAACCGCCGGCAGCGTGTAAGCATGGGGGAAGAGAGCGAGTATGCCTATATTGCTACTTTAGATGCTCTGAGACAGGCAGGAATAGACCAGGATTTTTTAGATAAACACGAAGTCGGAATTTTATACGGAAACGACAGTGTTTCTCAGGCAGTGGTGGAATCCATCGATATTGCCAGAGAGAAAAAAGATACGACGCTGATGGGTTCGGGAGCGATTTTCAAATCGATGAACTCTACGGTAACGATGAATCTTTCCACGATTTTTAAACTGAGGGGGATTAATCTGACCATCAGTGCTGCCTGCGCAAGCGGTTCTCATTCCTTGGGATTGGCTTTTATGATGATTAAAAACGGTTTCCAGGAGATGATCGTCTGCGGAGGAGCGCAGGAAACCAATAAATATTCCATGGCGAGCTTTGACGGGCTTGGTGTTTTCTCTGTGCGAGAAGATGAACCGACAAAAGCTTCAAGACCTTTCGACTCGGGAAGGGACGGCCTGATTCCGAGCGGCGGGGCAGCGACCTTAATCGTTGAAAGCTTAGAGTCCGCACAAAAAAGAGGAGCGAATATTATCGCAGAAATCGTAGGCTACGGATTTTCATCAAACGGCGGACATATATCCACCCCGAATGTAGACGGACCGGCACTGGCGATGGAAAGAGCGCTGAAACAATCGGGCTTCACAGCAGAAGATATTGATTACATTAATGCCCATGCCACTTCCACACCGATTGGTGATGCCAATGAAGCCAAAGCAATTTTTGAAATTTTCGGTGGGGAGGTTCCTGTAAGTTCTACAAAATCCATGACAGGGCACGAATGCTGGATGGCCGGCGCCAGTGAAGTGATCTACTCAATCCTGATGATGCAGAACGGCTTTATTGCCCCGAATATCAATCTGGAACATCCTGATGATGAGGCGAAAAAGATAAATCTGGTCGCTGAAACAAAAAGTCAAAAAATTGACGTATTTTTGTCGAATTCTTTCGGATTTGGGGGAACCAACTCCGCATTAATCGTTAAAAAATTTAATTAAAAACATGGAAAGGGAGAAAATTGTTGCGATCGTTAATGATTTTTTAGTCAATGAATTTGAGGTGGACGGCGATGAGATCAGCAACGAGGCAAACTTAAAAACAACGCTTGGGCTGGACAGCCTGGATTATATTGATATGGTTGTTGTAATCGAATCTAATTTCGGGGTGAAATTAGGCGAAGCAGACTTTAAAAAGATGGTTACGTTCGATGATTTCTACACGACCATTGAAAACAAAATCACAGAAAAGAATAAATAATATATTAATGTAAAAATGTAATAATATAACAATTTACCAATGCTTCATTGAATAATTGTTAAACTGGTACATCGTGTATATTGGTACATTATGAAAACAATGCTATGAACAAATGGAAAGGTAAATCTAAGGGGACGATCCTGGGGTACAGGATTTTTGTCTGGTGCATTAGAAATATCGGGATCCGGAGTTCATACGCTGTACTGTATTTCGTTGCATTCTACTATTTCGTATTCGAAAAAAGGAGCAACACATATTACCGGTATTACTTCCGGGAAAGACTGAAATACGGCTACTGGAAAACAAAACTCTCGTTGTTTAAAAATTATTTCACCTTCGGAACGGTTTTAATTGATAAAACGGCCATTTCCGCAGGACTCAGAAATAAATATACCTACGAATTCGACGGAATTGAAAACCTCCGAAACCTTTTAGCGGAAAAAAAAGGCGGCGTTCTCATCAGTGCCCACATCGGAAACTTTGAGATCGCGGAACATTTCTTTGCCGATATCGATTTCGATTGCCAGATCAATCTGGTTACCACCGATCAGGAAGTTACGGTCATTAAAGAATATCTGGAAAGTGTTTCCGTAAAACAGAGCAGCATTAAATTTATTTATGTAAAAGAAGATATGTCCCATATTTTCGAGATCAATGAGGCACTGTCTAAAAATGAACTGATCTGCTTTACCGGCGACCGGTATTTCGAGGGTTCCAAATTTCTGGAAGGCGAGTTGCTCGGAAGAACGGCAAAATTCCCGGCGGGTCCTTTCCTTATCGCTTCAAGACTGGGTGTTCCGGTGGTGTATGTGTATGTAATGAAAGAAAAAAATCTTCATTACCACCTGTACGCCAGAGTTGCTCAAAATGTAAAAAAAAGGGATGCCCAGGGTCTTCTCAATTCCTATACCCAGAATCTGGAATCCATGGTCAGAAAATATCCGCTCCAATGGTTCAATTATTTTGATTTTTGGGATGATATTGATTAATTTTCCTACTTTTACCCCAAATAAAACTAATATTTAACGCAACATCAAAGTGATTGAGAAATTTAATTCAAAATCACTAAACACAGCTTTTCTCCTTGAAAAAAGAATTCGACATACTTGTAATCGGCAGCGGATTGGGAGGTCTTGTTTCGGCGCTGGTGCTCGCCAAAGAAGGCCTGAAAGTCTGTGTCTTAGAGAAAAATAACCAATATGGCGGAAATCTCCAGACCTTTTCCCGCGACAAACTGATTTTTGATACCGGTGTTCATTACCTGGGCGGGCTTTCCGAAGGGCAGAACCTTCATCGGTATTTTTCCTACCTCGGTATTAGGGATGACCTTCAGCTTCAGCAGATGGATCCGGACGGATATGATAAAATTACTTTCGGGAATGATAAAACCGAATATCCTCATGCGCAGGGCTACGATAATTTTGTAGAGCAGCTGGTTCAGCATTTTCCTGACGAAAGGGAAAACCTGCAGAATTACTGTGAAGAAATCCAAAGGGTATGCGGCCAGTTCCCGAGATATAACCTGGTAGGGAAAGACAATTATAATGAAGAAGTCCTACACCTCAATATCAAACGGTTTATCGAATCCATTACCCCGAACAGGAAACTTCAGTCGGTTTTACTGGGATCTAACTTTTTATACGCCGGAGATTCTGAAAATGTTCCTTTTTATGTACATGCCCTCACGGTAAATTCTTACATTCAGAGCGCTTACAAGTGTGTGAAAGGCGGCAGCCAGATTTCAAAATTACTGATTAAGAGGCTTCGTGAATATGGGGCGGAAGTGCATAAACATTCTGAAGTTTCGGAATTTATATTTAATGACGGAAATATACTGGCCGGAGTACGTACAAAGGCCGGAAAAGAATATTTTGCTGAAAAGTTTATCTCCAATATTGAGATTCGTTCCGCCATCAGGCTGATCGGGGAAGACCGGCTGAAAAAATCTTTCTTAAACAGAATTAAAAGCTGGGAGCCGGTTTCTTCCTGTTTCAGTGTGTATCTCGTTTTAAAACCCCGGACGGTTCAGAATTTTAATTATAATGTTTACCATTTTTCCAGTGAAGAATCGGTATGGAATGCCCATCGTTATGATAAAGATGCCTGGCCGGAAACCTATATGCTGTCCTCGACACAGTCTAAACACGACCCGGATTTTGCCGAAAGCCTGACCGCCATTTCCTATATGGATTTTGAAGAAGTAAAAAAATGGCAAGATACATTCAATACGGTAGCGGAAGAGCAGGACCGGGGAGAAGCCTATGAACAATTCAAACTTGAAAAGGCTGAAAAAATGATTGCCGCCCTGGAGAAGAAAATTCCTGATCTGAGAACATCCATCAAGAGGATATATACTTCTTCGCCGCTGTCTTATCGCGATTACATTGGCAGTGCCGACGGAAATATGTATGGGTATATGAAGAGTTCGGAAAATCCGCTGAAAACAATGGTTTCCCCGAGAACGAAAATCGACAATCTGTTCCTGACAGGCCAGTCCGTAAATATGCACGGCATTTTGGGCTGTACCATCGGTGCATTCAATACATGCGCGGAAATCATTGGAAAAGAAGTGATTGATGAAAGATTAACACAACTGATTAATAAGAACAAAGGTGAAAAATAAAGTTATTGCAGGCAGCTGTTCTTATTGGATATTATTTTTCAGCCTTATCCTGAATCTCAGCCTTATTTCCTGCGGTACAAGAAAATCCGTCCGGCATCTTCCGGAAATCAGACAATATGCGCTTGACATTCCGAAAGTGAATAAGGTTAATGATTCGACATTTAGTTTTCGTGAAAATTATTTAACCAAAAACAAGCAGAAAATCTGGGAATTATATATTAAAGGAAATCCTTTGCAGCTGGGCTATAATAACGGGGCATTGACCCAAAGCCTGATGCAGGAGCAGGAGAAAATCTTCTTCTCGAAAGTAGAGACTTTTGTTCCCTCAAAATTTAAACAAAATCTTTTACGGGGCTTTCTGAAATGGTACAACAGGAAGATGTACCTGAATGTACGTGAGGATTACCAGGCAGAGTTGTACGGGCTGTCACAGTACTCGTCGGATGAATACGATTTTATCGCCCCGAAATATCTGAGGAATCTTTACCTGCATGGTGCCCACGATATCGGTCATGCGATGCAGGACCTGATGATTGTCGGCTGTACGTCGCTTGCCGTCTGGAACGAAAATACGGAAGACGGCGATCTTCTTATCGGCCGGAATTTCGATTTTTACGTCGGTGATGATTTTGCTAAGAATAAATTAATTGAGTTTGTAGAACCGGAGGATGGTATTCCTTATATGTCCGTAAGCTGGCCTGGGATGATAGGTGTTGTTTCGGGGATGAATAAAGAAGGGATTACCGTGACCATCAATGCGGGAAAGTCTAAAATTCCGCTGACGGCCAAAACACCTATTTCGCTTGTGACGCGTGAAATTCTCCAATATGCCAGGAATATCGATGAAGCCATTGCCATTGCCAGAAAAAGAAAAGTTTTTGTCTCAGAATCCATTCTGGTTGGAAGTGCGAATGATAAAAATGCCGCGATTATCGAAGTTTCGCCGGATAATTTCGGCGTATACCGGGTTGAAAACAGCGCGAGGATTTTCTGTACCAATCATTTCCAGTCGGAGGCTTATAAAAATGACAAGAGAAATCAAAAACATATCCTGGAAAGCCATTCCGAATACCGTTACGAAAAACTGCAGGAGCTTTTGCAGGGAAACAAAAAGCTGAATCCTGAAAAGATGGCCGCTATTTTAAGAGATAAATCAGGGCTGAAAAGAGAAAAGATCGGGTATGGCAATGAAAAAGCCATTAATCAGCTTTTGGCCCATCATGCCGTGATTTTTTCTCCTCAGAAAAGACTGGTGTGGGTTTCCGCCAATCCTTATCAGCTGGGAGAATTTATCTGTTATGACCTGAATGAGATCTTTTCCGGTAAAAAAAATGTCAACGGAACGCTGGCCAGGTCTGAACTTAACATTTCCAAAGATCCTTTTCTGGATTCGCAGGAATTTAAGAATTATGAAGAATTCAAGTCTGCCAATTCCGAAATCAGTGATGCGGTAAACGATAAGACAAAAGTACTCTCTGCTGAATTCATACCGCATTACCAGTCACTGAACCCGGATTTCTGGCTGGTGTATTACCAGGCCGGAACATATTACTTCAACAAAAAAGAATATTCCAAAGCAAAACCTGAATTTGAAAAGGCATTATCGAAAGAAATTACAACGGTTCCGGATCGGGAAAATGTTGAAAAATACCTGAAGAAAACACTAAAAAATCTAAAATAGTATTTTTGATATGATAAATTTATGCTGTTATTGCAGTGTGTATACTACTATTAAAAGCCTTTGTTAGATTTTTTTATTTTACGGGATTTAATATTTTTTAACAGATAAATTTCCTTAAAAAACAAATCTTTTTAATTATTTTTAAATACAATACTCTTTTTATTGGGAAAAATTTGTTTTGGATATAATTTATTATTTATATTCGTTCATTAAATTTTTTAATGAATGAAAAAAATCTACTTGTTGTATTTATTTTGTTTTCTGACCCTATTTTCCTGTAAAAGCGACGAGAAAATTGAAACCGTAGAAACGCAAAGTTCTTTCGTGAATTTCAATATCGATGCTGTTCCGTATGCAAAATTATCAACCTATATGTTTTTTACGGGAGACCTTAAAAATCTCCAGCCCAATACCAAAGTTGTTCCTTACGAACCTGCCAGTTCACTTTTTACGGATTATGCCCTGAAAAAAAGATTTATCTGGATGCCCGGAGGGACAAAGGCCAGTTATGACACCGATGATAAAATATTAAACTTTCCGGTAGGTACGGTTCTTATCAAAAATTTCTATTACAATACAATACAGCCGGGCAACACGACAAAGATCATTGAAACCCGACTGATGATCAAAAAATCGACCGGTTGGATTTTTGCGGAATATCTCTGGAATGATGCTCAAACAGAAGCAGAGCTCGTTACGGGAGGAAACTTTGCCAGCGGAAGTTCCAAAAATGTTTCATTCAAGAAAGAAAACGGCGAAACCATCACAACAGATTACAGGATTCCTTCGGAAACCGAATGTCTGGCCTGCCACAAGCTCGATAATAAACCGATTCCTATTGGTGTAAAGCCACAGAATATAAATATTGCCTACAATTATCCGAACGGAATGAAAAATCAGCTGCAAAAGTTTGTCGATGAGGGTTATCTTCAAAGCTATCCTTCCAATATTGTTTCAACTGTTAATTATAAAGACACCAGCAAACCTTTGGATATCCGCCTCAGATCTTATCTTGATATCAACTGCGCACACTGTCATCAGGACAATGCCCGTTGCGACTACAGAGCGATACGACTAAGCTTCAATAAGACCTCGGACTTAACAAAACTGGGAGTCTGCATTACGGCAGACGAGCCGATTAATCCTTCTGTTGAAAGAATTGTAATGCCCGGAAATCCTGCCAAGTCAGTCATGCATTTCAGACTAAGCTCCACCGACGAAAACAACAGAATGCCTTTGCTTGGAAGAACGATTGTTCATGATGAAGGAGTTGATCTTGTAACCCAGTGGATTTCTTCATTGAATCAAACCTGCCCGTAAATATTAATCATACTAAACTTTTAATTCATGAAAAAAATATTACCCTTTTTCGTTTTGCTGCTGACCGGTAGCTGGACGATGGCACAGTTGACATGTGCCACAGCGGTATCCATCGGTTTAGGAACCGTCACTGCACCAACGGTAACAGGAACTCCTCCTGCTACTGCCTGTTCTTTAGGGACACCCGGAACAAAAGGCCTGTGGTACAAATTTACGCCTACCGAAAGCAAAACTTATAAGATCAAGACTTCTTCTGCAGGACAAAATGCAGATACCCGTCTTATTGTCTTCACCGGAAACTGCAATGCGCTGACCTGCGTTGCGGCCAATGACGATAGTGCAGGTGCATTTTCTGCTGTAACTTTCAATGCTGTGGCAGGAACAACCTACTATGTCGTATTTGATAATAAATACTCTTCATTAGGCTTTAATATTACCATTTCTGAAGTGGTTGTCGTTCCGGACCGGTTGTCTTTTGTTCCACAGCAGATATCGGTACCGACCAACTATAACAATTGCATCGTCGATATGAACGGCGATTATCTCGATGATATCGTAACCGTAATAAGTACGACACAGCTCATGATCTCTTATCAGCAACCGGGCGGTGGGTTCAATAATGTTACCTACACGGTTCCCAACACCGTGATAACCCCTTCCTGGAGTATTGCGGCAGGAGATTTCGATAACAATGGATACAATGACCTTATTTATGGTTCCAGCAGCGGTGTTTCATTTATAAAAGCAAATACAAACGGCACTGCTTATACTTCCGACAGGAAAACACAATCTTTCCTGGTGCAGCGAACCAATTTTATAGACATCAACAACGATGGGAAGCTGGACGCTTTTGTCTGTGATGATAATGCCCCGAACAGATACTACATCAATGACGGAACCAACATGAACCATAATCAGGGTGGTCTCGGAGATTTTCCTTCCGGCGGAAATTACGGATCAATATGGATCGATTATGACAACGACGGTGATATGGATCTCTTTATCGCAAAATGCAGCGGCGGAGGTTCGGGTCCAGGAGGAAATATTGATGAATTGCACAGGAATAACGGTAACGGAACCTTCACGAATGTAGCAGCTACCGCCAATATGGCCAACCCCGTTCAGACATGGTCTTCCGCTTGGGGAGATTTTAATAATGACGGCTGGATGGATGCTGTAGTAGGAATCAACTCCAACAGCAACGGTTTAAGCAAAGTTATGAAAAACAATGGAGACGGTACATTTACGGATAAATCGGCAGGATCAGGATATGATGTGGTGTATGATTTAAGCCGTGAATATGTTGCACATGATTTCGATAATGATGGATACCTGGATGTTTTAGGAGCAGGAAACAGAATTATGTTTGGAAACGGAGATTTTACATTTACTCCAAATGAGACGGCGTATAATTTTGATTTCTATGACCGGCCGATAGGCGATTTAAATAATGATGGGTTTTTGGATATTCAGAGTGGTACGACGATCATGATGAATGCAGGAAATACGAATAAATGGCTGAAAGTAACACTGAAAGGAACCCAAAGCAACAGAAATGGAATTGGTGCCCGCGTAGAAATATACGGTTCCTGGGGCAAGCAGATCAGAGATGTACAGAGCGGAACCGGTTTTGCCAATATGAGCACACTGAATGTTCACTTTGGAATCGGACAGGCTACAGCGATTACAAAGGTTATCGTAAGATGGCCATCCGGTGTGGTGGATGTTATTAACAACGTGACCCCAAATACCACCTTGAACGTAGTCGAAGGTTCATTCCTGAATACCAGCGAGGTACAGGAAGCCCAACAGACGCTTACGGTATATCCTAATCCGGCGCATGACATGATTTATTTTAAGGCACAGAAAGATTTCGCTCCTGCTGTAGCCAAAATTTATGATCTCACCGGAAGAATGGTGCTGCAAAGCAAAATTGAAGGCGATTCACTATCTGTGAAATCACTGAATGCCGGAAATTACATGCTGGTGCTCACCGATAAAAACGGAAAAGTACTTTCACAGAAGTTAACTGTAAAGTAATTATTTATATTAATCAAATCTTACTGCAGAATCGAGAGGTTCTGCAGTTTTTTTATTGCGTATTTTCAGGATTGACTTTATTTAAAAAAAGAAAAGTGGCAATTCCTGAAATGATTGACATGGTAACGGCTAATATGGTACTCCCAATCACATATTGCAGAAAGTTGTTTTTTACCAGTTCAAAATTGAACTCATGGCTGAAAATATTGCTGTCTGCATCCACAAAAGGAGATCCGAGAAACAACGAGGCAGCGATAATAAAAGGAATAAAAGGGGGCAGGCTGACATTTGATGCTACAAACGCCAAAACTTTATTCAGCTTAAAAAGTACGGCTAAAGAGATGGTTAAAAGGGTGTGAAAGCCCCAAAAAGGAGAAAATCCTATAAATACACCTAGGGCAATGGAAAATGATTTGGTACGGTTACTTCCGTCGCTTTGCAGAACATCTTCCTGGATGAATCTCTTAAAGCTTTTTTTTTTGAAATTATTGATAAAATTGCGGGGGATGATATACAATAAAGTAATCGTCACCAAAATCGTATTGAGAATACTGATCCGGGTAAAGTCCTTAAAGGGCCTGAAGTGGGACACTCTTTCTGAGGGATCATACAATACTTTTACGGGAACGTTCTTTACCGGAACATGCCGCCATGCCGTCCGGACAATGATTTCGATTTCAAATTCAAATTTGGGCGTGAAATATTTACGGGGTATTTTGCGAAGCGGATAAAGCCGGTATCCCGACTGTGTATCCTGTAGCCTGATGCCCGTTTCAAACCAAAACCAGAAATTAGAAAAACGGTTTCCGAAACTACTTTTCTTAGGAATTCCTTCCTGAGACATATTCCGGTTTCCGATCAACAGAAGATCTTCTTTCGCTTCGGCGAGGGCTTCAACAAAAACGGGGATATCATCGGGATAATGCTGTCCATCGGAATCAATGGTGATGGCGTACCGGTAACCGGATTTTTCGGCTTCCCTGAAACCCGTTTTTAAGGCATTTCCCTTTCCTTTGTTTTCCTGCAAATGGATTGCTTTAACCCAGGGATAATCTTTTAAAATATAGAATGTGGAGTCGGTAGATCCGTCATTTACGACAATGATATTCCGAGTGTACTCCAAAACACCGTCGATGACTCTTTTCAGTGTTTTTTCATTATTGTAGGTAGGAATTAAAACACAGATTTTTTTTTGGGAAATTACATTCTGTATCTCAGGGAATGTCATTGTTTTACTTTAAGGTTGCTTTCTCTGCTTCAGTCATGGTCTTCGATTGCGCTGCAAATCGCTTCACATAGCTTTTTAGCGTTCCATTCTGTTTACTGTAATTGTTGAGAATGAAGTTTTTGTCCTCTTTCAGGCTTCCTCTGTATCCTACGATTTTCGGAATGTTTTCCTGAACACTCATTCTGATGACGCGAAGTTCTATATTATTCGGGTTATTTTTAATCAATGTTTCAAGACTAGTTGCGCCCGCTTTTACGAGTGCTTTCCGGTTTTGCTTCGTTATTTTGGCTTCCATAATTTTGGCAGCCGCTTTATATCCCAGGATTACGGCATCAGAACCTGATGTCTTTTCGGCGGTATTTATAAAAGCTTCCGTATTCGAATTGGAAAGATTGGCTTTAGCATAGCTCTCTCTCAAAGATTCCAGGCCTGATTGAAAGAATAATAAAACCGCAGTGATGAATGAAAAAATCAGTTTCATTAGGTCAGTTTTTTATAGTTAACTGACATTTTTAATGCAATAGTCTCGCCAAAAGAAGTGGTATTTTTCACTTTCACCTCTTCTTCGGTTTGGGTAATGTCCAATTGCAAGGTAAGATCCGGCGTTTCAAAAGGATTGATAATCGCCATAAACTTTACATTGGAAGCAGATTTTAAAAATAAATTTAAACCGGTAAATTCTTCAGAAAGTTCCTTTACGATCTGCATCATGCAAACTCCCGGAGTTACCGGATTGCCAGGAAAATGTCCTTTGAAAATGTCATGATCCTTGTTCAGCGAAATATAGGCGGTAAAGCTTCCGTTTTCTGCCTGCTCGTAAGATTGTAAAGTATAGAAATCTGTAAGAATAGTCTGCATAAAATTACTTTTTCATGTTAAAGGTATAATAAACTCCGGCTTGGAAAGTAACATTAGTATGATCATTGTAGATATGTACAAAGCCTTTTTTTATACGGGCTTCTACCCCGATATTTTTCGTAATGTCGTAACCTGCACCAAATAAAATTCCAAGATCGGCATCGGTCGTATAATCTATATTTTTATGGTCGGTTAATAGTTCCAGAGTCGGCCCAAAATGGATATTGAACTTGTCAAAATAAAACTTATTCACCATTGCTGCGCCTACATATGATACCGTTACGGTTTTTGAAGGAGTAGAAGAATCCTGGCTTTCAAACTTTGCGCCCTGGCGGGAATAGTACAGCTCCGGTTGAAGTGCATAGATTTTTGCAAACCTTATATTGCCCTGAAAACCAATGTAAAGATCGATTTTAGATTTTACATCGAATGTATTGTATCCATAGTAATAGTAATGATTGGAATCTGTATAATTCCACGCCTGATGAGCGGGACCATCCGAAAAATGGGAAATATTAGCCCCGATTCTTATGCCCGGATTAAAAGTTACCTGCGCTAAAGCAAATCCTGAAATGATCAATGTAAATAAAGAAATAATTTTTTTCATGCGAGTTTTTATTCGTTTTCGGTTATTTGAAATAATTTTATGTTTATTTTAAAGTCTTTATGCTGAAGATTCAAACTGTCCGCGAAGATATGTTTTTTTGCATCAAAAGTAAAATCGATTTTTTCCTTGTTGTTTTTCGTGTAAATGATCTGTTTCATCAAACCATCTTCTTTGTTAAAAAATAGATAATACACCTTTTTATCAATTTTTGACAAATAAATTTTTTGATTTTCATTTTCAAAGCTTTCAGTTACAGGATATTTCTGTCTTAAAAGTTCCTGAAAATCATTCTTTAAAAAGTTGATGACGATTTTTTTGTCAAGATCAGGAAGTACATAATTAAGCTTGAAATCATTCTCTGAAATGGTGAAATCAATTAATTTATTTCCAAAATCAGATGTTAAAACAACACGGTGCGTTGTTTCATTAAATTTTTTTAATATCAGAATTCCGCTGACGTGATTTTTATAAATATCCATCTGGCATTTATAAACATAATCTTCATTGGAAGAAAAATAGAGATTTTCAACGGTTTTGTGAGAATTGGCAATAGGTTTTACCCCTTCCAGCTTGTAAGATTTACATGAAATAAATACTGTG
Source organism: Chryseobacterium sp. (assembly GCA_048594965.1). Classification (GTDB taxonomy): domain Bacteria; phylum Bacteroidota; class Bacteroidia; order Flavobacteriales; family Weeksellaceae; genus Chryseobacterium. Next base: position 42,576 of record JBMDXW010000242.1, read on the forward strand.
AAAATCAGACTATAAGCTAAATTCTGAAGCAGCAATCGGCGCATTGGTCTTTGTGTTTTTGAAAACAATATTGGTGGTGTCTCCTGAAGCTTCGGTCATATTTACCTGAGAAACCGTCGACTGGTTTTTGGGGAAATACAGCTCGATCTGTTTGATGTATTTTACGAGCTGTGCGGATTTGGGTGTAAATTTTGCGATATTAAAACTGCCATTTTTAAAATAAGAAACGGAAAATTCAGGATCATTAAACATTTGGCCATTTGAGCTTCCCACAATCAGTTTGTTGATTTTCTCAAATGTTTTACTTTTTGCATCCACAGAAGACTTCTTTCCCTGGTCGTTGATGAAGATTTTATTATCCTTGAAAACAATGCTGTACTGATAAGGTTTTGTATACTTCCAGCTCAGCATATTAGGCGCCTTTAAAGACATTTTACCATATGTAACAATGTTTTTATCAAGGAAATCCATTTTTTTGGTTTGGGTAAAATCGCTTTGGAGAGATTTGATCTGTCTGGTTTCCGCTGAAACTTTCGTCACAAAGGCTTTGGCCTCGGCACCGGACATCGCGGTATTTTGTGCGAAAGAAAAACCTGAAACCAACAAAAATGCTCCAAAAATAATATGTCTGATCATTTTTTTAATTCTTAATGATTGAATCAACCGTAAAAGTCGAATAGTTTTTATCCTTCAAAAATACTAATAAATCTGCCAAAACACGGTAGGTTTTTTCCGAAGTGTCATGAAGAAGAATGATGCTTCCTTTTTTCAGTCCTTTTGTTATTTTCCGGTATATTTTTTTTTCATCTTCCGTAATGGTATCCAGAGAACGAACATTCCAGCCGATGCTTTTTTTATGAGTTTTTCTAATAGCCTTAGCAATATTCGGATTGGTCACTCCGAATGGAGGACGGTACAAATTAGTTTTGATATTTCCAACTTTCAACATGACTTCATCACATTTTTCAATTTCTTCAATCATTTTTGAGGTTGATAAAAATCCTGTATTATTAGAATGTGAAAGTGTGTGATTTCCCACTGTATGACCTTCTGCACTAATTCTTTGGAAAGTTTCCGGGTGTTTTTCAATTTGTTTTCCGATGCAGAAAAAGGTGGCTTTTATATTATTTTCTTTCAAAAGATCTAAAAACTGCGGTGTAAACTCAGTGGGGCCGTCATCGAAAGTTAAAGCGACTTCCTTGATTTTCGTTCTTTTATGAGTAATGCTGTTGACGAAATATCCCAATCCAATATCAAAAGATCCCCAGACAACAACCGAGGAAAACATCAGAAAACAAAACAGATATACCCAAAATGATCCCTGAAATGCATAGATAAAAGCGTTGCAGAAAATGTAGAATAGGATAAATGAATAATGTTTCATCTTTATTGTTTTTAAGTTTTGGGTTTAAAATATTCGGTTTTCTTTACTCGATGTGTTAAGCGGAGTGCTTGTCGTTCAGTAGGAATCTCGGCATACATTTTAATATTGCTTAGATTCCACGCTTCACTTCATTTCGCTCTGAATGACAAAAACTCTGTTTACCTTTGCTGAGTGAAACGCCATTGCGAACGAAAAATATTTTCAATTTTAGAATAAAATCTTTGCGCTCTCTGCATTAAAAATAATTTAACAAACTAAGCTTTTCCCAACAAAACCAGGCTATGGTCGTTCCCGCCAAGATGATTATAAAGTAAGATATTTTTAATTTCTTCTTTCTTCACAGAATTGATCATCATCACTTCCGGGATTTCCTGTTTTTTCAGAATATGACAGGCCATAAATGTCGAAAAACCACTCGCCGTATTAAATTCTCCACTCAAATGTTTGTAATATAATAAAGCTGAGTTTTCAAACACATCCATTGTTTTGGTATAATAAACATCTGATTCTGCATCTCCGCTGAAACCTAAAATCACCGCATCGATATCTTGATTCGACAAATTGTTTTTAGCTAAAAAATCTTCAATAAATTGTTGGGTTTCATCTAGATCTAATCTGTTACTGATCTGAATATCTTCCAGTTGAGCATAAGAATTTTCTGCTTTGTTATTTCCCAATACAAAAAAACCGGCACCTTCTCCCCAAATCACACCATCTGTTGTTGAATGTAAATGGTCAGCAGGAAGATCTTCTTCTTTTTTAATGGTTTTGTTTAAAGTATACAATTCCATGGTTCTTTCGGTCTGCTCGTCTGTCGAACCTACTAAAACATTTTCTGCTTCACCGTCGTTGATCTGCAATTTTGCATCTAAAAATGAAAATTCCAGCGATGAAGAAGTGTTCACATAGGTGAAATTGTAAGCATGACATTGCAGGCCTAAAGCAATCTGTCCCGCTACCGTATTATGCGTTGATTGTATAAAATAAGTCGGAGTGAGAAACTCTTCGTTATTATCGAGTACGTTTTTTAAGAATTTTTCAGAATCCTGTGAACAGCCAATTCCTGTTCCGACGATAATCGCATCAGGATTTTCAATTCCGGCTTCTTTCAATGCATAATGTGAAGCTACGGAGCTCATTTTTACCGTTTTAGACATTCTTCTGCTTGCTGCAGGCGGAATGAATTCTTTGTAATTGGGTTCGATTGCTTTTAAAACCTGAGATGAATTTTCAGGCTTAAGATTTTTGAAAAAATTTTCATTTAAAGTGTCCTGAACCGAGATGCAGGCTGCACTGTTGATGTAAACCGCACTCATGATTTAGAGAAAATTAAAGTTGAACAGTTTCCTCCAAATCCGAATGAATTGGAAAGAACGTGATTGATATTTTTTTCTTTAAGTTCAGTGACAGGGGTTAAATCAAATTCTTCCATTTTGGTTTTGAAATTCAGATTCGGAAAAATAATGTTGTTTTGAATCGCTAATAACGAATAGACTGCTTCAATTCCTGCCGCCGCGGCTAAAGTATGGCCTGTAAAAGCTTTTGTAGAACTGAATTCAGGGACATTATTTTCACCAAAAATCCGGATCATCGCAATGCCTTCCGATAAGTCGTTATTTGGCGTCGCCGTTCCGTGAACGTTGATGTAATCGATGCTTTCTTTATTTAAACCCGAAACTTTCAATGCTTTTTCCATGGCTAAATAAGCACCTTGCCCGTTTTCCGAGGAAGCGGTCTGGTGATGGGCGTCGTTGGCATTTCCGTAACCGGAAAGATATCCTATAACTTTTTTGTTTTCCTTTTTCACCACTTCGTCAGATTCCAAAACGATGAATGCGGCTGCTTCACCCAGATTCAGTCCTTTTCTGTCGTTATCAAAAGGAGTATTGTAAGAATCCGTAAGGATCATCAATGTATTGAACCCGTTTATAGTAAACTTGGAGAGTGCATCGGTTCCGCCAACAATTACACGGTCCAATACGCCACTCTTAATGAGTTTTGCACCCATCATAATAGCGTTGGCTGCTGATGAACAGGCTGTACTGATGGTGGAAACCATACCTTTTAAGCCTAAATAATCGGCAATCAGTAAAGATGAATTTCCGGCGTCGTGTGAGTCGATATATTTTTGCTTTTCAGGAAAGTCCTCGTAGGTGTAGAAATATTTTTCAGTCATATCCATTCCACCAACGCTGGTTGAAGAAATAAGACCGGTTTTATACTCATTAATATCAGAAATTCCGGCGCTTTCTACGGCTTCTTTTGCAGCAATCATGCCTAATAAAGCGGTTCTTGTAGCATTTTTTTCATCGTTAAGATGAAGCTTTGCTATAAGTTCTTCATTAGTCAGTTTTATTTCGCCGGTTTTGATATTGCCGGAATGGCGTGTTTCAAACAATTGAATATCTGATATCCCATGTTTTCCGGATTTTAATGAATGCAGATTTTCCTCTACGTTATTTCCGATAGAAGAAATAATGCCCATTCCTGTTATGGCAATTTTTTGACCCATCTTTTATAATGTACCAATGTATCAATTTAACAGTGTAACACATAGGTACATTGCCGGATTGATACATTGTTATATTGATTTATTTTGTTCTGTTTTCTTCGATAAATTTAGCCATGGTATCGATAGACGTGAAGATTTCCTTTCCTTTTTTAGGATCGGATAGTTTGATGCCGTATTCTTTATCCAAAAGAACGATCAATTCCAAAGCGTCAATAGAATCCAATCCAAGGCCTCCTCCGAATAAAGGATCCGTATCTTTGATTTCCTCTACTGCAACGTCTTCTAAATTAAGAACTTCGATAATTTTGTGCTTTAATTCTTCTCTTAGGTTTTCCATAAAATTAATTTGAAAATATGTTAATTTGATAATTTGAAAATGGATTAAATTATGTTAGATATTAAATTTAAAATTGTTAGTTGTAATCTGATAATGTTTTGCATTTTCAAATTAGCCCGTTTTCAAATTGTCAAATTTATAATGTTAGCAAATATACAAAAGCATTATAACTTTCCTGATATAATTCTACCCAGCCGCATAATACTTTATCGGCCTTTCCTGACTGCAAAATCTGTTCCGAGTAGTTGTTTAAAAATTCTTCGTTAAATTCATCCAACACAAAGAAAGCATTTTCGGTCTGCATCTTGTGTCTGATGCTGATTTCTCCTACGCAGATATTCGGTAGCGTGTACACAAAAACGGCAGGGCTCGGAAAATAATTTTCCTGGGAATTAATGCTTTCCTGATATTTAAAATCAGTATCTAAACTTGATGATCTGTTGGCAAAAACGATGGCTGTTCTGCTGTGATCTTCATCTTTTAAAATCATTTCAGAAGCAAGAAAAGCGAGTTTACTTAAGTTATCCATCTTGTGGAATTTCGGATAATTTAACTCTAAACTTTTGTAAGCTTCTTTCGCAAAGTCTGAAAAATTTTCGGTTGGGGTTTCAAAAATAATTTCGTTGTTGAGAACGATTTTTGAATGTTTTGTTGTGCAAATGTCTGTTTTCTTCATGAATAAAGTTTAAGGCTTTTTTGTCGGGTTTTGATGCGTGTTGAAAACAGATAGTACAACGATTTTGTTATCAATAATATCAAAAATTATGAGGTAAGGAAATTTTTGTACAAATACTTCTCTATAATTTCCTTTAATTTCGAAATGTTTAGGGTTGCTTTTAATTCTAAGAAAGTATTTGCCTAATTGTTTCATGAATTTTTCGCCCAAGCCTGTTTGCGCATTTTCATAATAAATATAAGCTTCCAGAATTTCTAAACTGGCTTCTTCTTGTACAATTAATTCATAAATCATTTCAAAGCAGATTTAGCTTTTTCCTTAACTTCCTCCCAAGTATAAGATTTGCTTTCCCCATTTATATATTTTTCTCTTCTTTCATTTACTACATCATAATGCGAACTTGGAACAGAATAATTATCATCCTCTTCTTCAGCATCAATAATCCCATTGAAAATGCGTAAAATCCTTTCATCTGCAATATCGATGAATTCATGAATCCTTTTTCTGATGTCTACCGTAGAGTCCATTTTCTAAAACTTATATCTATCAAAATTACAAAATTATTTTTTACACTTTCTCCAAAACTATGGCCGCATTACACCCTCCAAAACCTGAAGCCGTTTTCAGAATATATTTAATTTCCGCAGCCTGATTTTGTTTTATAATATTCAAAGGTTGGGAAGTTCCCGCTTCTTTAAAATTTTTAGACGGGATCAGTGTATTATGTAAAGCAGATTCCATAGAAATAATGCCTTCCAATAAACCGGCAGCACCTAAAGAATGACCATAATAGGCTTTCATACTGTTCAGAGAAACGTGTTGTAATTCCATTCGGTTGAAAGCGATGGCTTCCATTTCGTCGTTGTATATTGTAGCTGTTCCGTGGGCTGAAATGAAATCAATCTGTGTGGCAGAAATCTGAGCCTCTGCCATTGCATTTCTAATGCTTGCAAATAAACCGTCTCCCGTTCTTGATGGTCCGGAAATATGATTGGCATCGTTGATCGCAGAATCTCCTAAAACTTTAAAACTAAAATTTTCGTTGTTTTTCGGTTCCGAAGTAATGTAAATGGCAGCGGCAGCTTCACCAAGGTTGATGCCATCACGGTTCTTATCGTAAGGTTTGCAGATCTCCGTTCCGATGGCTTGGAAGGAATTAAAACCTGAAATTACAAACTCTGAAATTTCGTCGCCGGCAATGACAAAAGCATCTTTATATTTTCCGGACTGAATCATATTTTTCGCAATACCAATCGCCATTACTCCTGATACGCATGCATTGGAAACAACAATGGGTTTGTTTTTAAATCCAAAAAAATCCGCTATTTTTTGAGCTAAATTTGACAGAAATGCACCTTCCGGCAGTGAGGTCTCGTTTTTCAGTAAGCTGATATTCCCTTTTGTCGTTGATAAAATAAAAGCAGTGGCATCCGAAATAGAATGTCTTTCAACCAATGGTTTCAGGCTTAGCAAAAACATTTTTTCCAGTCTTGTGAAATTCTCATCAACGAAGAATTTTTTAAACTCCTTTTCCAATTCTTCAGCATCAATCATCGAAGCATAAAACGGCTCCTGATTTTCTATAATTTTATGTAGGGAAACGCCTGACTTTCCTTCTACAAGTGCATTCCAATTTGAAGAAACATCAAAACCTAAAGGCGTGATACAATTATAATCCGTAATGTATATTTCCTTTTTCATCACAATCCCATTTTATCTTTCCAGGCCTGAAAAAACTCCGGATTATACAAACATAAATTATTATCGGAATCCAGAAAAACCTGAACGGTTTCCCCGGAACAGACCAGTTTATTGTCTTCGTTAAAAAGCTCGTATCTGTAAATTAATTTCGCCGAAGTTGAATTCACAAAAGTCGTCACGATTCTGAAGGTTTCTCCATATTTTAAAGGAAGAAAATGCTCGCAGGTACTTTTTACAATCGGAGTGACATAACCTGCTTTCTGAATGTCAAGATACGTTAAGCCGTGCTGTCTTCCAAAAGCTTCTCTTCCATCCTCAAAATAAACAATGTAATGGCCATGCCATACGATTCCTAATGGATCTGTTTCGTTGAATCTTACGCGAACCTCTTCGGTACAAGTTAAATTTTCTTTAGACTGCATTTTGTTTTCTTTCGTAAAATAAAGCAATGGCGACCATGGCTACATAAAATAAAAATAAGAAAGTAATTTCTTTTGCGATTCCGCCAATTCCGCTGTTCCTTAAAATAATATCGTAATACGCATTCAGACCCCAGTTCATTGGAGAAAATTTTGCGATCGTCTGCATGAATTCAGGCATCAGGAATACGGGTACCCAGATTCCGCCAATGGCTGCCAGGACAACGACAGAAGTTGCACCGAAGGGAGCAGACTGCTCCTGCGTGTCAGCAACCGTTCCCAATAAAACACCAAACCCAATCGCTGCCAAGCCCGCAAAAATAGTCACAACAATGAGCTGAAACATTTTTCCCGTTACGTCAAACTGTGGTAAATCCATATAAGGGAAAAGGTAAATTCCTACGGCAACCATCAGTAAAAACTGAATGACACAGATGATCAGGTACGTAAATGTTTTCCCTAAAATATGAATGAAATAAGGGGTCGGGCTGATCCTAGCTCTCACACTTGTTCCCTGGCTTTTTTCTTTAACTAAATTAATAGACAAAGGGACAACGATGAAGAAAATGGCAAACAATGCCCAAGCCGGAACGTTATGCTGAACAGAATTTGGCATCACGTCCATTTTTCCCTTTTTCGGAGTGATTTCTTTAAAACTAATCAGGTTTTTATTCTCCGCAAGATTTTCTGTTGTTCCGAGCTGATCCTGGAAAGCTTTGTAAATCTTTTTATTCTCAATTTCAAAAACCATTTTATTCACCGCATTCATCACATTATTCTTGAATCCGATATTGGTAGCCGGATCAAAATACAGGTGAATATCTTTCGCTTTTGACATGCTTTTCTTTACCGCAGAAGAATCTGCTTCCAGCCCGAATGAACTTACAATGGCCTGAACTTTAGAATCGATATTTGAATTAATATCTTTTGTTAAATTCCTGGGAATGACAATCGCCATCTGGTAATCTCCTCCGAAAACAGCATTCTGGGCCGATTTTTCTGTAAAATTCGTCAGAAGCTCAAAGCTTTTGCTGCTTTCAAGCTCCTGCTTTATGCTTTTCGAAACTTCCGATTGATCATTATCAATAAAAATAATCGGAATTTTTGATCCTTCCAGGTTTTTAAACGTGGAATCCTGAATGAGAGTAATGGTCACGATCAGCAGAAGAGGCATCACGAAAATGATGACGATTCCCCCGATGTCTCTTTTCAGCAGCAGGATCTCTTTTACGAAACTTCTCCACAATTTATACAACAACATCTCTTAATTCTTTTCCGGTTAATGAAATAAAAACATCCTCAAGATTTTCCGCATTGGAAACTCTGTTCACCAGCTCTTCCGGCGTTCCTGCAGCATGGATTTTTCCGTGATCGATAATGGCAATTTTTGTACAGAATTCCTCCGCTTCCGAAAGGTGATGTGAGGTGTAAATGATACAGGTTCCTTTTTTATTTAAATCTAAAAGATGATCGATGATTGCTTTTTTAGACTGCACATCAACGCCAACCGTGGGCTCATCCAGAAACAGAACTTTCGGATTGTGAAGTGTTCCGGCAATCAGGTTGCAACGGCGCTTCATTCCTCCTGAAAACTGTTCTACTTTTTTATCGGCAAATTTTGATAAACCCATTATTTCTAAAGATTCATCAATTGCGTTCTTTAATTTTTTATGGCTTAAACCATACAGGCTGCCAAAGAACATCAGGTTTTCTCGGGCCGTTAAAGTTGGGTACAAAGCGTATTCCTGTGGCACAATTCCGATAATCTGCCTTAATTTAAAACCATTTTTCTGAGGCGAAAGTCCGTCGATTTTAAATTGCCCGGAAGTAGGCTTAATCAATCCCGACAGCATAGAAATCAAGGTGGTTTTCCCGGCTCCGTTTGGGCCGAGGATCCCGTAGATTTCATTTTTATCGATGCTTAAAGAAATATCATTTACAGAAAAATCTTCTGCATTTTTATATTTCTTGTAGAGGTTTTTTATTTCTATGAAATGTTCCACGTTAGATTGCTTTTCTCAGTTTTTTATAGAAGGCTTCTTCCAGATCTGCAATGTGAAGCATGTTTTTTGACAGCTGGTTGTAGATGTCGCTTTTTGAATTCCGGTTTTTATAAACTCGGGCAATATCTACGGCAAAATCTCTCCAAAGGTCACCAATCATGGTAATTTCTTTGGAAAGTTCGTTCAATTTTTCATTTTTAAGAATAACGGCTGCTTCCTGTAAAAATGCGCCATAAATAAATCTGAAACCGCCACCTCCGGTACCTATTTCTTCCTGCATCCTGATCAGCTGCCCCAAATAGTGATTGGTTGTTTTTGTGCCTTTTTTGGCTGCCCATTTCGGGATGCTTTTGGCTACCCATCGCATGGCTTTTACCCCAATGATCGGAACAGGAGCCAGCATATTTTTGCAAGTGTCTTTGATTCCTTTTTTAATAGCTTCTTCCAGGTTTACATTTTCAGGAATGTAAGTAGGATAGTACATATGACCTTTCGGAGGAAGCGCTCCTTTGGCGTACCTTACTTTTTCAAGCTCAGCTTCGGTGAGCGTCGTGACGTAATCCATCACCGGATCGCTGATCAGGAATTTTCCGTTTTCTTTTCCGTAAACTACGAGATTGTGCGCGTTGAAATGGAATTTATATTCTTCCGGGAAATAAGTCAGGTTAAAAACGCCTACCTGTAAACCCGTCGGAGTATTATTATTTAAGTTCCTTTCCAATGCTTTTTGAGCATCAGCTGGATTTGAAAATTTTTCTCTTTTAATTTTAATCCCCAGTCTTTTTGCCGCTTTGCTGAAAATCGCTCCGGGCATCGGCCGATAGCTGAATCCGGGCGCAAAATTTACTTTTAAAAAAGGGAGATATACAAAGAATAATCCCGAACCGATTCCGAAGATCATGGGCTCGCTGAGCCTCAACCCTTTGTTTAATAATAAATTGGAAGCAACACCGTTTTCGCAATGCGCAGTCTGATGGTGTTCAAAATTAAGTTTCATTCTTAGCTAGATTTAGTAAACCTTCGGGATAGAGATCCAGAAGGTTTTATTTTATTTTCCGTTGAAGTTTTTAAGTTCTTCCAAAGAGATGCCAAAAGTATCAGCATATTTTTTCAGAACAGAGTCGCTTAGTGTTTTAAATATTTTCGGTTTTCCATGTCTTTTCACCCGCCATTGCCACATTCCTACGTAAGCGGCCAGTACCTGAAAGTCCATCTTATTCAGTTCCATAAAATAAATGATAGGACTGACTTTATTATCGGCAACATTTTGTCTTGCTTCTTCAATTCTTTCGTGGATCAGCTCCATCGATTCTTCCAAAGCTGCTTTTTTTGCATCCCATCCGATGCTGTTGGCAGTTGTATAATGATCGTTTTCGTCCGTAACATACAGAACTTCTGTCATGTTCGCAGACTGCAAATTGCTTTCGTCCTGTGGGAGATCCTGTTTTTTCATTCGTATTAGTGTTTTACTTCCTGAATAAACAAATTTATTTCAGCTCTTATTAATAATTCATCATGATGAAAAGCTTCACAAAAAATATGGCAGATATTTTCAAATTGAGAGATCAGTGAAGCCTTAGAGATAATCCTGTCACCTACTTTGGGTAGTGTGAAAACTTCAATTTTTTTTATATTGGTAATAAAACCGATGACCTTTGTATCCGCATCCGGATTTTCAAAGAAGCTTTGACCTAGAATCGAAGAGCAGGTTTGGGCAAGGTTTTCTATAAGCCCCGCTTCTGAAAACTCATGGTTATGAATAAAAATGTTGTTTTCTTTGATCTCAAAGGAAGTCACCACCTTTTCTTTAGTCAATTCCAGGATATAATCTGCCATGAGCATCGGCTCACGGTGTGGCAGAAAATTATGTATATTGATGACGTTTTCTTCCTTGATTTCCATGATTTACATTTTAGAGATGTTATTTCACAACGGTTTTCATCTGGCTGCCCGCAATCACCTCATCATTCAGTCGGGTAACGGTGTCAACTAATGTTACACCCATGATCTCACTCAGAATTTTGACTTCCGTGGTTAGAACATCTCCTGTCTTCGGAAGCGTATGGGATTCAAATGATTTTATGGCGCCGATATATCCCGTAGGAGCTTCTTTTCCCAGAAGATAGAATTTGTATCCGGTATGAAGGGCCACGCTTTGTGCCTGATGCTCGATAAGTCCGGACGCCTGAAAAATTCCGTCCTGAACAAAAATGTTTTCCTCTTTGATCTTAAATCCTGAAACCAGATGATTTTCAGAATAATCATCTATACGGTCTACCATTACAAATGGCGATCTTTGAGGAATAAGGCTTTCCACAAAATCAGGGTCAGAAGATGGCAGTCGGATTTTCATTAGCAAACGGTTAATAAAGCACAGGAATAGGCAAATCTTCCGCTTTCAGGAACACAGAGAAGTACTTTTTCTCCTTTTTTCAGTCTGCCGGAGTTCATCAGTTGCTCCAGGGCTATGAAAATAGATCCGGCACCAATGTTTCCTACTTCAGAAAGGTTATAGAACCATTTTTCCCAAGGGAAATCGAGTCCTACATTGGCAAATTCATTTTTTAAACCTTCTTTAAAATAACCTGACGAAATGTGGGCCAGCACATGATCGATCGTATTCGGGTCAAGATTGTGTTTGTCGAAAGATGATCTTAAACTTTCGGCACCTTTTACCAGAATATATTTATCTAAAATTTTCGTATCCTGCTTTAATGCAAAAATAGATTGCTTCAGCCATTCGTCTGACGGATAATCTGCCCATGATTTTAAGCTTCCGTCTTCCTGCTTTTCGCAACCTGCGTACATACAGGCTTCTATCTCGTGAGCATAAGAATAAAAATCAATGAATTCGATCTTCAAAGAAACTTCGTTCTCTCTTGGCTTATTTTCCAATAGGAAAGCACCGGCTCCGTCAGAAAGCATCCATCTCAGGAATTCTCTTTTGAAGGCGATAATAGGTCTTTCTTCCAGAAGGGCCAGGTTTTCTGCCTCGTGGTTGAATTTGTCTGCCGTCATCCATGCAGACATTCTTTCGGACCCTAAGCATACTGCATTGTTGTGCACCCCTGCTTTTACGGAAAGAAATCCGTAATTAAGAGCATTCATCCCGGAATTACAAAGACCTGTCGCGGTATTGATCGCCAGAGGTTTGTTGATTTCAAGCTCACCATGAATCATGGAAGCATGGGAAGGCTGGATCTGGTCAGGAGAAGATGTTCCTACCGAAAGGAGTTCCATATCCTCTTTTCTGAATTTATCATCAAAAAGCTGCTTCACTGCATTGGCTGCAATCTGAGCATTGGTATGAGTAGGATTTCCTTCTTTGTCTAAAGCATAATATCGCGTCGTGATTTTATTGTTTCTTAAAATTAGTGCTTTAGCTTTAGATTTTGCGTCATTTATATAACCAAGATACGTTTCCATTTCATCATTAGAAACCGGGTCATTCGGCAGGTATGTTGATGCTTTTGTTATAAATACGTCGTACATTCTATTTTATATTAATTCCTTGTAAATATTCTCTTTGTTTTTTTCTTTTAAACCAAAAGATAGGTGTTGTAAGCAAATGTAAAACCAAAACAATTGGTGAGATAATCCAGATTGCAGCCATCAAATATACCTTAAAGAATTTGATCAGCAAAGGTCGCTTTTCTTTTTTCCTGATAATGAGGTTGGACCAGACTTTGAAAATTTTGTTTCCTACTTTTTCCACCCGTACCAGGAAGGCTCTGATTTCTACCGCGCCGTGCTTTACGAGGTCGGGCTGTAGCATTTCCAGTGTATTTTCTGAAAAATGCTTTTCAATAATCCTTCCGTATTTTGAAGATTCGCTGATCTCCTCATCCGAAACACCCGCCGCAGGAAGCATTCCGGATTTTTCCTTCTTTCCGGTGGTCATCCAGCGGAGAATTGTCAGTACACTGGTGTAATTGTCATGCCGGTCTACAAGGGCAATATTTCCCACCAGCCTGGCCTGCATCTGTTTTAAATATACTTTCAGTTTTTCCTGGGAAAACATCCACATATTTCTCGTTCCTGAAATCGTAACTACGGGCGTGTCTTTCAGTATATTTTCTGCAAAACCACTTTTCAGGAATGAAATGATCGGAATGGAAGGCGTAAGGTACCACACCTGATATCCGAAAAGAACCAAATCAAACTTTTTATTCAGGACTTCTTCCGGTGGCGGAAGAATCTCGCTCGGAACCTGAAGGTAAGATTCAGGAAACGTATTGAAAAATACATCACCCGACCAGGGAAAAGGAAAGTCCTTTTTCAGCCTGATGTTGTAGTAGGTGACGTCATATTGTTCACTTTTTTCCTCAAACGGGCGGGCAATATTTTTTACGATATCTTCCAGCTGTCCGGATTGAGTGTAGTATATAACAAGTATATTTTTTTTCATTAATTCTTTTTATCCGTTTACAAAAATATGCTTTTCATATTTATTATTCAGAACTAAATACTTTTAATGATTCAGAACTGAATTTTAATGTATGGTCAGCAAGGTTTATCATTCCGGTTTTCATCTGACAGAAAATGACAGTGCCGGGAAGTTGTTCCAGCGAACCGATGTCAAAATTTTCGTCCGAAATCAGCAGTACGTCAATCTTTTTATTAATCTCAGTACGATCTTTTATATAACTTATTTTTCTTCTTTTTACCAGATAATTCTGCTCGGCAACCTGTCGTCTTTCATCATTTTTCATCAGGGTGAAAATGTTTCTTCCTGCTTGCTGGAGGGTCAGTAATACATCTTTCTGTCCAAAATCATTGGCTATATGGAGGATATTCGCTTCTTTCGGAATGTGCTTATTCAGCTCAAAATAAACGGTTTTATTCTCATGGAAATCAGCCTTCACTTCACTTACCACTTCATTGTCTTTATATAAAAAACTTAAAAAGAGTTTTTTCTTAAAATAATTTTCATCTTCAAGTTCTGCTCTTAAAGCAGCAAATTCTTTTCTGAAATGGGCATTGATCTTTTTTGCCCTTTCTGAATAACTTGATCCAAAACTTACATCTTCCTTTTTTATCCTTTCACCAATTTTCACCGTTATTGAGCCGTCGTAGATGATAAAATCACCCTTAGGCAAAACTTCGGAATTTCCATGGATATACATCGGTAAAATGTCCAGGTTGAATTGTTCAGCCAGATAAAATGCTCCTTTATGAAACCTTTTAATATTATTGGTGTAAGAGCGTTCTGCCTCAGGAAACACTACCAGCGAATAGCCCTGATCGATCTTTTCCTGCAGTTTGCTCACCCCGTTTTCAATACCCTGAGATACCGGATAGCAGCCCAGTGCCTTTACCATTTTCCCGAAAACAGGAGACTGATAAACCCAGTCATTAACAAGATAAACGATCTTATGGGTGGCCATTGCAACAGCTAAAGTATCCAGAAATGACGTATGATTCGCAATGATAACAGCTGGTGTACTGAAATCTTCTTTCGTGATTTTAATGATCTTTTTCCTTACCCATGGATTCGTAAAAAGCACGGAAGTTAAAAATTTAGCAGAAATTAATTTGAAAAAGTTAAGCGTATTTCCTTTTGCATTTTTTGTGAAAGGGCTGATGATCAGAGAAAAGAACAAGCCACCCAATCCGTAATACAGAAAAGAAAGCATCGAATGCAAAAACAGTCTGAACGTAATCGGTGAAAGTCCTTTTCTCGCTCTGTCGGTAATCAGCAACCTGAACCAGAAAGGATACAGGGTTGACGTAATAATGATCACTGAAAACATTCCGATCAGGGCGACCAACGCCAGCGAATGAAGTGCAGGATGTTTCGCAAAAATCAAGGAGCCGATCGATAATATAGTCGTGAAGACAGCCAGAATAATGGACGTCCGGTACGTCGGAAGCTCATTTTTTCCGGTCGTGTGCTCTTTCTGCATGGCCTGTGTAAGGAAAATACTGAAATCATCACCCACACCGAATACCAGCGTACAGACCACGGTGCTGAAAATATTGAGTTCGAGCCCCAAAAAGTATAAAATTCCTGCCGTCACGATTCCCGTTAGAACAATCGGGAACATCGTAAGAACCGTCAGTTCAAAATTCCTGAAAAAGACGATGATGGTAAGAATAATGGCTAAAAGAGAATAATTGATCAGGGTATTGAAATCTCTTTTCAGCAACCCGAGAAAATTTTCATTCATCTGCTGGCGGTCAATAGCCAGAACATCGTGTTTTTTTCCAATATCTTTAATGAAAACATCTCTTTTGTCTTCATCAACTTTCACTACATTCGAAACCGTAAAGAACCCGTTTTCCTCGCTCAGGAATTCGGATACCTGGAGCGCTTTTATTTTTTCGTAATCTTTAAGGTTTAATGGGGCGTAGTTTTTGTTTAAATGATCATTAAACTCGTTGAAGGCCGCACTGTTAAAGCCATATTTATTTCCGTTCCTGATGAGCTCTGAGATTGTTGACGCTTTTTTTCCGTCAGTCCAGAATTCATTCCATTCTTTTATTTTTTTATCCTGGTCTCTTTTTGATAAAACCACCTTTCCCAGAGAATTATAGCTCATTATCTTCCCTTCCTGCTTTTCTTTTTCAAGGAAACTGCTGAGCGATGAATTTTTCGTAAGTGCTTCTTCCGCAGAATTCCCATAAGAAATGGTATAAATAGATTTTGAAGTGAGGTCCGACATCTTTTGCAGTTTCGCCTCGCTGATCTTAAGATCTTTAGGAATATAATTTAAATCCCCGATGTCTTCATTAAACCCGACATGCCTGAACCCGAAAAGGCAAGCGATAATGATGACGGAACAGCCAATGATCAGGGGTCTGTTTTTTTCGTAGGGATAAGAACCTATTTTATCGATGAAATTGGTATTGGCTTTATTTTCTTTTTTCGGACGATACAGCTGCGGAACGATAATTAATGCCGTGACCGAAGAGAAAATTACCGTAATTGCAGCAAAAAGGCCAAGATCCTTTAGCGCTTCCGAGCGTACAAAGACGAGGCACAGAAAAGAAACAGCGGTCGTCGCACTGCTCAGGATGATAGGCTGGGTGATTTCTTTGTACAGCTCTTCGATATTATTGTTGTGCTTGTAATGGGTAAGGATATGAAGCGCATAATCAATCGTAATCCCGATCAGGATCGCTCCCACACTTAGTGAAATGGCTGAAATTTTATCTTTAATAAAGTATAAGATCAGCAATGCCAGCAGAACCGAGAAAACCGTCGGGAGAAAAACAATGATCGGCGTAAAGAAATTCCGGAAATAATAAATCAGTAAAATAAGGAGTACCGTCATTGAGATCATTACAGTGTTCTGAATGTCTTTTTTGATCTGTTGGGCATTGGCAACCGCGATCACCGGCGAACCGAAATAACTGATCTCTGTTTTTCCTCTAAACTGTTTGTTGAGCTGATCTTTTATTTCATCAAGTTGAGTAATGAAAGCTTCATTGTGTTTGGTGTCGTTGCTCTTGTTTTTCGGATCGATGAAAAGAAGCAGATTTTTCCCGTCTTTGGTAACGATATAGCTGTTTTCGAGTTTAAAGTCCTTACTGATATTAAGTGCGTTCAATTTTTTGATGCCTAAAAAAGTAATTCCCAGCGGATCTTTTTTAATGAACTCCTTGGTCACTAAACTTGTGGGGGAAGCCAGTGAAATATAATTGCTCTCCACCTGCCTGGCGATACTGTCTTTATCGAGCTTTCGGGCAATTTCCCGGTAGTCCTTCCCGTCTAAAAATAATGGGAGATTGCGGTTGACAAAGTCAAAAGTCTCGGAAATCTCATGGTCATTTACTTTTCCCTGAACAGAGCCGATATATTTTTTTAAAGGTTCCGTTTTCTGAAGAAAGACGTCGGCCGTCTCGGAAAGCTGGAAATTATCTTCCTTCGATTTATTTTCAATAATGACAATGATTTTGTCTGAAAAGTTGAGCTGCTTAAGAACTTTTGCCGTAAGGTCCGATTTTTCATTCTTCGGAATGATCTGATTGATGTCTTCTTCAAAGTTGATTTTGGAAGCGAAGAAGCCGCATACCACAGCGATTCCCACTGCAAACAGTATGGATAGAAGCCTGTTTTTGGAAATCAGGTAATATAAAAAAATGAAGAAACGATGCATCAGATTACTAAATCAAGTTTGCAAATTTAATTTTTTCAGTACAGTCTGAAAATTTTTAACATAAGTTTGTCTGAAAATCAACAAAATATTTATTTAAAATCCAAAAAATATATACTTTTGTAAAAGTTCCCTATTAATGACGTAAAAAAAGCCGGGCCGTTGCCTGGAATTATTATGCTTAAAACATTTGATGAAAAAATAAACGGATTTCTATTCGTGATCGTACTCCCGTTCCTCCTGTTTTTCATGTCTTACTACGGATTTGAATCTTCTTATGTCGTAGGCATCAGATTTTGGAAAAAAACTCCGGATTTCATGTTTTCGTCGGTCTATGCCTATCGGGTCATTCCCAATTATTTAAGTGTTCATGTAACGGAAGCGTTTACATTCGCCGTCGATAATTATGTGCCTTTTGCGAAGGACTTTCTTTTAAAACAAGGTTCGTTATTCTATCACAGTACTTTTCTGATCAATCTTTTCTTTTTTATTTTGACCTCCGTTTTTTTAGATAAAATTTTAAACCTAAAACCAGGGCGGCTTCTGCTAAATGAAAATGTAAGAAGAATGATTCACCTGATTGCCGTATTTTTTATGGTGATCGTACAGTATGTTCCGACAAACTGTGATTGTATCGCAATTTTTTTTTATGTCCTGGGAATTTTTTTTACCCTTAAATATCTACATGAAAATAAACCGCAGTATCTTGTTTGCCTGGCTGTGGTTATATTTATTTCTACCTGTGTAAGAGAAACGGCTTGCCTAAATATTGCTTTTTTTGCTGCGCTATTTGTTGATACTGATCAGCTCAGAAGAGGAAATTTTGTTGCAGTACAACATGTTTTTATGCTCGCCCTTGCTTTTATCGTACCGTACGTCGGTTTACGGATGATCATTCATCAGCACACCTCCTTTGCGGAAGGAATTTATATAGTTAAAAATTTTACGAGTCCTTACAATCTTCTGGGCCTTTTATTTGGTTTGCTCAGCATCTGCTTCAGTTATAAAATGTCCGAAAAAGCCGGAAAATTACTGATTACAAAATATCTCATATTCTCGTCACCTTATATTGTCATGATTGCTTCGGTAGGGCTTTTCTGGGAAACAAGGCTTTTCCTGCCCCTCATTCTCACAGGAATCATAGCCGCTTCACAAAATAAAGAGCTTAAGGCAGCAGGAAGTTAGAATAGGTGTCAACTGTGAATTTTCCCCTTTCGATATTTTTAAAAAATGAAAAAACGGCAAAGTTGAAGAGGCAGTAGAATATGATGATGCCGTGTATTATTTTTCGGTTGCCGCTACTAGACGAATACATGGCATATGGCATTAAATATCCTGTTGCCGTAAAAAATATACCGGTAAGCCGCGAAGAAAACATGGTGCTTCCTCGGAAGATAAAAAAGAAGCATATTCCCAAAACACAAAAATTTCTCATATATTCATAGTAGGGATACCTTTCTTTCATTTTGTTGTCAAAGGCAAACAAGAAGATCGCTGAAAGAATCGCATTTCCTTCGGGAACACCAATTGATCCATTCAGCCTTTCGCCGGTATTGTTTACATTGATATAATTGGTGAAGCCGGTCATTAAACTGCTTTCCTCAGGAAGAAAGCTGCCCAGGTATTTATATATTTCAAAGGGTGAAAGAATTATCGACCCTATAATGGCGGTGGCCATCACCGTTTTGTTTAGTGGGATTCTGGCGAGCCAGTACATAGGCAGGAAAAATATACATACGTTATGGATTCCCATTGCTATATAAATGCAGATAAGATAGTACCAGACTTTTCTTTCCTTAATAAAACGTATCGAAAAATAGCAGATAATCGTACCCAGCGCCTGCCGCATCTGGCCGTTTTCACCAATGAAAAAGCTCGGAAAAAAGAACAGCAGGATCGTCGTATAGGGATAGAGCGAATTTTCTCTAATGTTTAAATAATTTAAAGGAATCGAAATAAGGGCCAGAAAAAAGGTGACCACATAAAATGGAGGTGCCAGGAAAATATCAAAGATCAGTTTATTGATGAGAATGTACAGCCATTCCATATCCAGTGGGCTGTCAAGCTTTAGGGCCTTCCTGAAAATATCGGGGTACTGGGTATGCGAACTGTACCATAAATAAATGTTTTTATAGCTCCCGTAATCGGGGCCCGCATCTCTGAAGCCGACAACAAGGATCAGCCATGCTGCAATGGGAATCAGGTATTTTATACTTGGTTTTTCGTCCCGGTAGGCTTCGGCAAAGCTCAGGCATAGAATAATAAGGAAGGGAACCAGATAATAAGGGTGCAATAGATGCATACATTTGTGTTTTTCAAAGTCTGTGTATGCAAAAGTAATGAAATAATTAATATAAAAAGGTTGAAAATAAGCAAAACCTTAAAAGAAATTGCGTAATTTAGCGAATCTGATAAAACACAATTTAAAAACACATTAATTCTAACAGGACCAGGTTTAATGATGAAAAAAAACACAATAGATTATACATCCGTTCTCTTTCTTACCATCTCTACGTTTTTATGTATTGTTAAAATTTATGCGGCTTACCGCATCTGCAACGGATACGCCTTTGCCGACTGGCTGATCAATTATCAGGAGTCGGGATTCACGCGGCGAGGGTTGCCCGGAACCGTTTCTGTTTTTCTGTACCAGGTATTTTCGGTAAAGATCCAGTATACTGTTTTCTTCATTCAGACCATCGTGTATGGATTGTTCTTTTATTTTCTTTATAAGCTTTTAAGATTTAAAAAAGCGAACCTCATGGATGTTCTGTTTCTCTTTACCCCTTTTTGCCTGTGGGGATTTTTTTCAGATCCTGCCATTGGCGCTCGGAAAGATGGTGTTTTATGGCTGATGTTTACGGCTTATGTCTATTATATCGCACAGCATAAGCTGACTAAAACAAAAGAATATGTTTTTACGGTCCTGTTTGCCGTTTCGGTTTTTATTCATGAAAGCTTTCTTTTT
Organism: Chryseobacterium sp.; assembly: GCA_048594965.1. Lineage (GTDB taxonomy): Bacteria > Bacteroidota > Bacteroidia > Flavobacteriales > Weeksellaceae > Chryseobacterium. The sequence continues at coordinate 62,675 of JBMDXW010000242.1, forward strand.
TATGCCCAGTATTTTTTGATTGCTCTTTATTTTCAGAACAGAAAGATCGATATTAAAAAGTGCGCACTCATTTTACTTTCCTTTTATGTTCCGGCCGGAATTATTGTGATGACAGGAATGAACAGCAATTATCCCAAAACACTACATTTGATTCAGGAATGCGGGATCGAGCTGCAAAAGGAGAATATTTTCCAATGGAAAGAAACGCAGCTTGTGAAAGTCGATTACTTTACCGGAGAAATTAAAAACCTGAGCCTTTATGGTATCAGTGTAATGCTTCAGATGGTATTTATTATTTTTTATATGTTTCTGAAAGAAATTGCCCCTCAGGAAAGAAAACGGCTTTTACTCACATTTGCATTGGCTTTTCTAATGAGCATACCGCTGTTTCTGATTGCTATCGATACGGGAAGGTGGTTCTACAATAATTTTATTCTTTTTCAAATACTGCTTATTTCCCTGGCTCCTGTTTCCGATATGAAATTTTTTGATTTGCAAATGATAAAAAACCGCGGGGTATTCGTATTTATTGCTCTCACATTAGTCGCCGTTTTTGTATACAGAGTGCCCTCAGCGCTGATCGGAATACAAATCGGATTGCCGCTAAGATTTTTTCTTGACCTGCTGAATATTCATTTTTAATGCTGGCTAATGAATAGCTGACAGGCTCCATTTTAATTAAAAAAACACACGATGATAGAAAACCTTACCCGATATTTTAATGTCAAAACCTTTATTTACTTTTTAATTACAGTAACCGCAGTTTACACGCTTGCCTTCACCTTTTACTATAATTTTAAAGACGATGGTTATATTCTTGCAGATTGGCTGATCAACTACCAGGACGGCGGATTCAAAAGACGGGGCTTGTCAGGGAGTTTTTTCTTCCTGCTGCAGGATTTCACGGGCTTAAGACTGAATTACCTGGTGTATTTTTTTCAGTTTGTCATTATCTCAGGATTTTTTCTGCTGTATACCAAACTTATCCGGTATAAAATGACCGATTTGCTCTACTTGTCTCTTTTATTATCACCGCTCGGTTTTATAGGTCTTTTAAATACCGTTACCTATGTCGGCAAAAAAGAATTCATTGTTTTTCTCCTGTTTACCTGGTTTGTATCTACGTTGGATCAGGATAAACTTTCAAAGTGTAAAGAATACTTTTTCTGTGGGGCGCTTTTTGTGACTGTTTTTTTACATGAAGTCGCGGTCTTCTATATTCCCTATTTTGCAGTAGCATTATATCTGAAAACCGGAAACATTCAATATAAAAGGTATGTTAAATTTTTTTTAGCCGTTGGAATTCCTGCTCTTATGATCTTTTTATTCGGGAAAAATGTGAACGAGGGAAAGTCACTGTCAATTTTAGCGGACAGAGGCGTTCATCCGGTATATGGAATCTTCTACTGGAAAATTGATGAAAGGCAGTACATTACTGATCACAGGAAAGACTACCTTCTATATTTAATTAGCTTCATATTGAGCATACTTCACATCCGTTATTATTTAAAATTTCTAAACAACCGAAAACTTTTATCTATAGCGCTAACAGGTACATTTATATTTTCATTACCTCTGTTTTATCTTGCGATAGACTGGGGAAGATGGCTTTATATTCATATGATGATGATGATTGTTCTTTTTGCTTTAAAATTACCTGAAGGAAGCAATCCATACACTTTTGGGAGAAGTACAGACCGCAGGAAATGGGGTGTCGCGGCATTCATTATTATGGCATCAATGATCTGTAGGGTTGAGATGTCCGGAAAAGGTTTTACCGGCGAAGGAATTCTCTACAGATTATTCGTGGTGCCAAGGGAATTGCTAAATAAAATGTAATTCCAAAAACCTATCTAATAAAAAAACTTTACTTTTGCAAAAATTTTTAGAATGTCGAAAAATTTAGTAATCGTCGAATCACCGGCAAAAGCAAAAACGATTCAGAAGTATTTAGGAAAGGATTTTGAAGTGAAATCAAGTTTCGGACATATCCGTGATCTGCCTAAAAAAGGAATGGGAATCGATTTGGCTACCTTCAGTCCGGATTACGAAGTTTCTGCCGACAAGAAGAAATTGGTGACCGAGCTGAAAGCCGCCGTTAAGAAAGCCGAAATGGTGTGGCTTGCTTCCGATGAGGACCGCGAAGGAGAAGCCATCGCGTGGCATCTTGCCGACGAGCTGAAGCTGAAACCGGAAAACCGGAAAAGAATCGTTTTCCACGAGATTACTAAAAACGCTATTCTAAAAGCGATCGATAATCCAAGGGATATTGATCAGAATCTGGTGAATGCCCAACAGGCAAGAAGGGTTCTCGACAGGATCGTAGGTTTTGAAATGTCGCCGGTGCTCTGGAAAAAAGTAAAACCGGGATTATCTGCAGGTAGAGTACAATCCGTAGCCGTAAGGCTCATCGTCGAGAGGGAAAAAGAAATCCGCGAATTCGTGCCGAAAGCAAGCTTCAAGCTTGACGGCGTCTTCCTGAACAAAACCAGTCAGGAAATTGCCGCAAAGCTTAAAAAAGATTTCGATAAAGAAGAGGAGGCAGAACACTTTTTAGAATTAGCAAAAACTACAGAATTTAAAGTTTTAAATGTAGAAACAAAACCGGGAAGCCGTTCTGCATCTGCACCATTTACTACCTCAACATTGCAGCAGGAAGCTTCTTCAAGATTAGGATATAACGTAACTAACACGATGCGTCTTGCACAAAGACTATACGAAGAAGGATACATTACTTATATGAGAACTGACTCGGTAAACCTTTCTCAGGAAGCTATCGAAGGAGCAAAA
>JBMDXW010000243.1:0-2486 GCA_048594965.1 Chryseobacterium sp.
CATCCGCAATGACCTGGATGATACGCGAAAGTCGCTCATGATATTCGGGACGGATATAGATACTTTTATCCCCGCGCCTGGTCATCGTGTGATGGGTAAGAAACTGCTCAGCGTAGGTAATTCCAACGCTTTTTTTGCTTTTTATTTTTGGCCTCAGCGCTGGCTTTTCTTTTAGGGAATCAAGTTCCTGACTCTGCGGTTGATTGTTTGTGTTGCCAGCCATGATGGACATTAGATATTGTTCGTCAATACTGCCGTCTTCGTTGTTATTATTTTCATTACCCATATCACTACAATTTGACAATTTTTAAAAATTCATCCATAAACTTATCAAGTCGGCATACTGTCATCAACTTAGGGTCTGCCGGCAATAATGACGAACGAAAAACATTTTTAGTGACGGTCTCCCCTTCTTTACGAAATCGCTTACTGTCGGTAATGGAGGTTTCCATTAATTGAAGTCCCAGATCTTTGATTACCTTACTGTAATTTTTGTACAATGGGGTCTTCTCCCTGCCGTCGACTTGGTTCCAGAACAGCTGTATGCTTTTGATCTCGGTATGCTTTTTCTTCATCAGGACATTGGTCAGGACATCCGTAAAACTCAGGGTGCTTTCAAGAACAACCCTATCCGCGGTTATGGGTGAAAAAATATAGTGCACATTGGCAAGTGTACTCAAAATTCCAGCGGTGTTGACCGTACCAGGCAGGTCTAGAAAAACTACGTCCGGCGCAACTTCGGAATTATCCACATACGTTTGCATCTCTTCCAAGACCGTATCGGTCTTGCTTTGGAAAACGGGATAGGCTTTTTTATTAATGGTTGTAAACTGTTTATGGGCCATTTTCTTCAACACCTCATTTTGCATCACAGTTTTAAGATCTCTCTCCCTCATCTGTATCAGACTGTATTGCGGAAAATCACAGTCGAATATAGCGACATTGTATCCCATCCGGTAATGTAGGATACTTGCGATCAATGTGGTGAAAGTGCTTTTACCAACCCCTCCTTTTTGAGTCGAAAAAGCAATGATTGTTGGTTGCTTTTTTGTTTCCATTTTTTTGATTTTTTAGTTGAACATTAGTTAATAACACTTCTTGAATGACAGATGGCGGGCAGGATTCAGCTACATCACGCTCTCCTGAGCTCTTGCAAAGCAGAAAGTGGATTTGACTGCAATAATGAAGATCATCTTTCAATCAGTCAGTCAGTCTATCCTGAAATGATCCAATACTTCCTTCAGGACATAATTCCTGACCGATCCCTATCCTATGTGAATTCCGGATGTACGGAAAGCTTGAACGCCTGCATTCTAGATTGTTTGTCTTCAACATCACAAACAATTTTGCCATCAATCAGTCCTGCCAACTTTCTGGTACAAATAAATAACATCACGCTGCACTCATCTTCCAAGTGGTTGTCTTTATCTTTCAATGGTTTTGTTTGGCTTTATGAACTTTAGAGTGTCTGTGAAGCATTGTCATTTAATTTGTGAAAGCTTCGGTGACTTGTTTGAAGTTCTGCACTATTAGGCAGAGAAAGAATCTTTAATAATAGATTGATTCCATTGTATTTTGGATTTATCCTTTCACCTAAAGGGGCAAGTTGTGTTTTGAGCATCTCGAAACGTTTTCGGATGCTGAAAACAACTTGCCCTTGCAGGGGGCTGTGAAAACGATCTCCGAAGTCGATGTTTTATAAAATAAAATGGAGATTATGAATGATCAAAATCATAAGAAAACGCAAAAAACAGGTCGTCGCCCTAAGGCTGACCCTGCTAAGAATCGGTATACGATCTCTTTTAACGAAGTAGAACACGCACGGTTCCTTGAACTTTTTGACCAATCAGGAATGACTGTCAAAGCTCATTTTATAACCTCCTGTATTTTTGAAAAGACGGTAAAGACTGTGAAATTGGATAAAGGAACGATTGATTTTTATATGAGACTGACCTCATTTCATAGCCAGTTTCGTTCAGTTGGTGTCAATTATAATCAAATTGTTAAACTGCTTTATACTCATTTTTCTGAGAAAAAAGCGTCGGTCTTACTTTTTAAATTGGAACAGCAAACTATAGAAATGGTGGAGATATTCAAAAAAGTAATTCAATTGACCGAAGAGTTTAATCAAAAACATTTAAAAAACGAACGATAATATGATTGCTAAAATCGGAAGAAGCAGCAATTTGTATGGAGCACTGTCCTACAATAATATGAAAATTGAAAAGGAGGAAGGAGAAATTCTACTGACCCACAAAATGATCGAGACAGCTGATGGGAAGTATTCTGTCTCTCAGTTAATGAGATCATTTGAGCCGTACCTGTTAACAAACCGTAATACAGAAAAACATACCCTGCATATTTCTTTAAATCCAGATCCTAAAGACAATGTTTCCAATGAGAAATACAGACTAATGGCTCAGAAATACATGCAAGAGATGGGCTATGGAGAACAGCCGTTTGTTGTATTTAAACATACGGATATA
>JBMDXW010000244.1:0-3367 GCA_048594965.1 Chryseobacterium sp.
GAAAAAATTACGGTAAAAGCTCCTGAAATAGAAGTTCGTACGCCGGTAATTGCAGACGTGAAAAAAGCAAATCCAACCTATATCAACTCCAGCGAACTTCTTTTGGGACACGAATTTGATAAGGCCTCCCGGACTCCCGATAAAAAAGACATCAAAATAGGAATTCTGAATTTTGACAAACCGGCGCCGGAAGTGGAAAATGTAACCGTCCTCGGAGTAACCGTTTACGTAGAATCCAAATAATTTAATAATCTATTTTATTGAAAGCGGTATCCATAAAAGGATATCGCGGCCAATACTGTAAAGCAGCAATATACATGAAAACAAAATTAGCGGTCATAAGCGCGCTCATGGCTTTCACCTATTCATTTGCACAGCAGGATGCAGATATGAATGCTTCCATGAAAAACTATTCTAAAATGATTGACAGCATCGTTGTTTCCGAAAAGATAAAAATGAATAAGGAACTGGATGATGTTGATCATGATTTTAAGCAAAACAAAATTACGGGTGACGAGAAACAAAAGATGCAAGCGGATATTGCTGCAAAATACGAAGAAGTCATTAACGGAAAAATAGATGCCCATAAAACCGAATTTGAGGAATTTACCAGACAGGCAGTAAAAAATGCTGTGTTAAAGCCTTCGGATTCGGTGCATACCGATAAGAACCAGCTTGTTTTCGGCCTCGGTGGGGTGTCGATACGGATGAATGAAGGTAAAACCAATCCAGCCGAGTACCTTCGTACCTGGCAATACGTTACGGCATTGGTTGGGACGAGCTACACAACGAAAGATAAACCTTTCGCATTTCTTAATAATAATCAGGATTTTAAAAATACCGTATTTAATTCTGCAACGTATATCTTGAGATATGAAATCCAGCTCGGAAGCTTTACAAGCCCGTTTTTTTACAAGTTGGGACTTGGTTACCGTTGGGATCAGTCGAAGGCTAAATATGGGAAGACTTTTACCCAGGAAAATCTGACACTGGATACCAAAGAATTTACGAAAGGTAATTTGAAAGACACTCATATTAATAATCATTACCTTTTCATTCCTATTGATTTTAAACTTGTTCTTAATCCTAAATACATCGAACATAACGGGACCAAATACTTAAACAACAAAGTAACCCAGTTAAGTATTGTCGCAGGTGTTTATGGAGGAGTAAGGGTCAGCAGTACGATCTACGATAGATATTCCAATGATTACAGCAAAAGGATCGTTGAAAGGGAGAGGATCAACCATGGAATGAACGACCTCATTGTCGGAGGGAAATTCGGAGTAGGATACGCCGGCTTTAATGTATACATTCAGAAAGATTTTACGCCGGCATTTAATAATAATGCAAACCTGAAGAACAAATATGGACTTCAGATCGGAATAGAATTGCTGAATGCAAATTTTTAATTATATAAATATTTTCGTTTTGTATTACATATTCATTAAATTTTTATTCATTGTATTATCATTCTTAAATGATTGCTGAATAAAATTTAGTTTTCAGACACACTTATTATAAGTGTGTTTTTTTTTGTATTTTGGCACTTTAGGATTTATGAAAAATATTCAGTTATTAGGTTTAATAATGGTTGTCGCAGGAAGTTTTCTGCCACTCGTTCATGTACCTGTGATCGGAAACTGGAACTATTGGAAACTGGATCATTTCCTGGCCATTGCATGCTGGGTTCTTGCCGCAGGAGCTCTTTTTGGGATTGTCAACAACAGAATGACAGTGACAAGGATTTTCGGCGTCCTACTGCTGATTTTGTTTGGCTTCACTTTATTTGCGGTAAAATTTCAGGCATCCCAGTATTTCAGTTTTATGCCTTTCAAGTCATGGCAGGACAAGCTGGCAGGTATTGTTAAATTAAAATGGGGCTGGATCATCGAATTTCTTGGTGCTCTTATTATTATCCTGGTGCCGGCAGGAAAGACGATCGATTCTTAGTATAATGACGATTCATGTAAACTAGCCGATATTTTGTGAAATTGATAATCCCGGCCGTATATTTAAATTAAAAATAGAATTATAAAAATGAAAGAAGTATTCATTGTTTCCGCAGTAAGAACCCCGATGGGGAGCTTTTTGGGAAGTTTATCAGCTGTTCCGGCTACAAAACTCGGAGCTGTTGCCGTAAAAGGGGCATTAGATAAAATTAATCTTGATCCGAAACAGGTTCAGGAAATTTATATGGGAAATGTGCTGCAGGCCGGTGAAGGGCAGGCACCTGCCCGCCAGGTAGCATTGGGCGCCGGACTTTCAAATGAGACGCCTTCTACAACCGTAAATAAAGTTTGTGCTTCAGGAATGAAAGCCGTAACGATGGCCGCACAAGCCATAAAAGCAGGTGATGCAGACGTGATCGTCGCCGGAGGAATGGAAAATATGTCTGCCGTTCCTCATTACTACAATGCAAGAAATGCTACAAAGCTCGGCGATGTAAAAATGCAGGACGGAATGGTTTTAGACGGTCTTACCGATGTTTACAATAAAGTACACATGGGTGTATGTGCCGAAAAATGTGCTACAGATTACAGTATCTCGAGAGAAGAGCAGGACAACTTTGCCATTGAGTCATACAAAAGAGCGGCAAAAGCCTGGAGCGAAGGGAAGTTTGCCGATGAGGTTGTACCGGTAGAAATTCCGCAGAGAAAAGGGGAGCCTGTTGTTTTTGCAGAAGATGAGGAATATAAAGCTGTAAATTTCGACAGGATTCCGACCCTTCCGACAGTTTTCAAAAAAGAAGAAGGAACCGTGACTGCTGCAAATGCGTCTACGCTTAATGACGGCGCTTCCGCACTCATCCTCGTTTCCAAAGAAAAGATGGAAGAACTGGGGCTTAAACCTCTGGCAAAAATCATTTCTTATGCGGATGCTGCACAGGCTCCCGAAGACTTTACCACAGCTCCTTCGAAAGCACTTCCTATTGCGCTTAAAAAAGCTGGTCTAGCACTTACGGACATTGATTTCTTTGAATTCAATGAAGCATTTTCCGTAGTTGGTCTGGCTAATAATAAGATTTTAGGATTAGATGCTTCTAAGGTAAATGTAAACGGTGGAGCAGTAGCCATAGGACACCCGCTGGGAAGTTCAGGATCGCGAATTATCGTTACATTGATCAACGTATTGAAACAGAATAATGGTAAATACGGTGCCGCGGCTATCTGTAACGGCGGTGGCGGTGCTTCAGCTATTGTCATAGAAAATATGCAGTAAAAACAGATCATCATAGTAAAGAATCCGGAGGTTATGCTTCCGGATTTCTGCTTTGTATCTTAAGTGTAATTTTGTTTTTAATGTTTTTATTTAAAGCTGAAAACTTTGAAATTAATGAAAACAGAACTGTATTTCATTTATTTAA
>JBMDXW010000245.1:0-6497 GCA_048594965.1 Chryseobacterium sp.
AGTTAATTCTTTCCCGGTAACTTGAGAATATACATTTTGAAGATCCGTGATGCTTCTAATATTATTAAATAATTTCTCTTGATATATTAAAGTAAATGTCATATCATCATCAATGATAAAAACTTGGTTTTGGTCAATATATGTTAAATAGGGAGTGGTAGTAGAAACTCTTTTAAATCCTAATTCCTCAAGAGCCACATAGCTCATAGGAACATTTTCGCATTCATTCAATAAAATGAATTTTGATAATTCTAAATCTTTTCTCACATAATTAACGGATAATCCATTAGCATGTAATTTTTCAACTTTAGCCAAATATTTATTAGCCAAAATCAAGTTTCCTTTTTGTATTGTTTTATTCATTTTACAAATATAATCTACACAAAAAATAAACTCAGTTTGCTAACATTACGTCATCTAATTTACCTTCATTTTCAAAATCTTTGACTTTAATTATCTTTTCCCTACGAATGACAAGTTATTAGAATGAGGTCATAATCTTGCAAGTAAGATAAAATTGAGCAAAGTAGACTTACATTCTTGCTCCTGTCAACATTCTCGCACCTGAGATTATATTCTCACACCTATAAACTATATTCCTACGGAATCATTATAAAACAATCCGAAATCCATTACCCTTTTGTAGTATTTTTAGTAAAAGTTTTAATAATTTTTAGTAAAAAGGGTAACTTTATGCTAATAAATTAACTGATTATGAAAACAGTCATTACAACAATGAAATGCGGCCTGGGAACTATCCTGTTTCTTTTTGCCAGCATCAGTTTCTCAGCACAAAACTACGTGGGAAAGGTTATCGATCAGCTGCGCGGGCAGTCCTTCTCGCTTTATGATAACGGACTGATCGTTCAGGATGGAAATCCCGGAAACAGGGGCTTTGCCCAACGTGACCCTTCCGGTATGATGTTCCTCAGACTGCCGGCGGTGGATCCTTACAGAAACGCTTACTTTCTGGATTATCGCGGCAACTTTATCGAAATCGATTATTCATTAGGCAGCAGGGTAATCGGAAAATATGATTTCCAGCCCCCGGCACCACCAACAGTCATTTTTCAGCCCGTACAGCTCAATCCCAATATAGGAATAATGACGGCTGACGGAAGTGTTACGCCCATACCTGTCAATCTTGTCAACCAGGAAAAACCTTTTGGAGATATCATGATCACATCAGAACAGGCAGCTGTTAATTGCTACAATCAGTCACTGGCATCCAATAACCAGCTGAATAAAACGAAGTTTGGCGACTGTATGATCACTAATATGGCCGGCAGAAAAGAAAACGAAGTTTATAAATGTGTGAAAAATTCCGTGACCGTTGAAGAGCAGACCCTGTGTATGGTATCCGTCATGGGAGGCAGCAGAGAACAGCAATATGCACAGACTCTTACCAAATGTTACAGAGAATTTGGCGCAGATTACAGCAAGTATCCTTTGTGTCTGGCGGGTGAAGCTTCCGACCCCGATCTCCAGAAGCTGGTTTCCTGTGTGAAACAGCAGGCTCAGACCGGACAGGTTAATTTTATGAATACCGCGATGTGTTATGGTGCAGACAAATTTAACCTGAATACGGAAGCAACAATTGCTGTTCAGTGCGCCGCAGCGTCAGGAGGCGAGCCCTATACCTTTGTCGGATGTGCCGGCGGCCAGCTTACTGCCATGGAACTGAATAAATGTCTAACCAACGGGATCGGTGGCAACAGCGGATGTTTCGGAAAGAACAATACCATTGTGAAAACCCTGAATTCCCTCGGGAAAGAGATCAGCCAGCAGTTTGGCCCGAACAATGACCTTGTGAAGAACTTTAATCTGGCGGTGCAGGATTTCACGACAGGCCCCGGATACAACCATGAAGCGGTGAAGCTATTAAGAAATACCGGTAATGAGCTCCGTAAAGCAGGAGGAAATATCGAAAGGGAAGTAAAAAAAGTTCTGCCGAGGATAAAATGGTAAAATAATGAGCCCTGTCATCTTATTTAAAATATAAAAAAATAAAGATCATCGTTTTTTAACAGCCTTCCATAAAAGAATTATGGAAGGTTTTCATTAAATTTGTGAGTGTTCGGAAAAAAATAATCACCACTCACAAATGTTTATGAACATAAAAAAAACTTCTGTGTCGCTTCTTCTGATGCTTTCAGCAAAAATATTTTGTCAGCAGTTTTCTTTACGGGATTGTATAGAAAAGGCAAAGCAGAATAATACCGTTGTAAAGCTTGCCGGGCAATCTTTGGAAACAAGGCAGAAACTTTTTAAAGCTACCCAAAATAACGGACTTCCCAAGCTCGACCTTCTGGCTGGGTACAACTATATCGGGGAGCCGCTCCGTGTGAATCTCCAGCAGGTTAAAGACGGTATTGTGGAGGGTTCGGCCCGCCAGGCCGTTTTCTCTGCCACTACCACTTATCAGCATATATCCTGAAACCAGCTTTCTCTGCTGGTTCATGATGTTATTTACCATACTTCCATAGACATTATCAGTGCGGTTTATCCCAACTACAATCCTGAAATTACCAAGCAAAGCTATTTTCTGGCAGGGCTTGCCGTACGCCAGCCCATTTATCTGGGCGGAAAACTGAAAGCATCCCGCAAACTTTCCGAAGAACAAATGAAGAGCGGTGAAGCCAACCTGCAATCTTCAAAAGATCTTGCAGCGTACAGTATTGCCTTACAATATATCCAGGTGATGTACCTTAATTCAATGATTGATAAGCAGAAAAGCAGTCTTGAAGCCCTAAGGAAAAATGAAAACTATGCCGGTAATCTTCTGAAAGCAGAGATCATCCCGCCGTATCAGAAAAACTGGGCAGACATTGCCAGAGCTCACGGGGAAATCAACCTGAAGAGTCTCACCGCAGAAAAAGAAAATGCATTGTTGATGCTGAAGGATATCATGGGAATTCCACTCGATGAAAAGGTAGAAATTAACGCAATGCTGAGCGAATCTACCGAAATTCCCGCTTTTAGATCTTCTGATAATAATGCTGATGTAAAACTTCTCCAAAGTAAAAAAGCAGAAGCCGAAACCGGCGTGGATATTACCCGATCATTATCAAAACCCAATATTTTTGCGATCGGAAATGTACAGTTTTTCAGGAAAGATCTTCCGGTCATTACACCGCCCTGGCTTATCGGCCTCGAATTGCAGTGGACACTTTTTGATCCTGAACGCCGTTCCAAAAACCTTGCATCAGAATCAGTGGTCAGAGAAGCTGATCTCTTAATAGAACAAAAACAAAAGTCGGTAAATCTTGCGGCGAGAATAGCAGAGAATAAGCTTATAAGCCTAAAAGAACAAAGCGAAACATTCGACGCGTCCCGCAAGCAGGCGTATGAAACGACAGAAATGGTGAGAAAAAGAATGGAAAACAGCCTTTCCTCCGTCAAAGATGTTAATGATGCCTTACAGCTGCAATATGAAACGGAAAAGCTGTATTTTACATCACTGGTAGCCTACCAGACTGCCCTCGCAACCTATTTTTACATTACCGGAAATCCTGAAAATATCACAGGCTACATTCCTTAGATCGTGATTAAATTAATCTTTAGCCAAAAAAATAAACCATAAACCGGATCTGATCCAAGTATAATCAACCGAACCGATGAAAAACTTTATAAAAAACTACTGGGCTGTTTTTATTCCGATTGCCGTACTTGCGGCAGCGTTGGTCTACCTCCTGAAAGATAAATCCGCCGATCCCCCGACAGACGCCGTCATCGGAATGGTAGATGCCGAATTTGTTGATGTTTCAGCGTCGCTTCCCGGGCGTGTGCTGGATATTCCGGTCAAAGAAGGGGATGAGGTGAAAGAAGGTCAGGTAGTAGCCCAAATGAAAACTTCAGAGATTGAAACCATTCAGTCGCAGGTTGCCGATGCTGTTGAAATTGCCCGAAACCAGCTGGATAAAGTTGACCGTGGCGTAGAGCCTGAAGTTTTGGCTTCGGCAAAAAATCTCCGGCAGATTGCTCAGCAGCAAATGGATCTGATGTCTAAAACCTACAGCCGCTTTCAGAATCTGTACGCGGAAGGAGTGATTTCCGGACAGGAGCGTGATGTGATTTATTTTAAATACAAAGCAGCACAGAAAGAACTTGAAACCGCAAAACTTAATGTACAGCTATTACAAAGAGGCAGCAATAAAGAGCTGAAGAACTCTGCACAGGCTGTTCTTAATCAGGCTCAGAATGCGGAAAAACTGACCCAGGAAATTAAAGATAATGCTTCTCTGAAAGCACCGGTATCAGGAAAAATATCAACGATTGTCTCCAATAAAGGCGAGATGGTAAATGCCGGATATCCGATGATGACCATCCAGAAGGACAATTCATTTTTTGTGAAATTCAATCTGCGTCAGAATCAGATGACAAAAATAGAGAAAGGGAGTATGGTAACGATGAAGATTCCCGGCTGTGTTCCGGAAACGGTGAAAGGAAAGGTATCTGAATTGGCTCCGGCATTAGGCTATGCCGACTGGGTTCCCGAAAAACAAAACGGAGAATTTGAGCTCAGAACTTTTCAGATCAAAGTAAAACCTGAAAATTTAAATACAATCAAAGGGCTTCGTTCGGGAATGACGGCGCAGCTTATTTTACCCTAATTAAATTTTTAAGCTTTGAAAAAAATCAGCATTATCATGGTACGGGAATGGAAGCGAATCTTTTCGATTCCGAATTTCTATGTGGTTTTGCTGGTGATTCCGCCCATAATTTTCTTTTTTTACGGTTTTATTTACCAGAAACAGTTTGCCCGGGAACTTCCCATGGCCGTTTGGGACGAGGACCGCTCATCAGTGTCAAGAACACTCACCGATATGATGGAACAGAATGAGAATATTCATTTTACGCAGGTGGTTTTCAGCAATGCCGAAATTGAAAAGCTGATGAAGGAAGGGAAAATATTCGGAGCTGTTCATTTTCCGAAAAACATGGAATCTGATGCCAAGAAAAATCATCAGTCGAATATCACTTTATACACCAACGGCGCTTACCTGGTTCCTGCAAAAATGATTTATAAAGGTGCTGCCGAGATCATCATTAAAGCCGGTCTCGCGGTAGTCCTGCAAAAAGCCGAAAAGCAGGGAATGCCTGCTGACAAAGCCAATACCCTCGTACAACCGATCAAACTGAATACTACGGTTCTCTATAATCCGGATTTCAATTATCAGAGGTATCTCACACCCGGACTGGTAACGGTAGGACTTCAGATGGCATTAATTGTGGCTTCTGTTCTTATTCTTAATCTCGAATTTAAAAGGAATACTATCGACAGCCTTCTGAAGATCTCTACTTCATCTTCACAGATCATTATTGGAAAAATGCTGGCTCACCTTTGTATCGCATGGATCTTATTTATTTTGATCAGTTTTGTCGTATTTCCTGTTTTCGATCTCGGGAAGCCGCAGACGGATTTCAGTTTTTTTATTCTATATACCTTATTGGCCCTAGCCTGCATAGGTATTGGGATGATGCTTTCTGCGATTTCTGATAATCTGCTTTTTGTGGTGGATGTAGCTTTGTTTTTTACCTCTCCGGCATTTGTCTTCAGTGGTTTTACGTTTCCCAGATGGGCCATGCCGTGGTATGATCAGCTCTATGCGGATATCATGCCGTATACTCATTTCCTGGACGGTTTTATCAGACTGTATTTTATGGAACTTCCGATGCGGTTTGCCTATACTGAGATAATAAAGCTCTGTCTTTTCATTGGCATCTCATTTCCCGTTGCGATTATTGTTTTTCAGAGAAAAATTAATCAATACCTAAAAAAGATTCAGCAGTGAAAGAAATTTTTTACATATTGAAAAGAGAAGTAAGGAATATCTCGAAAGATTCGAGTCTGTTTCTCATTCTACTGATCGCTCCTGTACTTTATGCTTTTATGTACGGCAGTATCTATCTGAATAAAGGGGAAGAAAAGGTAAAGCTTGCCCTGATCGATGCAGACGGAACAGCAGTTTCCAGGCTGCTTACGGATCAGCTTAATTCTACTCCGATGATTGAAATTGTTCCCAGCTCAGATATTGCTGAAGCGCAGGAAAAAATGTATAAAGGAGAAGTTGAAGGTTACTTGTATATCCAGAAAGATTTGGAAAAATATATTCTTTCACAGAAACAGGCCAATGTGAATCTTGTTCTTAATGCATCCCGTTTTCTGCCTTCCAGCGATTTGCTGAGTACCGTAACCAAAGTCTGTCTTACGGTAGGAGCAGGCGTACGGAAAACATATTTCAATAAGCAGGGAATGAATGAAGATGAATCGATGAAAATGACCAATCCCATCAATATGGATTACCGCCCGCTTTACAATTCCGGGATGACGTATGGGGCTTTTCTTTTGCCGGGATTACTGGCTATTATCCTTCAGCAAACCCTTCTGATTGGAGTTGCTGCCGGTTTTACTTCTGAACGGGAAGAGAGAAAGCTTCGCACTCTTTATGCAATGTCAGGATTTAGCATTTCTAACATAATAATAGGAAAGGGGA
>JBMDXW010000246.1:0-2426 GCA_048594965.1 Chryseobacterium sp.
TAATTTTCAAAAAGTTGGCTCTAAGATTACTTGGTCTATATATACAGATAAATTAGATAATAAATTAGGAGATGTTATCGATCCTACTCAATATTTCAATATAAAATTTCCCTATATATATGGATATAAATCTTTTGAAAAAGATGAAAAGGATTCTAATTTTGATTCGCCCGAAAAATGGTTTATCATAGATACTCAATCAAAAAAAATATTATTCTTCGAAAAAGAAACTGAATTTAAGGCAGCATTAAAAAGACACAACCTTCCAGAAAAGTTTTTAAATCCCAACGAAGTGTATGAAGAATTCAAGCAAGACCCTGTTTTAGAGTGGTTCCCGCAAAATATTAAAAAACAATTGAACGAAGTAAAGTCCAGTCTTAAGGTTAAATGATCGTTGCGTTAAAGACCATGGTGAAAGCTTACGTCAATACACCGCATAAATAATATTATAACATCCCCGCCTTACCGTTTCAGCCGGCTGCCGCCGGTTTTTTACGGTATTTTATGGCGTGGCTTTTATTATTCGGATTTAGGTCTGATATTTGTACTGAGTAGCAAAACGATTCCCGTAATTTTATCTATGAAAAACATATCTGTTAAAAAATCATTTCTCTACACTTTATGCGTTGCTTTATTTATGGTTTCATGTAAAAAAGAAACTGAAAAAAGCAGTGACAATAACAATGACATTTCGTCTGTCAACCAGGATGCCGAAAAAAGAGATTCCCCAACCGCTAAAAGAGATTCTGTAGTACAGAAACCGTCGCTTCCTCCGGCTGTCCAGGAATACGGTTTTTATAATGCCTATATTTTCCCGAAAGATAAAAAGGTCAGGGATTCCCTGTTTGGCTTGTTCAATAAAAAATTTACAGAAAAGGAACGCTATGCTATTCTTGCGTTAAACAGGCTGGATTCTAAAAATAAATGGAATGCCGACACGCTGGTAGTTCCGGCCAAGATCGATACCACGTTGATGGAATATTCACCGTTTCCGATGCAGATCGATGTGCTGAGCCCGGTGAAAAAATTCGTCGTTTTTTCATATCCTATCCAGGCGTATGGCGTCTATTCAAACGGAACATTGGTGAAATGGGGCCCCACCAGCATGGGCAAGAAATCGGCGAAAACAAAGACCGGCCTTACCTTTGCCAACTGGAAAAAACAGTTAGCGATTTCCACCGTAAGCAGCGAATGGAAATTGCCTTACAATTTTAATATTTTCAACCTCGATGGCATTGGCTGGCACCAGTACGATCTTCCTGGATATCCTGCCTCACATTCGTGCTTACGTTTGCTCATGAACGACGCCAAGTGGCTCTACGGATATGCCGACACCTGGGTGCTGAATCCGGGAGGGGCTACAACAAAAGCTAAAGGAACGCCCGTTCTGGTATACGGAGACTACCCATGGGGAAAACGCAAGCCCTGGAGAAAATTACTCAATGACCCGAATTCCAACAACGTTTCGGTAGAGGAGATGACCAAAATGATTGAGCCGAATATCCAGAAAATACTGAAAGAACAGGACAACAGGGAAAGGGTAGTAGATTCCATCAAAGCGGCAAAAGCAACCCTGGAACAGATGCCACAGACGACAAAAACGGTCGAGCCGTAATGAATTCGGTTAATAAAATTTTAAAGAAGATATTTTACCATCATCAACTGATGCGGTGAAGTTACCAAAAAGGTGCGCAGGTTTTACTTAAAACCTGCGCATCTTTTAGATAAAACCTGCGCACCTTTCACCCAAAACCTGCGCAGCTTTTTTAACAAACCTGAAAAAGGATCTTTAAAGCCATGCAGTAGCGAACAGATTTTGGTTTAGTCCGGCTTTATCTTTTCAAACTGTAAAGTAGATTCTTCAGCAAATCTTCGGAGCTTGATCATTTCGACTTTCGCTTTATGCTGCCCGAATCTTGCCGCAGCATACGTTATGGCAATGCACAGCAGCATCGCAAATGAAGCATTGAGCGCCCATGGAAAATCGTGGCTGTTAATCTGTTTTTCAACATAATACATGGAGAAAAACACCATCCACAGAATTGAAAATGAAAAATAAAGAAACATAAAGAATGTCCATACCGCAGAGCTGGGACCAAAAATCCCCCTTATGGAAGTTTCATCATCTTCGATCTCTACGCGCAGCGAAAGCCGGGGTTTCCAGTAGCCTTCATCGCTCGTCTTTACACAGATCGTCGCAACTTCTTTATTGACGTTACCGGAGAATTCATCGGCATGTTCCGCCAGGTACTTTTTAAGGTTTTCCGCATACTCCTCTTTGGTAAGATGGGTGAACATCCGGAACCGCGGTCTGGTCCTTATTTTATCGAGTGTTGTTTCTTCCGTATTCATATTTTATTCTTGATAAGGTATAGGATCTTCCAGCGTAAAACGTATGGAAATCGGTTTGTTCTTTCTTTCAATAA
>JBMDXW010000247.1:0-2477 GCA_048594965.1 Chryseobacterium sp.
AGATCAATATCAGTATCCTCTACCGGAACTCCGTAGGAGTTCTATCTTATGATAGCACAACTCCGGCGTGCCTGCGATATTCTATTGTATTATTGCTACACAGATACTGCTCATCCAAAGCATAAAAATTACTTGTTTTAATTTTCAGAAATAAAAAAAAGAGGCTGTCCAAACTTTTTGGACAGCCTCCCGGTTAGTCTTTTTTTCTGACTTCAGCGAGCTTCATCGCTTGCTTGATCAGCTTACCCGGGCGAAAGATCGTTTTCAGGGAAGTGATACAGGCGGCATTGACTTCTTCCTCAGTTTCTTTTCCTTTGCTGGAACCGCCGGCCTGGAGCGTAAAGTACTCCCCGACATATACAATCTTACCATCAGCCACATCATCGGCAATTTTAGAGAATGTACTTTCCAGCACGGCGAGGATATCGGCTTTGGAAACCGTCGAAACGGTAGAGGCGTATTTGGCAAGGTCTTCAAAAGTAGTCTGGCCGTTTCCTACGATATCCGCGTAATATTTTGGAGATTCACTAAGATCACGAGGGTTTTTTCTCGAAATAACATTAAATGTAATAGGCATTTTTTTTCATTTTTAAAAGTTAAACAATTTGTATTTTGAGTACGAATGTATAAAAAAAACAGATACCACAAAACGATAAATAAATAAAAAACAGCCTTTTTTATTTTTCCGGTAAAAACATTCATCTGCATCCCGTTGAAAATTCATCCGCATCATTTCGGAAATTTATCAAGATAACTTTGCGATTTTATCTTGATGATTTTCCTGGTTTATCCTGATAAATTTTGCAGGGCTTCCGGAAAACGCTAAAAAAATTTCAGATCAAACCCTGAAAACGCCCTGAAACAGGCTCATGCAAGGGTATGATAATGTGAAACACAATAACACATCAGGTAAGAACCGTATAGCATCATTTATTTCTTAAAAAAAATATGAAAAAGAAGCTATTTTTAAAAAAAACAATTCTTTTACCCGATTTGATAACAAAGTGAAAACGATAGCCGGATCCTTTTGAAAAAATTAAACACCTTACAAAAAACAGGGTAAGGATTTATTCAAAGGGAGATAAAATTCTTAAAAATATTAACCACTTTTACAATCTTACTGTACCATATTTCGTGAAAAATCATTAATTTGGTATTCTGTTCTAGCAATTGACTATTATGAAGTAATAAAAGAAGCAGAATTATGGACACACCAAATTACCGAATGCCTTTTATTCCGTCTGCACTGATGACGGAGGGAGGGAGCATCGACACCTGCGATATGGGCGAAAGCATTGCCCACAACATCATGCTGCTGATCACCACCAAGAAAGGTGAAAACAGGTATGACGAAAACTACGGAAACGATGTCTGGAATCTTGAATTCGACAACGGCGTTACCAGTGCTGTCTGGGAAAACGTTTTCATTAAAAGCCTCAGAAGACAGATCCTGGAATACGAACCAAGGATCATCAATCCCCAGATCGATGCCCATATCCAGATTGTGGAGCATACCTACGATACTAAAGAACATACCGAAATCAAAAAGAAAGTGAGAATCGCCATCAATGCAAAAATGGAAGCTACGGGAGAACGTTTCAGCTTTTCCACCGAACTTTTCCTGAGCCCGATGTCGATTGATTAACTGCTTAAACTGTAACCAGAATCTATGAATTTAGACCAGAATATTTATTCCAAGGAATCTGTAAAGGCAAGAATGCTTCAGAATGCCACCAAAGTATGGGGACTGAAAAGCCCGCAGTCACTGGATCCTTTTGTGAAACTGCTGATCGACGCTTTCAGCACCGAGGTATTCAAAGCCAACAACGAGATACAGACCGTTAATGCCAGGATCCTTGAGAAGCTGGCGAAGCTTTTAACACCATCCATTTATACCCATCCGGTTCCGGCGCACGCCATCGCGTTTACACAACCGGATGAATCTTCGGAAATCCTGCTGGAGCATACCGAGTTTTTCTTCAGGAAACACATGACCTCCACCATAAAATCGGAATCCGACAAGCAGATCAATATTCCTTTTACACCTGTAGGAAATGTGAGGATCAATAAGATCCAGACCGCCGTGATGTTTGTGGGAAATACCTGCTACAGCATCGATGAGCGGCTCAATAAGATCCCCATTGCCCGATTTCAGGGCAGACCGGAAGATTACCGCAAGGTGACCATCGGGATCGACGTCAGCAGATATTCTCAGGAAAACTTCCCGAAATACGTCAGCATCTATTGCTCCAATCCCGCATTTGAGCATCTCGACTTTACCTACAAACTCTTGCCGTACATCACGGTGACCAGCAACGGAAACCCTCTGTTTATCAAGGAAGGTTTAACCTATTATAAAAACAGGGAAGCGGAAGGCTATGAGCAGATATTCTACGAACAGTCGATCCGGAATAAGATCATTGAAGACGTAAAAAGCATTTACAGCCATAAATTTATCGAAGTAAGCGGAATCTCAA
>JBMDXW010000248.1:0-11360 GCA_048594965.1 Chryseobacterium sp.
AGTGGTGATCCCGATACGAGCAAGACCGCTGCCAGCTGGTTCGGGGCGTGTATATTCCTGATCGTGGCAGCAACGATCCTCCGCTCATTCTTCCTCTAAATTTTGTTACTATGAATACGTATCATATCAACAAAGGAATAGGAAGAACGGTGGAATTTAAAGGACTTAAAGCACAGTACCTTTTTATTTTCGCCGGTGGCCTGTTAGCAGTACTCATCTGCGTGATGATTATGTACATGGCGGGAGTCAATACTTATTTCTGTCTGGCATTCGGTGGAGCCAGTAGTGCATTATTAATCTGGCAAACCTTCTCAATAAATCGAAAATACGGCGAGCATGGCCTGATGAAATTAGGAGCCCATAAAAAACATCCCAAATATATCATCAGCCGAAAATGCATCTACCGCTATCTGAAAATCAAACCTAAAAGCACCGCAGCATGAGAAATACATCCAAAGCCGCAACGCTAGAGAGTAAATTTCCACTGCTTGCGATAGAGAACGACTGCATCATTTCAAAAGATGCGGATGTTACGGTCTGCTTCAAGGTCAGACTTCCTGAACTTTTTACGGTGGCATCGGCAGAATATGAAGCTATCCATTCCGCTTGGTTCAAGGCTATCAAGACCCTGCCTGATTTTACAGTCATACACAAACAGGACTGGTTTATTAAAGAGAACTATAACCCTGACCTCTCAAGAGAAGATCAGAGTTTTCTTTCAAAATCATTTGAAAGACATTTCAATGAGCGACCCTTTTTAAACCATTACTGTTATCTGTTCATCACGAAAACCAGTAAGGAGAGAATGCGGATGCAGAGCAACTTTTCATCATTATGTAAAGGCAAGCTCATTCCAAAAGAGATCAAAGACCGAGAGGTGATCAGCCGCTTTTTGGAAGCTGTCGATCAGTTTGAAAGGATTATGAATGACAGCGGTTATGTCCATCTGGAACGGATGACCGAAGATGAGATCTCAGGCACCGCCAAGCAGTCTGGGATATTGGAACAGTACCTGACTTTGTCGAGAGAAACCAATCCTTCTTTACAGGATATCAAGCTTGGAGCTGAAGAAATGCGTATCGGTAATAACAGGATCAGTATGCATACTTTATCCGATACCGATGATCTGCCAGGCACTGTCTCATCACACAGCCGATATGAAAAGCTCAGCACTGACAGAAGTGACTGCCTATTATCTTTTGCTTCTCCGGTGGGACTTCTGTTGAGCTGCAATCACATCTACAATCAATATCTGTTCATTGATAACAGCGATGAAAATCTTAGCAAATTCGAAAAGTCAGCAAGGAATATGCATTCTCTGGCAAGATACAGTAGAGCCAATCAGATCAACAAGGAATGGATCGAGAAATACCTCAATGAAGCCCATTCCTATGGTCTCCAATCCATCCGAGCCCATTTCAATATAATGTCATGGTCGGAAAATCCTTCTGAACTCAAACAACTGAAAAATGACACAGGAAGTGCACTGGCACTGATGGAATGCAAGCCCCGCCACAATACAACGGACACAGCGACATTGTATTGGGCAGGAATCCCGGGCAATGCTGGTGATTTTCCAAGTGAAGAAAGTTTTTACACCTTCATTGAACCAGCCCTGTGTTTCTTCACGGAGGAAACCAATTACCACAATTCTCCTTCACCATTCGGGATTAAAATGGCCGACAGACTGACTGGAAAACCCATCCATCTGGATATCTCCGATCTTCCGATGAAACAGGGAATCATTACCAACCGCAACAAGTTTATTTTGGGACCTTCAGGTAGTGGAAAATCATTTTTCACGAACCACATGGTGAGACAGTATCATGAGCAGGGTGCTCACGTACTCTTGGTCGATACCGGAAATTCCTACCAGGGATTGTGCGAGCTGATCAAAGGCAAGACAAAAGGTGAGGACGGCGTCTACTTTACCTATACCGAGGACAATCCCATTGCTTTCAATCCATTCTATACCGACGACGGTGTCTTTGACATTGAAAAAAGAGAGAGCATCAAGACTTTGATCCTTACTTTATGGAAAAGGGATGATGAACCACCAACCCGTTCGGAAGAGGTAGCCTTATCCAATGCAGTCAGCGGATATATTGAAAAGATCAAGTCTGATAATCAGCATCCTTCATTCAATGGATTCTATGAGTATGTAAAAGATGACTACCAGAAAGTTCTGGAACAAAAGAAAGTCCGGGAAAAGGACTTCGATCTTGCCAACTTTCTCAATGTGCTGGAACCCTATTACAGAGGAGGTGAATATGACTATCTGCTCAATTCAGAAAAGCAGCTGGATCTGTTGTCCAAACGTTTCATTGTGTTTGAGATTGATGCCATTAAAGACCATAAGATCCTTTTCCCAATCGTGACCATCATCATTATGGAGGTCTTCATCAATAAGATGCGAAGGCTCAAGGGCATCAGAAAACTCATCCTCATCGAAGAAGCCTGGAAAGCGATTGCCAAAGAAGGGATGGCAGAGTACATCAAATATCTGTTCAAGACGGTCAGGAAATTCTTCGGAGAAGCGATCGTGGTGACCCAGG
This sequence comes from Chryseobacterium sp., assembly GCA_048594965.1. Classification (GTDB taxonomy): domain Bacteria; phylum Bacteroidota; class Bacteroidia; order Flavobacteriales; family Weeksellaceae; genus Chryseobacterium. The sequence continues at coordinate 2,556 of JBMDXW010000248.1, forward strand.
AAGTGGATGACATCATCCAGTCACCCATTGTCAAAGAAAGCATTATCAATAATTCAGATTGTAAGATCCTTCTGGATCAACGCAAGTACATGAACAAGTTCGATGATATCCAGGCAATGCTGGGACTGACGGACAAAGAAAAATCTCAGGTACTCTCTCTCAATCTGAACAACGATCCGAAAAGGCTGTATAAGGAAGTCTGGATCGGACTGGGCGGAACCCATTCTGCGGTGTATGCTACGGAAGTTTCTACTGAAGAATACCTGGCTTATACCACTGAAGAAACGGAAAAGATGGAGGTGATGAACCTGGCCTCTGAACTGGACGGCAATGTGGAACATGCCATCAAAAGGATCTCTCTCAGGAGGATCAAATCTAACAAAGAAAATTAATTAATCCAATCATTTAAAATTTTACAACAATGAAAAATTTGATTATCAAAACAGCAATGGTAGTGATTTTCGCTACGGCATCCTATGCCAAAGCACAATTCGTGGTAACCGATCCTGCCAATCTCGCATCCGGTATTCTGAATAGCGCCAATGAGATCGTTCAGACCTCATCAACGGTTTCCAATGTCGTTAAAAATTTCAACGAAGTGAAAAAAGTCTATGAACAGGGAAAGGAGTATTATGACAAGCTGAAGTCGGTCAATAACCTGGTGAAAGATGCCCGAAAAGTGCAGCAGACGGTTCTTCTCGTAGGCGATGTATCAGAGATCTACGTCAATAATTTTGGCAAAATGCTTAACGATCCCAACTTCAATGCACAGGAACTTACGGCCATTGCCAACGGTTATTCAGCCCTGCTGAATGAAAGTACTGAACTGCTGAAAGAGCTGAAACAGATCATCACGGCCAATGGTCTTTCCCTGAACGATAAGGAAAGAATGGATTTGATCGACAGGGTCTACAAAGAGGTCAAAGAGTATCATAATCTGGTGAGATACTACACCAACAAGAATATTTCTGTCAGCTATCTGAGAGCCAAAAAGCAGAACAATACCCAAAGGGTATTGGATCTTTACGGAACCTCCAATCAAAAATACTGGTAAGATGGAACCGAATAACTTACACGAAGTCCTTCGTTCGGTTTATGATGAGATGATGCCATTGTGTGCCGATATGGCTGCGGTAGCCAAAGGGGTGGCCGGATTAGGTGCACTGTTCTATGTGGCCATCAAGGTATGGCAGTCACTCAGCCGTGCAGAACCGATCGATCTCTTTCCTATGCTGAGACCTTTTGCCATCGGTATCTGCATTATGTTCTTTTCAACATTGGTACTAGGAAGTATCAATGGTGTTTTAAGTCCGATCGTTCAGGGAAGTCATTCGATGCTGGAAGATCAGGTTCTTGACATGAACGAGCTGCAGCAGAAAAAGGATCTTCTGGAACGGGAAGCTATGTTGAGAAATCCTGAGATGGCCTATCTGATCTCGGATGAGGAATTTGACAAGAAGCTCGAAGAGCTGGGATGGTCACCATCAGACCTGGTGACAATGTCCGGGATGTATATTGAAAGGGAAATGTTTTCCATCAAAAAAGATATAAGGGACGGTTTCCGTGAATTTCTAGAGATCCTATTTCAATCAGCTGCGTTGGTCATTGATACGATACGGACCTTCTTTCTCATTGTACTTTCCATATTGGGGCCTATTGCTTTTGCCATATCGGTCTGGGATGGTTTTCAGACCACACTGACCCAATGGCTGACGAGATATATCAGCGTTTATTTGTGGTTACCTGTTGCCGATATTTTCAGTGCCATTCTGGCGAAGATCCAGACCCTGATCCTGGAACGGGATATTGAGATGCTGGCAGATCCGAACTTCATTCCTGATACTTCCAACACAGTCTACATCATCTATATGATCATCGGGATCATCGGATACTTTACAGTTCCGACCGTTACCGGCTGGGTGATTCAGGCAGGAGGCGCAGGAAACTTTATGCGCAATGTCAACCAGACCGCCACAAAATCAGGAAATATTGCGGGAGCAGCAGCAGGCAGTGCAACAGGTAATATCTCAGGCAGATTATTAAAATAAAAATACGATCCAATGGAATTTAAAACTTTAAGAAATATAGAGAGCAGTTTCAAGCAGATCCGCTTATTTACATTCGTTTTTGCGGTGCTCTGTTTTGCCGTGGTAGGCGTGGTCGTTTTTAAGTCCTATCAATTTGCAGAAGATCAGCGCCAGAAGATCTACGTGCTGGATAACGGTAAATCACTGATGGTCGCCTTGTCTCAGGATATGTCGATCAACAGGCCTGTCGAGGCCAGGGAGCATGTAAGGCGTTTTCACGAGCTGTTTTTTACAGTGGCACCGGATAAAAATGCCATTGAAAGCAATGTCAAAAGAGCTTTCAATCTGGCAGACCAGTCTGCATTCGATTACTACAAAGACCTGCAGGAGAAAGGCTATTACAACCGGATCATCTCGGGGAATATCCAGCAGAGGATAGAGGTTGACAGTGTCGTTGCCAACTTCGACAGCTATCCTTATAACGTCAAAACGTTTGCAAGGCAGTTCATTATCCGATCCAGCAATCTGACGATACGAAGTCTGATCACCAATTGTTCATTAGTGAACTCCGTAAGGTCAGACAGCAATCCCCAGGGATTTACGATTGAAAAATTCAATGTTCTTGAAAACAAAGATGTTGAAACTGTTGAACGTTAAAAGTCAGAACAATGAAAAAAATAAGGGATAAAATAGAGCGGCAGATTTTGCATGCAGACAAAAAATGGAAAGAGCTCCCGGCGAAACGTCAGAGGTTTTTCACCAAGCTGTTTTTTGCAGGTTATACCGTAGTTACATTACTGGTGTTGATCAGCATCTTTATCACAACAGCTAATAATAACAACACCATGTCGATCAGTCATGTTACGACCATATCAGATCATACTGCTGTGAAAAGACCGACACAGGATAACAAAACGGGTTCAACCATTAAAAAATAGGATAATGAAAGATTCGAATAAGATCAAGATCACGGAGGGCGAATCGCAGGAACGGGAAAGAGAAGCAGAAGGTCTGCAGAAATTTCCGTTGGAACGATTTAAAAAGCCGATCATTTATTTTCTGATGGCTGTTGTCTGTGCCGGATGCCTCTACCTCATCTTTAAGCCTAAGGAGAATAAAATAATTGATCAATCGGGATTTAATGCAGGTATACCACAGGCAAAGGAAGACAAATTACAATCTGATAAACAGAAAGCCTATGAGCAACAATTGCTGGAGCAAAAAAATGAAGAGAAAAGAAATGCGATGACCACCTTGTCTGATTACTGGACTGACCAAAACAGCCTTAACAAAAATTCTGATCAGACGTCATTGACTGCTACTCCGAATAGTTTGTCACCATCTAGTCCAAGTGCAGTTAACAGCTATCGCAATGTGCAGCAGACATTAGGTTCCTTCTACAGCAGGGATGATAAGGAAGTGAATAATCTTAGGAAAGAAATCGACAGGTTAAAGAATGAAGCTTCGCAAAACAGTTCTGTTCCTGCAGGTCTTGGGGTCAATGACCAATTGGAGCTGATGGAAAAATCCTACCAAATGGCTGCGAAATACTTTCCCCAAAGTAATAAGCAGGAAGATCCTGTATCAAGAGAAGAGGATGTGATGCAGCCTTCTGGAAATAAGGTACTGCTCACCGCAGTAAGACCCGCTCACTTAAATATTGTCTCTTCATTGTACAGAGAGCCATCGGATAGCGCCTTTCTGGCTGGTCTGAATGATAATAGATTGTTCGGAACTCAGCATGAAACAAATGATTTAAAACAATCAAAAAATGCGATCAAAGGTATCGTACAAGAGTCAATGACGATGACCAATGAAAGTACATTATCAATCAGACTCTTGGAAAGTATGCTTCTGGCTCATACCAAAATTCCTGCAGGAACCTTACTAAAGGCAAACGGCAAATTTCAAGGTGGGAGACTGCAATTGAAAATTTCGTCGATAGAATATCAGGGTAGCATTTATCCTGTAGAGATCAATGTTCATGACAATGATGGTCAGCTCGGCTTATATGTTCCTTATTCACCGGAGCAAAATGCTGTGACCGACATTGTGGGGAGTATGGGGCAAACTTCTGGCACCAATATTATGATGACGCAGTCGGCAGGTCAGCAGATCGCGGCGGATTTAAGCAGAGGAGTGGTGCAGGGGTTGTCAGGATATTTCCAGAAACGGGTCAGACAACAAAAAGTAAAGGTAAAAGCGGGCCATCAGGTTTTGCTTGTGCCAAAAAAATAACCCATTAAAAAGCAATAAAATGAATAAAATAAAAAGGCATTATCTCGCTATGGTTGTATTTCTGCTTATGACAGGAAGGGCACTAGCGCAGGATTCTATATTTACATATCTTCCATTAGAAGAGGCTAGATTACAGCCCTACAAAATGCAGGTCACCTACAATAAAACCTCGCACCTGCTTTTTCCTTCTCCAATCCGATATGTTGACCTGGGGAGTGACCTACTGGTCGCCAATAAGGCTGAGACTGTTGGCAATGTTCTTCGGATCAAATCGGCAGTCCGGGACTTCGAAGAAGAAACCAATTTTTCGGTGATCACCGAAGACGGAAAGTTCTACAGCTTCGATGTGTTTTACAGTTCATATCCTGATGCACTCAGCTATGACCTTTTAAAGATGCAGAGAAGCCATGAGCGCCAGTATATTGCGGATGTCCTGTTTGAAGATCTAAAGGGAAGTTCGTCCTCTCTTACGGAATTGATTATGGAAAACCTGTATGAAAAAAGCACCAAGACCATCAAACACATATCGTCCAGAAGCTATGGGATCCAGTTTTCAGTCCGGGCACTGCACGTCAATGACAGCAAATTCTTTTTCACCCTGGAGATTAAAAACAGCAGTAACGTGTCGTACGAAATTGACCTGGTAAATTTCAAAATTATCGATAAAAGGAATTTAAAAAGAACGGTCGTTCAGGATAAACTCTTAGAGCCGGTTAGGGTATATTTTCCAACAATGACAGCTGCTCATCATTCTGAAATATCAGGAGTTTATTTATTGGATCAGTTTACCCTTCTGAAAGATCAGGTCTTGGAAATTGAAATTCTGGAAAAGAATGGCGGAAGGCATCAGAAGGTTCAGCTTGAAAATACCGATCTGATCCATGCCAGGCTGATCAGCAGTTTACACGTAAAAACAAAATAAGATGAATAGATTATTTATAATAACCGCATTACTACTTACAATAAGTATTCAATCGTTTGCCCAGCAAATGATCCCTAATCAAAAAGGATTCGAAATTTCATATTCAGTATTTCCACAATCTCCTGAAAAGCAAAATTACGCTTTAGGTGCAGGTGTTATTTCTTACACCAAAAACGGTAATTACCTCTTTGGATTGGCCGAATACAGCAGAAAGTATTACGAATATGCCCATTACGATATTCCGATTGATACCTTCCTTTTCAATGGGGTTACAGTCTCTATGTGTGGGGAGATCTGATGCGGAATGTCAATATCAATCTGGGTTTAGGGGGGCTTGCAGGTTATGAGCAGATCAATAGGGGAAATGAAATGATCTATGATGGCTCGATTATTAATGCAACCGAGAATTTCATTTACGGTGCAGGTGGGAAACTGTCCATCGAAAGTTACCTGACAGAACATTTGGTTTTTTTGGTCAATGGCCAGCTGCGCTATTTGCAGAAAAGTCAGCTCGGTGAGTTTCACGCTTTGTTTGGCTTCGGAATGCGATTTAATTTTTAAAAAAGCTTGTAAAATGAAAAATGTAATCAACAAAAAGATCTTGCAACTATTTCAGTATTCAGTGGCAATTTTCTTAATTAGTTTTGTATTTAATTCCTGTCAGAACAGCGATCTGGAAATTCAACAGGACTTTCCTTTTGAAGTCCAAATAATGCCAGTTCCTGGTAAAATAGCTGAGAATGAAACGGTAGAAATTCGCATTTCACTATTGACTTCTTCGAACTTTAATGGAACAATGTACAGTGTTAGGTATTTTCAATATGAAGGAGCTGGTCAACTTCAATATTACAGCGATCCACCATATCTACCAAATGACGAGTATCCATTGAAGCAAAAACAATTCAGACTTTACTATACATCTAAAGCTTCCGAATCCCATCAGTTCAGTATTTGGATAAAGGATAGTTTTGGTAATGAAAGAAGGGTCGATTTTGAATTCGACAATGCATCTTAAAATTTGCAATTAATTTCTAGCGGCTTGGTTTTTAAACCAAGCCGCTTTTTTTATTAGGACATTAAAAGCAAATTCAGGTCAGGGTCGGACGAATTAAAGTGTAGGCGGCATTTTACGAGAGATTGCAAATAAAAATGAATTATTATTTGGGATCTAAAAAAAGACTATCGGGGTTTATCTACAATGTCATTTCTCATGCTGTAGGATATCAACTCGCTGATTGTAGCTTCTGCGATCTGTTTGCAGGAACAGGAGTAGTAGGAAACTATTTTCATGATAAAGTTAAAAGTATCATTTACAATGATAGGGAATACTATAGTTTTGTGATTAAAAGTGCATTCTTTAGCAAAGTGCCAGAAGAGAAATACAGGGCAATCCTTTCGGAGCTAAATCAATTAGATGGCACGGAAGGATTTATATTTAATGAATACTCGGAAAGTGGGGCAGCAGGAAGACTCTACTTTTCATCCGAAAACGGTGCAAAGATAGATGCCATAAGGATGGCTATTGAAAAACGATTTCAAAGCTCTGACATAGATTAAGATTTTTATATACTTTTATTGGCTACCTTGTTAAAAGCGGTCGATAAAGTTGCTAATACAGCCTCCGTGTATTGCGCTTACCTAAAGACACTAAAAATAGCCGCCACCAAAAACTTACAATTACTTCCTCTTAAAAGAACGTCATTATCACATCCGGACTGTCAAATATTTAATCAGGACAGCAACGAATTAATTGATCAAATACAAGGTCATATCCTTTATTTGGATCCTCCGTACAATGGAAGAGAGTATAGTTCGTATTATCATTTGCTGAATACCATCGCTTTGTATGATATCGATTTTGAGCCTCGGGGAAATACTGGATTGAGATCCTATAATACATCAAAGTTCTGTTTAAGATCAGAGGTTGAAAATGTGATGTTCGACCTTTTACAAAGATGCAATTTTCAACATGTTTTTCTAAGCTATAATAATGAAGGGTTTCTAGGACATCAAATCATTTCGGAGATGATGAATAGTCTGGGCAAATACCAATGTTCAAAAATAGATCATCAGCGATTTAAAAGTAATAAAGGGATGGATAAAGTACGAACTGTAGAATATCTTCATCATTTAATTAAATGATAAATATGTAAAAGCTCACAACTTTTATGATACAGTGGCTTCGTGAGGTCTATCATAGGAGTTGTATCAATATTCTTTGCGAAAAGACGTTTTCGACCGTAGGAAGGAATTGTCTTTTCGCCCGAATTTGAAAATACACGACAATATTTGAACTGTCGTGTATTTTTTTAAATAATATGAATTCATTTACAAAAGACCTTCGTCGGCAAATGATAAATGATCGGTTGATGTAAGGATGACATGATCCAGTAATTTAAGGTTTAAAAATTCTGATGCGCTTTTAATGCTCTGCGTAATTTTCAGATCTTCGGCAGAAGGTTTCAAATTTCCAGAGGGATGATTGTGTGCGAGTATCACCGCTGAAGCGTTACAAAGCAGTGCCGCCTGCATGATGATACGGACATCGACAACCGTGGAAGAAATTCCCGATTCAGAAATTTTTCTTATCCCTAAAACTTTGTGAGCCTGATTTAAATATAAGGCAAAAAATGATTCTCGGTAATCCATTTCATCAAGGTCAAAGTGCTGACGGAATACATCCACTGCGTCCCGCGAACTACTAACTACTTTTTCAGAATTTCCTTTTCTGGAATAACTTAATTTTATCTCGTTGACAATATTGAATTTCATAATGGTTGCTCCTGCACGGCAGAGACTTGAATATACCGTACTTAACTTTTAAAAATTATAGTTAATTCATGATCAAAGTTTCTGCGCCAGAACGGGCAAAACTTTCGCATAGATCAAAAGCCTTTTGAGACCTTAACTGTGCTGTCCCTCCCAAGACAATGGACTGGAGTTTGGCTTCATTATCCCTGTAGTTTCTGACATTCTGAAAATACCCAGTTACCGCATTGTAAGCCCCAAACAAAGTTCCTTTGGTGGTATCCATTTGCTGGCTTTCGTTGATCATTGCGTAGGCAAATGCATCATCAACGGTATTTTTAAAAACTGTTGAAACGTCATTGAAATTTCCTTTCTGCAAATGGTTTAAAGTTTCTTTGTTGGGGCAGAGTGCCAACTGTATCAGTCTTTTCATCTCATCATCACCAACCTTTATTTTTGCCCAATGATTAAACGTGCTTTCCAAATCATTACTCAATTTATTCGCCAATCCCATGACCTTGTGGGCATCGTCCAAACGCTGTTTTGCGCCTGCAGTATGTCTTATCCGTACCACATTGCTCATATTTTTTAGGGATGCGTTTAAAGTATTTTGGCAAACGATACGGATGGGAGTAAATGCTGCGGTAATGCTTCCGCTTCCGTCGTGTGAGGTTGTTAAGAAAATATATTTTTCTGTGATGTCGTCACCGTTCCCAACACGGATATAATCGGGAAGTTTAGCCGTAATAAAAATTCTTTCTCCATTTCCTAAAGCTCCTGCAGTCTCGTATAAAATACCGTTTCCACCACCTACAATAGAATCAAAAAAAGAAAATGCTTCACGGTTTTGTACAATATGATAATCTTTTC
>JBMDXW010000249.1:0-1653 GCA_048594965.1 Chryseobacterium sp.
GCTGCTCTATCATTCGGGACAACCCGGTAAAATAATCCCCGATACAGTGGATTTTCTTACGGTCATGGCCATCAGCATTGTTCCTTTTATGGCATTTCAGACGCTTAGAGAAGTTTCCGAGGGACTATCGTACACCATTGGGGTTACCAAAGCAACCATTATTGCCAATGTAATCAATATCGTTCTGAACTATGTTTTTATCAAAGGGCTTTTCGGAATTCCGCCGATGGGCGTCAAGGGTTCCGCCCTTGCAAGTCTTATTGCCCGGATTTTCATGGTGGTCTTCCTTTATTTTGTTCTTTTGAAACAACAAAAAACCAAACGTTATATCAAAGATTTTTCTTTAAAGATAGAAGTTTTTTCCAGAAAAATGTTTGACAAAATGGTCAGACTGGGCTTGCCTACAGCATTACAGATGTTCTTTGAAGTAACGGCTTTTGCGGGTGCAGCCTTTATCTGTGGACTCATCTCTGCCCATGATATCGCCTCCCATCAGATTGCCCTGAGTATGGCTTCTTTTACCTTTAACCTATGCATCGGCTTCAGTGTGGCTTCCACGGTGATGATCGGCAGAAAGCTTGGCGAACAGAATTTTGCGGAACTCAGAAAGGTAGGAATCAACAACCTGAAGATCGCGTTTATCTTTATGGCAGTCTGCGGACTTATATTTGTCTTGGGAAGGAATATCCTCCCGACCTTTTTTACCAAAAAAGAAGAAGTCGAAGTAATCACGCTGGCCGCAAAATTAATGATTATCGCAGCATTGTTCCAGCTTTCAGACGGAATCCAGGTAACAGCTCTGGGTACGCTTAGAGGAATGCAGGATGTCAAAATTCCTTCTGTCTATACATTTATTGCTTATTGGATCATTACGATTCCTCTGGGATACTTTCTGTGCGTAACATTGAACATGGGAGCTTTCGGGATGTGGATTGCACTCGGTTTGGGATTAACGATCTCTGCTTTATTTCTCGTTAAAAGATTTCTGAATTTATCGGCTAAAAGGATCAGGAAAGTGCCGGGCACTCTTTAAAAGGTCTCATTTAAATTTAAACTATTCTATAAGGAATGAACGTACAGACAAAAAGCATACAGGTCCGCCGGCAAAATTTTATCCTTACCAATCAGAGGGCTTTATTCTGGAAGGAAGAAAAAGCCCTTATCCTGTCGGATCTACACATAGGAAAAACAGCACATTTCAGGAAAAACGGAATTGCGCTGGCCAATCAGATCATGAAAAATGACCTTGAACGCCTTTCCATCCTTATCGAATATTTCCGGCCTGAAAAATTCATTGTCGTGGGAGACCTGCTTCATGCAGGAGACAATTCGGATGTTGATGAATTCTGCACATGGAGAAACAGGTATAATGAGCTCCAGTTTCATCTCATAGAAGGTAATCACGATAAAATTTCAAAAAAACTGGAATCGAAATTATGTTTAAATTTTAAATCTGAATCGCTGGAGATTCATGATTTTCTGCTCATCCACGATTTTGAAAAAAAACAGGAAAAATTTCAGATTACGGGACACATCCATCCGGGGTTTGTCATTAATTCGCCCGTAAAAAAAATCAAACTTCCCTGCTTTGTCGTAACTGAAAACCAGATCCTTCTACCGGCTTTCAGCGAATTTACAGGTCTTGACACAAAA
>JBMDXW010000025.1:0-5428 GCA_048594965.1 Chryseobacterium sp.
AAAATTTAAGATATACAAAGGCGTGAAACTTATCCGGGGTGGATACAACATTCTTGTGTTACCTGGATAAACGAAGTGGCATTGTTTAACTTAAAAACATTTTGGAAATTGAACATTCCTTTGTTTCTCTTTGCGATAAAATACTTTTATTTTGAAGATCAATTATTTAAAATATCTCTTATCCCGGACTCAGATTAGATGATCAACAGAGATTCTCATTTCGCAGGTCTCCGTTCAGAACAATAATCATGAGTGAAATTGGTAAAAAACATCCATGCTAATTGGTGTTAAAGAATTACTTTTTCGCTTTAGCACCCATATAAAAGCTCAGTTTTCCGCCATTCATCATATCAGAATGTTTCAGTGTAAAGTTTTTAATTTCTTTTCCATTCAGGAGAATTTTCTGTACATACACATTCTTCGGACCCTGATTGATCGCTTCAATTTCAAATGATTTTCCGTTCTCTAAATTTAAAATTGCATGATCAACAGCCGGACTTCCGATCGCATATTCTTCCGAACCGGGGGCCACAGGATAAAAGCCCAGTGAACTCAGAATATACCAGGCACTCATTTGCCCCGCATCATCATTTCCACCTAATCCATCGGGTGCTGCTTTGTACTGCATCTCTAAAATTCTCCTGATCTGCGCCTGGGTTTTCCAGGGCTGTCCGGCCCAGTTGTAAAGATAAGCCACGTGATGTGCCGGTTCGTTTCCGTGAACATAGCCGCCGATAATGCCTTCTCTCGTAATATCTTCCGTATCTGCAAAAAACTCGTCGGGTAAATGCATGGTAAACAATTCATCCAGCTTTGAGGCAAACTTTTTCTTCCCACCCATTATCGTAATAAGTTCATCCGGCTGTTGGGGAACAAAGAAACTGTAGTTCCATGAGTTTCCTTCGATGAAGCCCTGTCCATGGGTGCTTAATGCATTAAAATCTTTCTTAAAGCTGCCATCTGCCAAACGTGGGCGCATAAATCCGGTCGATTTGTCGAAGTTGTTTTTCCAGTTTTCAGCGCGTTTACTGAACTGGTTATAAATTTCCGTCTCGCCAAGATGTTTGGCCAACTGTGCAATCGCCCAGTCGTCATAAGCGTACTCCAGCGTATTGGAAACCGACGTGCCGTTTTTCTCTGCAGGAATATACCCCAGATCAATGTATTGTCCTATTCCTTCGTAATCTCTTTTGCTGGCTGTTTCCACACAGGCCATCAGCGCTTTCCTGGCGTCACCGGAATAATTTCCTTTGATGATTGCATCAGCAACCACACTTACGCTGTGATAGCCGCTCATACACCAGTTGTCATTGGCGTAATGCGACCAGATCGGCAGCATTTTCATCGAAAACTGGTCGTAATGAGCCATCATCGATCTCACCATATCGCCATTTCTTTTAGGTTGAATAATGTTAAAGAAAGGATGAAGCGCACGGTACGTGTCCCAAAGGGAAAAAGTGGTATAATTCGTGAAACCCTCTGCTTTATGAATATTTTGGTCTAATCCTTTATATTCTCCGTTTATATCCATGTATACGGTAGGATTGATAAATGTGTGATATAGGGCTGTATAAAAATTCGTTTTATCAGTGTCAGAAGCTTTAATGACAATTTTGTTCAATTCTTTATTCCAGTTTTCCTGAGTCTGAGCTTTGATCTGGTCAAACGATAAGTTTCCGACTTCTTTTTCTAAATTTTCCAGGGCGTTGGCTTGACTTACTGGTGAGATAGCCAGCTTCACTTCAATGGCTTCGTTTTCATTTGTATCGAAATCAAAATACATTTTCAGATTCTTTCCTGCAATTTCTGGGAAGTTCTTCGTCTGGTCAAACTTTCTCCAGAATCCGTTGTACACCTGTTTGCCGTCATAATTCTTCTGTCCGTACGATTTGAAAGGCTTGGAAAACGTCATGGCAAAGTAGACCGTTCTTGTTCTCGCCCAGCCGTTAGTCTGGCGGTAGCCGGTTATGGTATTGCCGTTTTCCACACGAACATAAGTCCACACGTTTTTACCGTCATAATTATAAATTCCTGCCATGAGATCCAGGATAATGTGCGCCTGATCGGATTTCGGAAAAGTATAACGGTGAACTCCTACTCTTGTCGTTGCGGTGAGTTCTGCCAAAATATGATGGTCGTCCAGTCTTACTTTATAATATCCGGCTTCTGCCTTTTCGTTTTGATGCGAAAACCGGCTCCGGTAGCCACTTTCGGGATTTGAGGCGGTACCGGGATTCAGCTGTAGCCTGCCTACGGTCGGCATCACCAGGAAGTCACCCAGATCAGAATGTCCTGTCCCGCTGAAGTGGGTCGAGCTGAAGCCGACGATGGTCTGATCTTCGTAGCGGTATCCGGCGCAGTATTTATATACTTCGCCATTGTATTTCCCATTGAGGGCATAAGAAATGGTATCGGTTTCCGGACTCAGCTGTACCGCCCCGAACGGTGCCGTAGCGCCGGGGTAGGTATGTCCCATTTTCTCCGTGCCGATCAGGGGATTCACATATTGGGTCAGCCTTTCAAATTGCTGGGCTTTACCATATACGCTGAAAAACAAAAGAAATAGAAAAATAGAAGCTTCCGGCTTTTTCATGGATAAATATTTTTTATAGAAGCGTAAATTTAGTTAAATTTAAATAGTGGTCGCCGCTCTTATTGCTAGCATATGATTTATCAGCTGCCGAATAACTTAAAGTCTTAAATTTACTGAAACAATACAATTATGAATCTATATACACAACCGATGCTCAGGGAAGATGCCCTGAAAGACAAAGTAGCCATTGTAACCGGAGGAGGAAGCGGTCTCGGAAAAGCCATGACTCAATATTTCCTTCAGTTGGGGGCTAAAGTGGTCATCACCTCCAGGAACCTCGAAAAGTTACAGGGAACAGCCAGAGAGCTGGAAGAAGAAACCGGGGGCAAAGTGCTCTGTGTGGCTTGTGATGTACGGAACTGGGATGAGGTGGAAGCCATGAAAGAAGCCACGTTGAAAGAATTCGGGAGAATAGATATCTTATTGAATAATGCGGCCGGAAATTTCATCTCTCCAACCGAAAGACTGACGCATTCCGCTTTCGATTCTATTCTCGATATCGTGCTGAAGGGAACTAAAAACTGTACCCTCTCCATCGGGAAACACTGGATCGACTCCAAAACGCCGGGGACGGTTTTAAATATTGTTACCACTTATGCATGGACAGGTTCTGCTTACGTCGTTCCATCCGCCTGTGCCAAAGCGGGGGTGCTGGCCATGACAAGATCTCTGGCCGTAGAGTGGGCCAAATACGGAATCCGCTTCAATGCCATTGCGCCGGGACCGTTTCCGACCAAAGGAGCGTGGGACCGTTTGCTTCCGGGCGACCTCCAGGAAAAGTTTGATATGAGGAAGAAAGTTCCCTTGAGAAGAGTAGGGGAACATCAGGAGCTGGCCAATCTTGCCGCTTACCTGGTATCGGATTATTCAGCCTATATGAATGGTGAAGTCGTGACCATAGACGGCGGAGAATGGCTGCAGGGTGCCGGAGAATTCAACATGCTGGAAGATATTCCGCAGGAAATGTGGGATGCGCTGGAAGCCATGATCAAAGCAAAGAAATCAAACTGATCTGAGATAAAGACTTTCTCAAGGGCAGCTTCGGATTCCGGGGCTGCTATTTTTTTCTAATTCCCCTCCTCCGGAGGGTTGGCGCAATTTCCGAAAGGTGGCTTCGGCTCCGCTCAGCCACCGGTTGTAAAATGGGCCTTCGCCATCTCACACCGACTGCTTCCAATTCCCATCCTATGGACTATCGTGTGGACACAATTAAATTAATACTTTTGTTATTAAGATGGATACAAGAAATTTTAGAGACTTAGCAGATAAGCGTCTGGTTAAACGGGGGAATAAAATAATGGATGATTTATTTAGTAAAAGTGTGGGTTCGGTTCGCCAGCTCAGCCAAGATGAAGCTTCAGCCAAAGGATATTATCGTTTTCTACAGAATGAGCGCGCGAGTGGGATGATATCATTCGCAATATGTCTTATAACTGTCTCGAAGCCTGTCGAGGCAAATATGTGGTCTGTATTCAGGATACCACTGAAATTAATCTTTACAGCCATAAGGGAAGGATAAAGAAAGACGGTTTTATCGGTACCACAACCTCAAAAAAAGATCAGGGTCTTGGTTTTTACATCCATCCCTCGTTGCTCCTGGATGCTTCTGACGGTACGCCTTATGGCTTTGCCGATGTGAAGTTGTGGAGCCGTTCGGGCAGCTTTGAGGACAAGCATGAAAGAAAGTACCGTGAGCTTCCCATTGAAGAAAAAGAATCCTATAAATGGATTGAAGTATCTGAGAAGACGATCTCTGTTTTAAAGCAGGAAGTTCCCGGGATGCTTATCATACAGGACCGGGAAGGCGATATTTATGAGCAGTTTGCCAGAATCCCCCAACCGGGTGTGGATTTATTGGTAAGGGCAAGAGCGGACCGATTACTTGCGGATGGGACTAAACTGTTTGAAAGTATCGATAAGCAGCAGGTTCCCTTTGTTTATTCTGTTTTCATTGAGGCCAGAAACGGAAAAAAAAAGCGCACTGCCCAAGTGGAAGTCCGTTATAAACAGGTGGAAATAAAAAGCCCTAAAAAAGTGTCAAAAGATGCCCCCGAGAGTGTAAAGATAGGTTTTATAGAAGCCCGGGAAGTCGGATATAAACAGAGCGATGCGATCTGTTGGCGCTTATTGACCACCCTTCCACTAGAGGATATGGAGATGGTGATGAACTGTGTTGAATGGTACAGTTGGCGCTGGAGGATCGAAGAAATATTCAGAATTTTGAAGAAAGAAGGCTACGACATTGAATCCTCAGAGCTGGAATATGCTTCTTCCATACGTAAACAGAGCCTGATGATTATGGAAGTTACCATCAAGCTGTTTTTAATGCGCCTGGCTTATGGCGAGCCGGAGCTGGAAATCTCACCGGGTTCCTGCTTCAACACACATCAGCTGGAGGTGATGGAAGCCTACATGCCGAAACTGGAAGGCAAGACCCAAAAGCAGAAAAACAACTATGCAAGGACAGATCTTAAGCGCTATGCCTGGGTCCTTGCCCGTTTGGGAGGATGGAAGGGATATGAAAGCAACAGACATCCGGGCATCACAACCCTATGGATAGGTCTCGGACGATTGAAAGACATCATACAAGCTTTTGATGCTTTTAAAGATGTGTCCACACGATAGATCCTATGGAGGGGTGGCGGAAATTCCAACGGAATTTACGACGGGGTGGTTTATTACGCTGCCGTACGTGAAGCCACCAGTCCTTCCGCTCCGTCTCCCGGTGGTTTCGACTCCGCTCAGCCACCGGTTGTAAAATGGGCCTTCGCCATCTCACACCGACTGCTTCCAATTCCCATCCTATGGAGGAGTGGCGGAAATTCCACCGGAATT
>JBMDXW010000250.1:0-2088 GCA_048594965.1 Chryseobacterium sp.
AAAAAGAATTTCTAAAAATTTTTAAGGCTCTTGGTGATTCAGGGGCACTTACGGTCTACGCTTTTATGTACCAAAGTAGAATAATTAATGCTATTGCAGTATACGACGATGAAAAAACATCAGTATTACTCGGTACATTTAATGAAAGAGAATATGTAAAGCTTGCAGGCTCTTCCGTGATTATTGATGCTGCGATACAGGAAAATATCGAAAAAAAAATATTTGATTTTGAAGGAAGCGAGGTTCCGGCGATTGAAGAATTTTTCAGAGGTTTCCGGCCGGAGCTGAAGCCTTACTGTGTTGTTGAAAACTCTAAGAAAGAAATTATCCGAAACTTATTTTCGTTAAGATAAAAAGTTAAAATGTACTGGTCTGAAAAGATTGGCGGTAATTAAAAATAAACTATATGTTGAAAATAGGTAATCATATCAGTATTCTTATTTTATCACTTTATCTATGCCTGATGTCATTTTATCTGTATACGCATAGATATTATAATGCAGATATGGAAGCTTACATGGGGATTGTTTACCAATTGAATTTTCCAGATATGAAAATTGAGGAAGTTCATAAAAAAGTGTATGATGAATTAAAACTTAGAAATCCCGAAACCGGTAAAAGCGATCTTAGCCATAAAGAAGAAGCTAAAGGAGAAAACACTTATTATCAGATATTATCCGAAAATCCTAAAGCGTATGAAGAAGAACTTCAGTTGTTCACGGTAAAACCACTGTATAATTTTATCAACGCTCTTTTTTTTAAAATGGGATTTGATGCATCTACATCTACTTTTCTGATTACGATTATTTCCTATGTTATAGTGGTTATCATGATTTTTATTTTTCTCTCTGAAATTATTAAAAATCAATATCTTGCATTAGTTTTAACGATTTTAATTTCTTTATTCAAGCCACTTTTAGACACTTCACGACATGCAACGCCGGACGGTTTATCCACCCTGCTTTTGCTGCTGAGCTTCTATTTTGCTGTCGTGAAAAAAAATCACTGGACCGCTACGGTATTCGGCATTTTGTGTATCCTTACACGGCCGGAGTATTTTGTTTTCTATACCTTTTTGTTGGTTATATTATATATTTTCAAAAAAGATTTTTCGCTGAAGGCGAAAAATATTGCGGGATCTTTCATCATTTTTGCCCTTATCTTTGGGGTGATACAGTATTTTAATCAGATTCCCTGGTCGGTATTTTTTATGAACCAGTTTACTAAAGTTCAATTGTATCCGATTTCAAATCCCGACCCTTTTAGTTTTCAGGATTATTTTGCGTATGTTAAAAGTAAATTGCTGATAGAATTCAATACGTCTTATTTTCCGCTGCTTTTAATTTTTATTGTGACGATTTTAGATTATCAACTGCTGCTGAAAAAAGACAGAAGAAGCATGATGTTTTTTGCGCTTTATTTAGTGATATATATAACGGTATTTATACGTTTTTTCATGTTTCCGAGTCTCGTCAACAGAATGATGGTCGGCTTTTATCTCATTATCATTCTCTCTCTGATCGCATACCGGAATTCCAAATATCAAATAATGACAAAGACTGATTCATATTTGTAAAATTATCAGTAATTTTGCTACCTCAAATTATGGCTAGTCTTTCAGGATATTTACCGTATGCTTTCGCATTGATTATTGCAGTCCCTTTTTTGGTGTTGCTGAGACAATTCGTATTCACGTACATCAAACTCAAAGAGCAGGAAATCAAGCTGCTTACCGTAAAATCAAATGCGGGAAACAAGGCCCAGTCTTATGAAAGGATGACCCTCTTCATGGAAAGAATAAAGCCTTCCCAGCTGATCCAGCGTTTTGATAAAGACCTCGCAGTTCATGAGTTCATCTTTCTTACCGAAAAATCAATTAATGAAGAATTCGATTATAATTCTTCCCAACAGCTTTACATCACAAAAAACTCCTGGAAAAATATAGTCGATTCCAAAAACGCAGTGATTGAGCTTCTTCATAAAACCTATCGTGAAATAAGCGGAGAAGCCACTTTGGATGAATTCAAAACTGTTTTCATCATGAATTTTATTAATGGGGAAGACTATATCTCAGCTACGATAGATGAT
>JBMDXW010000251.1:0-1641 GCA_048594965.1 Chryseobacterium sp.
GAGAAAATATTATAAATTAACAGAAAAGGGCGAAGATTTTTTAGATGAGCTCGCCAAAACCTGGAGCGAATTAGCCTTAGCAGTGGAACAAATCACTCAAAAAAATTAAACCATGAACAAAACAGTAACTATAAATATCTCAGGACTTGTCTTCCATATTGATGAAGACGCTTTCAATAAATTGAGTCTCTATCTTGATGCGATTAAAAACTCGCTGAATACAGAAGGTAAAGAAGAAATTCTAAGCGATATCGAAAGCCGGATTGCAGAAATATTCAATGAGCGTATTAATGGCTCTGCAGGCGTTGTAGGTTTAAATGATGTTGATTATGTAGAACGCTTGATGGGGAAACCTGAAGATTATCGTTTAGATGATGAAAATTCAGAACACAATACACAGGCAGAAAAAAAGGAATCTTATACCCATACGAATTATTCTGGCAACCGTTCCAAAAAATTATACCGCGATGGTAATAAAAGAGTATTAGGGGGTGTTTTATCAGGATTAGGACATTATTTTAATGTTGATCCGGTTTGGTTCAGAATTATTTTCATCTTATTACTTTTTCTGTATGGATTGAGTTTTCTGATCTACCCTATTTTATGGATCATCATTCCAAAAGCGAAAACGACATCAGAAATTCTTGAAATGTATGGAGAACCGGTAACAGTAGAGAATATTGAAAAAAAAAATAAAGAAAACTACAATGAATCAGGAGAACGAATCAACGCTTATGACGCCTACAGAAACAGATCGGGTAATTCTGCAGAAATCGTAAAAAAGATTATCGGAATGTTTCTTATCATCTTTTCCATACTCAGTATTATGGGAACGCTGATAGTACCTTTTGCTTTTCAATCCAGTAACTTTACAGAAGCAAGACATATCACACAGATTCTTCAGGCAGACCTAAACGTTCCTATATGGTGGTTTTCAGTATCTTTATTCCTGATGTGTGCAATTCCGTTTATCATATTGCTTTTTGTAGGATTAAAAATTTACTATAAAAACATCAAATACGTTGGTATCGTTTCTATTATTCTTGCTTTTTTCTGGGCAGCAGCAATCTTCTTTTTCTCCTATCTGATGATTCAGGTTGACTATAAACAGGATGCTTTTAGAAAACTCATCCGAGAACAGGAAGAACATCATGTAGTAAAAAAATCACTGGATCATATCAAAAATGATACATTGTCTTTAGAGTTTATAAGAGATCCAAGAATTTTTAATACGAATGATTCAGTTGTATATCATGAAAATGACAATGTTGAAATGGTGATTCGCTCTACCAATCAAAAAGAAGGGTATCTTGAAATAGACAGTGAATATTCCCACAATTTTAGATCAGATATCAATATCACTAAAAATGGAGTACGTATTTCTACGAATAAAAACGATCGTTCAAACTGGGTAGATTATTATTCTGAAATAAAAGGAAATGAAATATTGCTGGCAAATGCAGTTTTGACGACAAATAAAGACTATACACTTGATAACCAAATAAAAATTTCACTATATTTACCTGATAATTATAAAATTAAGCTGAATAGTGAAGTAGGTCGTTATTTAGACGAAGATTACTTTGAAAACGAAAAAATTTACGACGGCACACATTATTATGTATATACTAATGGGAAACT
>JBMDXW010000252.1:0-2275 GCA_048594965.1 Chryseobacterium sp.
CGAAACAATGAGGATCTTGGCGATCCTGATCTTTCTTTTTCCAGCGTTCTCGATCTGTTCTCTTTCATCCATTAATGCTTTGCGGTCATAATACTTAAAAAGCTGCGATGACAGGTAAGGGTAATCTTTCGAGATCAGACTGTCCGCCTTCAGCAGCTGGTTGGTGTAGTACAGTTGTTTGCGCGCGTCATGACCTTTATAATGTTCGATGAGATAATGGTAACTTTTGTAGGCTTCGGGCAAGATGATCTCATGCTTGGCGAATATCGTATCGATCTCACTGTAGTAGTGGATGGCCTTATCCCGATCTTTCTGGGTTTCACAGATCTTGCCAAGATAGTAGTAGATTACTGACGTCCAGGCCAGGTCATTGCGTTTAAGGATGACCGGAAGAGCAGATTGCAGAGCCTTTTCCGCCCTGTCATAATTTTTTTGATAGAAATAGGAAATTCCGATGCATTTGAGAAAATAGCTATTCTCCAATTCGAAATCCTTATCACCGTAGGTTGTTTTATAGCCCAGCCGGCTCAGGCTGTCACTCCTGGAATATTCCTTCAGGTACCTGTGGATCACCGTCATCTGATGCAGGCTGTTGAAATAGGCTTTTTTATAATTGTACCGTTCGTTATCATGCAACTTCGTGGGTATCGCCGAGCCGTAAAAAGCTGCGCAGTGCTCAAAGTGTGCAAGGGCTTCGTCGTAATATCCCAGATGCTCCTTAACAACACCCATGTGGTATATGACCTTAAAATGCAGATACCGGTCTTTGGACCCCTTGGAATATCGATACGCCTGAAGATACTGGTCTAGTGCCAGACGGTATTTTTTATGGTAGAAATAATAGATGATGCCTTTGCTTAAATAATCCTTTCCGATATCATCAGGGCTGCCATGTTTTAAACTGACAGAAAGGGCGCTGTCAGCATACTGCATTTTATGCTTGATATCGAACTGCCTTCCATCTCTATAACCCTGGATCAGTTTGGCGTAATGGCCTTCTTTTTTTGCAAGGGCGATGTAAGATCTGACAAAAGGCATGGCATCGCTGTCGTCGATGGCCATGTGCTCATAGTTTTTTCTGATCCCGCTCAACGTATTATCAATTTTTTGCTGACTAAAAAGCAGGTGTGAAAATGAAGAAAATAGAGCGAGAAAGTATTTTAACTTTTTCATATCCTGATTATTAGAACCTCACCACATCAAAAATAGACATTTTCATTGTAAAGACCGGCAATTTAAAGCCACAGAATACTTTAGAAAGCCAAATCCCGTCAGATACCGTTCATCAGACCGACACCGGCATTTTTAACAGGGATCAATTTTAAAATTGAGACGTATCAATTTTAAAATTGGCCCTGGGAGCCGTTTTTTCCGATGACCGCAGCCCATAACTTTGGCTTCAGAATTCTAATCCAATCCGGCCGGGATAACCATCTAAAATTAGTACAATGAAAAAGCTTATCCCCATTTTTAGTATCCTGATCGCTTCGCTTTTAATCCAAAGCTGCGACAATAGAAACGAAGATCTCATGCATGAAGACACCCTTCCTGATATAACCGATGCCTCCACGATGCGTGGCGACTCTACCAAAACATCCGGAGAAACTGTTGATCCTGACCCGCCTGTCAGAGACGGAGACAACTGGCGGCAGGATCTTCATAAACATTAAAACTGATCATCTATGATTCTCCATGCCTCCATATCAGTGCTCACAGGCTTACCATGTCCGGAAAGCGGCATCTGGGAAAGTATGGGGAATTTCAAAACAACCGTGACCCTTTTCAAGGGTGAACCGATGCCTGACTACTGTGGAAAGAAAATCAGGTGGCGGTTGATTCAAATTTGTTGAACCGATTGATCGTAAAGCAATGAAAAATTTTCAGAATATTATTACACTAAGTGTCTCGTATTTTTTTATGCTGTTGTTCTTTTATGCGGCAGTCAGCAAGCTCATGGATTTCGAGAGGTTTCAGGTTCAGTTAGCGCAGTCTCCGATGTTTGGAAACTACAGCAATGGGGTCGTCTACCTTACCAGTGCCTCCGAGCTTACGGTTGTTTTTATGCTGTTGCTAAAAAGGTACCGTTTGACCGGGCTCTACGCCGCATTAGGTTTGATGACTGCGTTCACGGTCTACATCTATGCCATTTTGAATTACAGTGATTCGATTCCCTGCTCCTGTGGCGGTATCCTGGAAAATATGGACTGGAATACCCACCTGCTCTTTAATTTACTTTGTGTAGCACTGGCAATAGTGGGTGTTTACAGCGCATCAG
>JBMDXW010000253.1:0-5450 GCA_048594965.1 Chryseobacterium sp.
AGTTAATGTAAGCATTACCCCTTTTGCAATAACATCGCAGGTTAAAAATCAGGATAAAGGTTTTTTCTCTTTCTATGTCAATAACGCCGTTCTGGATTTAAGTGACTTGAGAACAGATCCTAGTGTACTGTTCCCACAATATTACGCTACTCATGGATATTTAATAGGAGGAACAGACTCTTGGCGTGGTCTTTATGTTGAATCTTTATATGTGGGTCTTCCACAAGAATTTAAAACCGAAGACCATATTGATAACAGAGTTTCTTTTCAGGCGCAAAATCTTCTGATAGATTCTTATGGAGTTTCGGGAAGCTTCTCTGCAAATAATTTATTTCCTTTAGAAAAAGGATTAACAAGTGAACAAAACTCTTGGAAATATTCCCTTGACCAAATCGGAGTGGATTTAGCTGCATCCAAAATTATTGGGGCAAATCTAAAAGGAAAAATACAATTACCTGTTCAGAAACAAGATAATGGTAATTCTAATTTGCCTAATCATCTTGGTTATCAAGGGGTAATTACTGAGGAGGAATATATGATTACGGTTGCTACATTGGATAAAATTAGTTTTGATATCTGGAGTGCAAAAGCAACCATTGCTCCCGGTTCTTATTTAGAATTAAAGGTTAAAAATAGAGAATTCCAGCCAAAAGCAGTTCTTACCGGAACTTTGGCAATCGGAGCCAATGGAAGTCCTTCTAACAATAATACTGATCCGAATGCAAAAAAAGATGCAGATTTTAAAGGAATTCAATTTAGAGAACTTACACTCCAGACAAAAGCACCTTATGTTACCGCACAATATTTTGGAGTACAGGGAGAACAAAAATTAGTTGGTTTTCCTGCAAGCATCAAAAACATATTTGTAGAAGCAGATAATGGTTATGCCAATTTAGGTTTTGAAATCACAGTAGGTTTACAGGAAGAGCGATTCTCTGCAACAGGAGGGATGAAAATCAATGGTCTGATTGTCAATGAAAACAATCGTCAACGATGGAAGTATAACGGATTCAATCTTACCAAATTAGGTCTGAGAAATGTAGACATAGGGGTTGCCATAGTTTCGGGAGAGTTCCAGATTATGCGTAATGATCCTTTATATGGAGATGGTTTTTCGGCGCACCTAAACGCTAAATTAAATGGTTTGAAAGGTGTAGAAGTGAATGTCAATGCGGCTTATGGATTCAGTACTTTTAGATATTGGGGTTTTGAAGGCTCTGTACAAGGACTCAGCATACAAGCTTCTTTACTTAAAATCACAGGATTTACAGGCGGTGCATTTTACCGTATGATTCCAGACAGGGAGTTAAGTATTAATCCTGAAAATGAGAATAGGGCATTAGTATTAAAGCCAGATAATACAATTGGTTTGACTCTAAGAGCAGGAATTTACGGATCTATTCCAACGAATAATACCATAAATATTATGGCAGGATTTAGTATTTCCACCAATCCAAACGGAGGTTTAGCGAACATTGGATTTATAGGCGAAGCAGTAGTAATGGCTAATCTTTCCAAACTTGTTCCGGGAGAGCCTTTGGCAGGAGTTAAAAGTAAATTTAAGGAAATGCTCGGAAATCCCAATTATCTGGCAGATATCAAGGGAAGTAAAGTATTAAATAATGTTTTAGATACTCAGGTTGTCAATGATCAGTATCCTGTGACCAAAGACGTGAAGGGAGCTATTTATGGCAAATTGGCTATGAATTATGACTTCAACAACAGTGTTTTCCATGCCAATTTAGATGTTTTTGTGAATATTGCCAATGGTATCATTTCCGGTATTGGACCCAATGGCAGAGCCGGTTGGGCTGTTTTACACATTGCACCGAACGAATGGTATATGCATATTGGGACACCAACGGATATGATCGGTCTGAAAGTTGGTTTTGGGAATTTTTCTTTACAATCCGGCAGTTATTTCATGGTTGGAAACCGTATTCCGGGAAGTCCGCCGCCACCACCTGAAGTTGCTCAAATTTTAGGACTTCAACTGAGCGATATCGATTATATGAGCAGTTTAAATGCTTTAGGAGATGGAAAGGGGTTTGCTTTTGGAACACACCTTAAGTTTGATACAGGCGATATGAATGCATTATTCTTATATGCTCGTTTTCAGGCAGGTTTAGGAACAGATATTATGTTGAAAGATTACGGCGAAGCCAAATGTTCCAACAGAGGGGGTGAACAAATAGGAATCAATGGATGGTACGCTAACGGACAAGCGTATGTTTATCTTCAGGGAGAATTGGGAATTAAAATAAAGCTTTGGTTTATCAGAAAGAAAATTCCGATTATTAAAGCAGGTGTTGCGTCGTTACTTCAGGCAAAAGGTCCGAATCCGTATTGGGTAAGAGGATACCTTGGTGGATATTATAATTTACTTGGAGGATTGATTAAAGGAAGATTCAGATTCAAGATGGAATTTGGAGAGGAATGTGTACTGGAAAATGCGTCTGTTTTAGGAGGTATGAAAATCATTACCGACCTTACTCCCAAGAAAGATGATACGAATGTAGATGTATTTGCGATTCCACAAGCAACATTTGCCATGAGAGTGAATGAGCCTATTGTTATTCCTGAAGACGATGGAGACCACACCTATAAGATTGTTGTCGAAAAAATGACGATTCTAGATGATCAAGGAAAAGAAATAAAAGGAGTTATAGAATATGCAAATTCTAAAGACGTTGCCAATTTTGTTTCAGATGACATTCTGCCTCCGAACAAAACCTTAAAAGCAGTAGCTCAGGTAAGCTTTATGGAGAAAAAGAACGGAATGTATGAAGTAGTAATGGTAAATGGACAAAAAGCAATTGAAGTAGAAGAGCGCACCTTTACCACGGGAACTGCTCCTAATGTCATTCCTTTATCTAATATAAAATATGCCTATCCTGTTGCTGAACAAGAAAATTATTACATCCAGGAAAGTAATAAAGGATATATCAAACTGAAAAGAGGACAAGATTACTTATTTGATGATCCAAATTGGATTACAAAAACAGTTTTTGCAGCAGATTCTCAAACAGAAAGCAATTTTTCTTATGATGGCAATGATAACATCGTGAATTTCAATGTTCCAAATCTTGGCAAGCAGAAAGATTACACGCTGGCTTTAATTGCTAAAAACAAAAACGGAGCAAGCACTTCTTCCGGTAATCAAACCGAGGAGCAAACCGTAAAAACAGAAGAAAATGAAGATGACTCTGCGGTTTCTGTAACCACGGAAGTGAAAAAAGCGCAGAACCTTTCCAAAGATGGTGAGATCGACAGGCTTTCGTTTGTTTTCAGAACCAGTAAGTACAATACAATGTCTGATAAGTTATCTGCGCTGAACTTTAATCCGTTATGGATCAAATTGAGTTCAGATGTGGTAACGCTGCAGAACAATATGAATGCTGATGAATATTTTGATGTAACCGAAATTAAAGGAACAAAGTATACCGACAATAAACCCCTTATCAATCTTACTGCTTTAATGGATGACTCCTTTGCGGGTAAATTCAAAGGCTTGTTCTATGATGCCTATCCTATTGACCAATTGACATTAGACAGAGCAGAAAACGAAGAAGATTTTGCAGGAATACCTCCTGTTAAAGCATTCCCGGTGTTTTCATCATACTTACAATATTTAGGAAGCGACAAAGGAAATGCATTCCTGAAGCAAACCTTCCCATTCAAATATGATTTGTTTAGTTTCTATAAGTCTGACTGGTATGAACTGGTTTCCAAATCCGCATCAAAATATGTAGGCACACCAGCAAACGCAAGACCGCAGGTAATTAACAACTTGCTTCAATCTACTTACGGTATTATCCCAACCGTGAAATATAAGGTGAAGGCAAAATACATTTTGCCGGGAGATAAAGCAGGTTCTGAAAAACAAATCGACTATGAGTTTAAGTAATCGTAAACTTCAAGCTAAGAAAAACAGAATTTAAAAGCCAGTAAACACAACAAGACTAAAACAGAATGATGAACCATTCCTACAACGATAAAAGAAGATATAATCCATACAGCAGACTGAAACTTAAAAATTTCGGAATTAAAATTTGGGCACTGACAATGCTTATGCTGTTTGGATTGCAATCTATTTCTGTGAAATCGCAGCAATACCCTGTAAAGTTAGTTCCTGTGGTCATTCCTCCATACAGTATGCGTTTGGGCGATTATGCCACTTCTACGGACAACAAATTACAATTGCAGGTGTTGATGACCGATTTAATGGAGCCGCAACACCAAACTGGCATCAAGTTCACTTTAGAAGCAGGATTAAACGCTGTTCCTTTTGCAGGGAGCAATGATTTTATCGTAGGGATGAATCCTTTTCTTCTGTATCCCGGAAGTAATGTTACGCTTACCAATGTAGATTTAAGAGCTTTATTTGAATTACAAAATTTAGGAGGAATCAATGCTGTACAGTACGCTCAGCCTTTATCGGATGGGGTATATCAGTTCTGTTTTCAGGCGTATGATTATTATACTAAAAATAATCTTTCATCCAAAACCTGCGCTACGGTTTTCCTTACGCAGTATGATCCGCCAATGCTTAATCTTCCGCAAAATGCAGAAAAAGTACAGGCACTGTCTCCGTATGCAGGAGGAAGCGGAATCGTATTTCAGTGGATGCCGAGACAGATTGCTCCTAACACAAAATACATTTTCACGCTTAAAGAATTATGGGATTCCGGACAATCGCCAATTTCAGGGTTTTTATCTTCTCCACCACTTTGGCAGGAAGAAACCTATGCGCCAACACTGTATTACGGATTGGACAAAACCCAGCTCATTCCGGGGAAAAGATATGCTTGGCAGGTACAGGCAAAAAGTGCAAATCCCGTATTAGGAGATAATCCAACAGAAGACAACGGCGTTTATAAAAATAACGGATTTTCTGAAATCTTCTATTTTGATTATGTAGAAAACTGTACGGTTCCTACACTCCTGATGGCAAAAAATGTGGGCAGAGGAAGAGTTGAAATCAGCTGGAGCCTTGGCGGACAGCCTGCAGGTTTATACCAAGTACAATACCGTAAAAAGAACAGCAATACGGAATGGATGACCCAGCAAAGTTATCAATCTCCTGCAATTCTGACTGGGTTGGAAGACCTTACAGAATATGAATACCGTGTAGGTTCTGTTTGTGGAAATATACAAGATTCGGGTAACAATTCTGGCAATGCCTATTCTTACAGCTCCATCCAATACTTTACCACCAATGCCAATGATGTAGATAATAACTATCAATGCGGATTAATGCCTGCGATAGATATTGCGAATAAAAATCTTTACCAAGGGATTTTAAATTTTAATGACACGTTTACCGCAGGAGATTTCCCTGTTACGGTACTTTCTGCACAGGGCAGCAACGGTATTTACAGTGGAACAGGTTATATTGTTGTTCCTTATTTAGCCAATACTAAGATTAAGGTAAGTTTTGAAAACATTTC
>JBMDXW010000254.1:0-2143 GCA_048594965.1 Chryseobacterium sp.
AAAAATAAAGGCAATCCATCCGATGCTTTTCCAGTTCCGGAGGTAGGCAACGGCAAGCATTCCGATATTAATCACTGTGATATAAGTGAACAGGAAAGGATAATTGCTTTGCCCGGTGCTGATCATCAGCGGCGCAAGAAAACCTCCGAACAGGGAAAAAACAATCAGGATCTCACTTTTATAATAGTAAGAAAGAAGGATCGACACTGCTGTAATGAGACAGGTTGCCGAGAATGCTCCGGCCTGTGTAAAGAGATGGTATTCGCGGAATGCGATCGTCGAGGTAAAGTACAGGACGGCAACACCGCCTCCGGTAATAATCGATGCAAAGGATGTATAGCTTCTGCGGAGAAGGTGGCCGACGCCGATCAGTGCGGTGCCGGCAGCAAATCCTATTCCTGCCCGGGCAATTTCTCCGATCCAGTTTTTATCGATGGCATATTTTACGAAATATCCGATGCCCAGTACAAGGGTGAAAATACCTGCTATGGCTAAAGCATTTTGCCGGAAAAACTCAAGAACGATACTGATGCGGTCTTTACGCTCCCTCTTATCAGGGTGGGTTTCATGAGTGTTTAGCGGGAATGCAGGCTCTTCGGTTGCAGATACCGCAGCGTCGGGAATATCTTTTGTTTGTTCCTGCTGAGATTCGGACTGCCCTTTCCTGAGTTCGGAAATTTCTTTTTCCAGACGCCTGATTCTAGTATTCAGGTTAGTGAAAACAAGAATGAAGGTGACAATCAAAATAATGACCAGGATGTACATGGCGTTCCGGTTTTAAGATGATCAAATATAATCAAATGTTTTTTAAGGAATAGGGTGCGGTACGTTAACTGTCCAGTGAAAATTCTTTATAATTCCCTAAAAACCGGGTTTCTGCATCCAGTGCTTTGAGCTCATCCAGCGCATTGTGGTGCAGGGGAGTTTCCCATTTTCCGGCTACATTGATGAAAAAGAAATAATTTCCCAATCCGGTCTTCAAAGTACGGGATTCGATCTTGCTGAGATTCATCTTCCGCCAGGCAAACACGGACAATACCTGATGCAGCCCTCCTGCGTGATCTTCGGGCAGTGTAATCAGCAGTCCCGATTTTTCACCTAAAACTTTCAGGTTTCTGTTTTCGTAGTGGTGGCTTTCTTTAGATATGATGATAAATCTCGTGTGATTCTGCTCAAAATCCTGGATGTTGTGATGAATGATTTTCAGTCCGTACAGATTTGCAGCAAATTGGTTGGCGACGGCTGCCAGATTTCTTTCGGGGGTTTCCTTTACATATTTCGCCGCAGCGGCAGTGGAAGAAAAATCCTGTTTCTGAATATCTTTAAAATGGTCATCGAGAAAATGAAAACTCTGAGCCAGGGCCTGGGGATGCGAATAGATCTTTTCGATACGATCCGGTTCAGATCCGGGGTGGATCATCAGGTGGTGGGCGATGGGCATGACGGCTTCAGCCAGTATCCGGATGCCTTCGGTTTTATACAGGTAATCGAGGGTCATGGAAACCGTTCCTTCGATCGAGTTTTCGAGGGGGACCACGGCTTTTTGCACTTCACCTTTTTCAATGGCAGTAAAGCAGTCTAAGATGTTGGGCTGAGGGATAAGCTCATCTTCCGGGAAAAGCTGAATAGCGGCCAGTTGGGTAAAGCTGGCTTGAGGACCCAAAAATGCAATCTTCATTAATTTACTATTATGATTGAAATTTATTCATTCCAGTTCTCTTTAATCAGTGCCATGAGATAATCCGGACATTTGACTACTTTACCGGTGGCGGCATCCAGGAAAAAAAGAGTCGTGGAAGCTTCGGTAATTTTGATGTTTTCTTCGTTGAAAATTTCGTAATCGAATTCTATTCGCACACCCGGTATTTTCCGGATGTAGGTATGGATTTCTAATTTTTCGTCGTAAAAGGCGGGCCGTAAATACTTAATTTTATACTCTGAAACAGGCAGCCAAATTCCTTGATTTTCAATCTCATTATAAGACATTCCTATGCTTCTGAAGAGTTCCACCCTTCCTATTTCGAGGTACTCTGCGTAGTTGCCGTAGTAAACGTATTTCATTGGGTCTGTTTCTCCGTAACGAACTCGTATTGAGCTAGTTGTGTGTATCATTTTAAGTCGTTAATAATTCATACAAATATAT
>JBMDXW010000255.1:0-2718 GCA_048594965.1 Chryseobacterium sp.
TTTCTGCAGGTTTATGGCTAGTCACCGATCGATGATTCGTTGGTTGTCCTGGTTGTTTGATTGAACATACTTTTGGCTCACTCTGTCTAGCAGGTGTTACAGTTGATCGATCAATTCCTCTACTTGGTGATTGTTTCACCATTTTAGTGCCAGCAGTAGCAGCCGATTGATTGCTTCGTTGTACGACTGCACCTGTCGAAGGAGACACTCTTGTGACCCGCTCAAGAGCCACAGAAGCTCCTTCAGACGCTTGTTCACTCGATTGAACAGATTGACTAGGTGCTACTGCAGAAGTGCCGTAAGACGTTTCTGGTGTTGCTCGTTTCACTTCCTGATCATTGGCTCTGTGATTGCTATGCGGATTTCCTTCAGATGCACTCGGATTGTTTGCCTGTTGCGTTTTATTCCCCTGATTGACTTTGTCAGTCGCTGCTTGGATGGCGGCTTTTCTACTTGGCGTATGAATCGGCGGAATGGTCGTTCGTTGGATTTTTTGTGAAGCGTCCGTTTTCCCCGTTGCCAAAACATTCGCACGATTGCCGTTGATAGGGTCGATCGTTGATTCAGTTCGATTGCCGCTTTCACCCATATGTTTCAGCTCTTCAGCTGAAATATTGCCAATGCTTTTTCCATCTGTTTCTTTTCCTTGGGAAACGGTACTGGAAGAAGCAGAAGCGTTCATTGGTTGATACATTGTTTCTGGTGAAAGATTTGTTCCTGAAGGCAACTCTCCATTAGCAGAAACCTGATCCTTGTCTTGAACCGATGGACTTATCTGATCATTTGGAACCGCTGATCGATTCGATCCTTGCGTTTGTGTCACCAGCTCTTGTTGATCATTCATGCCAAATGTTTGGCGCATGTTGGCCGCAAATTCCTGCACACTGCTTCTAGAAGATCCATTGTTTCCTGGAACCGTTGAGCGACTCTGAATCGATTTATCATTGCTATTTTCGTGTACACCGTTATTGACTCTCATACGGCTGACTGCATTTCCGGCGTGCTCTTTAATACTACTACCAGCATTCACTCCACCTTTTACAGCGCTTGTCGCAGCTTTCGCAGCAACTGCTGTACCAACCATAGCTTGCCATCCTGAACGAAGCCCGATATCCAACCCCAGAAATTTCCCAAAGAAATTTGGGCCGTCGATCGTAATTCGGACACCAACAATACAAAGTACTAAATATGGAAGAAAATCGACATCAAGATTACCTATAAATGAAAAGTATAACTTAAAGATACTCAAGCTAAACCCTGTCAACATAATCGCTAATAAACTGTTCCCAATATCCAAAAGGATTTTTTTTGTTCGTTGTCCGGTTTCAATATCAGAAACAGAAAGAACTGGAAACATCAACTTTGCAAATATTAGCTCAATCAAAGACTTTGCATTTATAAATGCAGAGCAGATAAAAGCAAACGACACTGTCAGTAATGACAAAGTGATTGTGCCCGTCCTGTATGAAAAACGAAATTTACCTTCTTTAAAAAAATCGAACATTCCATTTTCTATTTTTTCTGATATGACTTTTCCATCTTCGTCAGTCTTTAGCCTATATTCTAGATAAGAAGTATCATCTTGATTTTTAGCTTTATCCTTCATTTTTCCGATTTTTTCAGGAGTTAAAACTTCTGATAAATCAGTAGCTTTAAAAGCTTGTTCTGATAAATTGTTTTTTTGAGTTCCCACATCACTATTCAGTCGAGAAAAACCGTTTTTCGAAGAATACTGCAAGTCTGACAAATTTTCTTTTACAATACTGTAGGAAAGTGTACTTTTCTCAGTCGTATCTAAATTTTTTGTTTCTCCATAAACTTTTTGAGAAAGCTCCACACTTGATGTAATCAAGCCTGGAAGCTGAACACCTAAACAAACAAAAAAGACAGCCCTGAAAAGGCCTGCCTTTAGATCCACTCGTTCGTTTAAAATATATTTGTAAGCAATAACAATAATCATAATAATCAAAATAGTGAATGAGACTAATCGCATGCTGGTATATATTTTACCGATTGTCCCATTATCAAGAAATCCAAAGACCTTGAACACTTGATCCAAGATATCTTCCACCCCAGAAGCCAGTTTGTATAGTCCTTTTACCCAGTTTGCACTTATCCATTTAAATAAATAGCTAAATAAAGTTGCATCTTGAATCCAATCACTAAATTTTTGAAGAAAATCCGTTGCTTTTTCCGTTTTACTCACCTTCCAATCATAAAAAAAGAAGCCTTGTTCAGGCTCCTTGTAGTGACTATCTATTCTTTATATTCTGCAACATAATAGTGAGGGTCTGTAGAATAGATTTCTTTAGTTTCTTTCAAAGAAGAATCCATTTTCGAATAATTTTTTGAAATAGGTACAAAGGCGTATCCTTCATTCTCTTCGTCATAGAATACATTAAAGTCCTTTGTATCTGATATAAAATTGTCCAAAACTTCAAATATTCCATAATTCTCATTATTTGCTATTTTGTAATGATACAAACCTTTCTCTTGCTCTTCAACCTCATAATTCATTGTTTCAGAAATCCCCTTATCAATATTGGAAACAGTAATAGAACCATCCTTCATTTTATCTATTTTAAATTCTGGTTCATCTGAAGGCGAATTAGATAAATAGAAAGATTTTCCCTCTTCAAAAATATCTGACAGCTTGGCTTCAGGAGATTTTCCCTCTTCAAAAATATCTGACAGCTTGGCTTCAGGTGAATTCGAACA
>JBMDXW010000256.1:0-7801 GCA_048594965.1 Chryseobacterium sp.
TATCACCGTTACCACAGAGCATAAATCCATTTTAGATCCCTGCAGGCAACTTCAGGAAGACGGATTTGATATTGATTATCTGAATGTTGATTGTTCGGGAAACATCAGTCTTTCTGAACTTGAATCACTCATTACAGAACGTACACTGTTGGTTTGTATTATGTTGGTGAATAACGAGACCGGCATTATCCATCCTATCAAAGAAATAACCGAACTGTCGCACCGAACTGGCTGCTATGTTTTCTGTGATGCAACACAGGCTGTTGGAAAAATACCGGTCGATGTAAAAGAACTTGGTATTGATCTTATGGCTTTTTCGGCCCATAAATTTTACGGACCTAAGGGAGTGGGAGGACTTTATATTTCCTCTTCCCTTAAGAATAAAATACGGCCGCAGGTTCAGGGCGGAGGGCAACAGGCCGGTCTGAGGAGCGGCACAGTGAATGTTCCGGGAATCGTAGGTATGGGAAAGGCTGCACAAATTGCGGTGGCAGAAATGAAAGAGGATTCACAAAAAATAAAAAAACTCAGGGATTATCTGGAAAACGAGCTGCTGAAAATCTTTCAGACATCTGTTAATGGAGGTCATTCCGAAAGAATTTTCAATACGACAAATATCTGCTTCAGAGGCATCAACGCCGAAGAGCTTATTCTTTCCCTGGGAAATATCTGTGTTTCCAGCGGTTCTGCATGTAATGCCAATACCACCAGGCCGTCCCATGTTCTTCAGGCATTGGGAATGAGTGATATCGATGCTCTTTCTTCCGTCAGGTTCAGCATAGGAAAATATACAACCCTTCAGGAAATCGAAACGGCTGTAGAAAAAATACGGAAAACAGTTGCTCTTTTGAGAGACCCAAATTAATGTCCCTCACCTTTTTTAACCGAAAATACATGCAAAACCTGCGGAAATAAAGCCTGGAAATATTCTTTTGCGGCGCCCAAAGATCCCGGGAACGTTAAAATCAGCAGATCATCTGAAAATCCGGCGATTCCTCGGGAAAGCATAGAAGTTTTTACGCGATCCTGCCCGTAGTTTCTGGCTGTTTCCATAATTCCGGGAATTTCTCTGGTGATGAAAGGTAAAACCGCTTCCGGGGTAACATCCCGGTCAGAAAGACCGGTTCCGCCCGTAAAAATCAGAAGGTTACAGCCTTTATTTTTATACAATTCGATCTTTTGCCGAATTGCAGAAATATCATCCGCAACAATGGCATAATCAATATTGGTGATTCCCTGATTTTTAAGGGATTCAACCAAAAATTTCCCTGAAGTATCATTTTTAATACCATTAGAAACGGAATCACTGCACACAATCACTGCTGCACTTAGATTTTCCGGCTCTGTACTTTTCTGACTGCTTTTCCCGCCCTGCTTTTCCAGAAGGCGGATATTGGAGATCTCAACCTTTTTGTCGATCGGTTTCAGCATGTCGTAGATCACCAGAGCGGCTACCGAAGCACCGTGCATGGCTTCAACTTCAACACCGGTTTTATAAATCGTGTGAACCTCAACGGTGATGCGGATTTCCAAGCCATTCATTTCATAATTGACAGAGGCATATTCTACAGGTAAAGGATGACAGTCCGGAATAACATCGCTGGTCTTTTTGATCGCCAGCAAAGCAGAAGCTCTCGCGAATTCCAGCACATTTCCTTTTGGAACCGTTCCGTTTTGTACGGCTTCTACCGTGGATGTATCTGACGTTTTTATGATGGCCGCTGCGATGGCTTTTCGCAGGGTAAAGGTTTTAAAAGTAATATCTACCATGATTTATCGGTTTGTTTTCCATTGATGGGTTTCATCCTCAAAAATTTCCCTGCCCCAGATCGGGAGATCGCTTTTTATGCGTTCAACGACCTCATTGCAGGCTAAAGTCGCTTCTTTCCGGTGTTTGGATGACGTAAATACAAAAAGGCAGATTTCTCCCGCTTTCACAATGCCTAAGCTGTGATAAATATGCATACAGCTAAGGTTGTATTTTGCGAAGATTTCCTCCCGGATATCAGCCATTTGACTGAGCGCCAAATCTTCATAAGCCGTATATTCAATAGCCTTCACAGTCTTGCCGTCAATTTCATCTGCCCGGATTTGTCCCAGGAAAATCTGATGGGCTCCGATCTCCGTTTTCCCAGAATGCCCGGCAATGCTTTCTGCAATGAACAATGGTGATACAGGAGCGTGCTGAAATATATTCTTAATCTTGCTCATTTTTCTTTTTGGTTAAATGGTTGATTCCGCCTTCCAGATGACTGATATTGTAGTCCGGTCCCAAGGTTTCCTGTAAGATTTTTGCTCCTGCTAAACTTCTCTTGCCGGACTGGCAGACCACGATAATATTCCGGCTGCGGATCTGACTGCTATTTTCCTGTAATCGGGGCAAAGGAATCGAAATATAAGGAAGATCAAGTTTGGGATATTCTTCAGGCTCCCGGACGTCAATCACCACCGTATCGGGAAGCTCGGCGGTTTCACTAAAAGCTGATGGTGAAATATTTTTAATTCCTCCATATTCAATGCCGCAGTGAAGCTGATAATTCATATTCTCCAATTCTTCTATACGGTAAGGGATATTTTTATCCGTCATATTCATCGGAGGAATTTCAAAAACAGCCGTTTGGTAATTCAGAATATTGACGGTCATTAATTTGTTGGTTAATGCTTCGCCGGTTCCTGTGATTAATTTAATCGCTTCGGTAGCCTGTAAGGTCCCGATTACTCCAGGTAAAACGCCCAAAACACCTGCGTCATTACAGTCCGGAACTTCTCCCGGCTCAGGCGGTTCCGGAAAAAGATGCCTGTAATGTGTGACAGTACCTTCTTTGCTTTTAACATTGAAAATGGCAATTTGTCCTTCATACTGGTAAATCGCCCCGAAAATTAAGGGTTTCTCCAAAATCCTGCACACATCATCCAGAAGGTAACGCGTCGGGAAATTGTCCGTACAGTCGATAATGACATCATATCCTGAGATCATCCCGGCTGCATTTCCGGTGGTAATCCGCCCGGTAATAATGCTGAATTGTACTTCGGGATTCATTGCTGTAAGCCTTTCTAAGGCGGCTTCTGTTTTAAGTTTCCCGATATCATCAGAAGTATAAAGAATCTGCCGGTGCAAATTGCTAAGGGAAACCCGGTCGTCATCCACAATGCCGATGTGTCCGACGCCGGCTGCCGTCAGGTATTGGAGAACGGGGCAGCCGAGGCCGCCGGCTCCGATTACCAGAACCTGTGCTGATTCAAGCTTTTGCTGAGCCTGTACACCGAAGCCCTGAAGCCTGATCTGTCTGTCGTATCTTTCTATATTCAACATATTTTATCCTCCTGAATAAGGTGGCATTAAGGCTGCCACATCATTGTTTTGTAATTCTGTTTTTTCCGTAATGATCTTCTGGTTTACCGCAATGCGCAGTTTCAGGTCTTTCAGTTGCGGAAACTTTTCATTCAGCCGACTGATCAGCTCATCGGTGTCGTGCGCTTCCGTTTCAAAATCCGGACCTAAGATCTCTTTCAGTCTGCCAAAGCTAATTATTTTTACCGTACTCATTCATTTACTTTTTTCAGCTGTATCGTTTTCAGCATTTTTACATATCGTCTTCCTGTCGCAAAATCAGTGGGCGACAGGATTGAAATACCTTCTTTAGGACTGCTTTCCATGTCAGGAATGATCATTGCACGATCACCGACGGCCGTATTGAAAATTTCATTCCACGAAAAGACCGCTTTATATCCGTCTTCTGCGATGCAGGTGATATAATATTCACTCAGAACTTTTGGAGATTTTTCTTTAAATGAAATTTTTGAAAGGACGTCTCTCAGCAAAACACCTCTGATATTTCTAAGGGTTGATTTATATTCTTTCAGATAATTGGTAATCCGGATGCTGTCCATGTGATGCTGCGGATATTTTAGGAGATCTGCGGTGGTCAGGGTTATTTTTCTGTTATCGGGAGCAATAATCTCAATGCTTTTAGTGCTTTGGGCAAAAGTAAGCATCGAACATAAAATTGTTGGTATTAAAATAAAATTTTTCATTTAATTATTTTTAAATCGTGCTTGATATCAATTTATAGGAAGCCATCAGAAGGACCACTGCGAGGACGTATTTCAGTCCGTTCTGGTTCAGTTTTTTTGAGGCTAAGTAAGCGCCGAGCAGTCCTCCCGCAAATGCACAGACGATGTACATCCACATATCGCCGGTAAAGGTAACTTCTTTGGTGAACATTCCTCCGAGACCTGCCACCGAATTTACAAAAATAAAGGCTGCACTGATCGCTGCCGTTTGTTTCTGATTGGCCCATTTCAGCAAGATCAGGACCGGAGAAAGTAAAATTCCGCCGCCAATACCGATCATTCCGGATAATAACCCGATCACTCCTCCGAATAGCAGCGATAAATAGATCCGGGGCTCCTTCAGCTCACTGTCATCCGGACTTTTAAAAAAGAAAAAACGGAAAACGGGAAAAAGTAGTAAAATACCTAAAATACGTTTGTAAAGGGTATCTTCAATATGGATCATTCCGCCTATAAAAGCAAGAGGAATGGATGCCAGAGCAATCGGAATAAAGATCCTCAGTTTGAAATGTCCTCCCCGGTAATATTGGATAAAGGAGGTAAGCGAAACAAACAGGTTAAGCACCAAAGCGGTAGGTTTCATTTCTTGGGGAGCTACTCCGTACAAAGCCATCAGCGCCAGATAACCGCTTGCCCCACCATGTCCTACTGCGGAGTACAGTGCTGCGATAACAAATAAAATCAGATAAAATAGTTCTGCGTTCATCATGATTTATTTGAGCCGTATTATTTCAACCTCTTCACCTTTTTTGCAGCCTTCCGAATCTTCGGGTAAGACGATCAGGCAATTGGCTTCTGCAAAAGACTGAAGGCGGTAAGATTCCTGTGCGTGCAGTGGCGTTACTTTTCCGTTATCGTAAGTGGCCTTCAGAAAATGGGTAAGGCCTGTTTTCTTTTCATAGTCGGCAGTTGAAATGGCAGAGATCTTTTCTGTTATGGACGGCCGTTTCATCATCTCAGAAAGGAGAGGAGCGATATATATATAAAAACAGGTTAATGCCGAAGAGGGATTTCCGGGTAACCCGAAAATGAATTTTTCTTCCTTCGTTCCAAAGTAGAAAGGCTTTCCGGGTTTTTGCCTGATCTTATGAAACTTCTGTTCAACACCGCATTTTTTAGTGGCATCAATCACGAAATCGTAATCACCAACACTCACGCCTCCTACCAGTATCACCATGTCCGTTTTGGAAATTGCTGAATCAAGAGCTTTTTCGACCTCAGAAGGATCATCTTTGACCCAAAAACATTCAATGGTATTGATTCCACATTGTTTTAAAACACTTTCCAGCTGATAGGAATTGGATTCATAAACCTGACCGAAACCTAAATTTTCTCCGGGCTTCACCAGCTCATTGCCTGTAAGAATAACCGAAACCGACGGAGCCGCAAAAATCCTGACTTCTGTACATCCTGTTCCTGCCAGATAGCCAATAGCTGCAGCAGAAAGATAAGTGCCCGCACTGACGGCCACGTTTCCTTTTTTAGCATCACTCCCGGCATCGCGTACATGTAAGCCTTTTACGAGTTCATGGTCATTAACGGTGAGATAACCGTCCTTAATCGAGGCTTTTTCCTGCATCACCACGGTGTCCGCGCCGAGAGGAAGTGGCGCTCCCGTAAAAATCCGGCACGCATGACCTTGTTCAAGGTGAAACTGCCCGGTCGATCCCGCCTGCATTTCACCTGCGATTTTTAGATTGATCTCTTTATCTTCAAATCGGATGGCATATCCGTCCATCGACGACTGTGGAAAATTCGGGATATCATATTTCGAATAAATATCTTCCGCTGCGGTATATCCGAATGCTTCTTTTAAGGAAACAGTCTTGTGTATGCTTTCCGGAATGTTTAGTCCGATTATATTTTTTGCTTCCGCAACACTTATCATGTTTTTGTTTATTAATTGGTTATAATCTGAAGGCGTGTCGATATCAACGGCTCCTTTTTCAAATTGAAATGGGAAAACGTCATTCCTGTTCTGCTGAATGATTTTTTTTGCGCCCTGCTCACCGGTAAGGGTCATTAAAAGATCAAAATATTTTTTAGAAAATAAAGCCGGAACACCCAACGTTCCTTTATATTCAGAAGCAACAATTCCCTTTGATGAAGTCTCCTGCATCTGAAACATTTCCAGAAATAAAGTATCGTAAAGGTAAGGCTGATCGCACACCGAAATAAAGCAGCTTTCCATTTCAGGGAAAAAGCCTGACAACGCTTTCATGCCTGATTTTATCGAAGAAGACATTCCTGATTTCCAGTCTTTATTGATAACAATCCTTATATTTTTATCTTTAATCGCAGAAGATACTTCATGATGATGAGCACCAAGAACCACCACGATCTGATGTTGACCAAATACTTTCTGGACCGTATCGACTATTCTTTCCAATAATGTTTTTCCCTGATAGGACAAAAGCTGTTTCGGAGATCCCATTCTCAAGGAACTTCCGGCGGCCAGTAAAATAATGCCTGTATTTTTCATCATCCGCCAATATTGATCATGCTTCTGTTCTGAATTACAGAAGTATTTATTTTTTCAAATTGCTCATTCAGCTGGCCGCCCTGTGTCTTTGCTTTAGACCATACCGCAGATTCTATGATGGGAAGAATATCCTGGCCGTTTCGTAAAGGCGTGAGGATATCCGTCTCCTTTTTCGAGAACAGGCAGTTTTTCAACTTACCGTCAGCAGTAAGCCGGATCCTGTTGCAGCCGCTGCAGAACGGCTCGCTCATGGTGCTGATGACCGAAAAACTTCCTTTGTGGCCCTGAATCCTATAAGGTTTTGCCGTATCGTGAAAACCTACAGGAAGCGGAATGAAATCATATTTTTCCCTGATGACCTCCAGAATGTCTTTTTGTGTCATGACCTGATTGCTGCTCCAACGGTTTCCGCTGAAAGGCATAAATTCAATAAATCTGACTTCAACAGGACTGTCTTTTGTAAATTCGATAAAATCTGTGATTTCATCATCATTAATATCCTGCATGGCCACGACATTGATCTTTGTTTTTACCTGATGCTGCAACAAAAGATCGATATTTTTCATCACCCGGTCAAAATAATCACGGCGGGTGATTTTCAGGAATTTTTCCCTCTGCAAAGTATCAAGGCTGATGTTAATGCTCTGAAAGTCGGATTCAAGAATTTCAGGAAGCATATCGTCAATACGGATTCCGTTAGTTGTACAGTTCAATTGTACAGGCAGTTTTCCAAGGTTTCTGATGATTTTTGCCGCATCTTTTCTTACGAATGGTTCGCCTCCCGTGAGCCTGATCTTATTGACACCGTGCTGTACGAATAATCTGGCAATGGTATCAATTTCATCCGCCTGCATCAGCTTTGAGTGCGGGGTAAAATCATAATTTTCTTCCGGCATACAGTAAAAGCAGCGCAGGTTACAATTGTCCGTTAAAGATATCCGAAGATAATTATGTGTTCTTCCGAATTGATCTGTTATCATAATGTCCTTATATACTGAGAATATCAGTATGCATTTTTTCCGGTTTATCTCTCAACGACGAACCTTTTTTTCCGCTCAGGACCGCTTTGATCTCTGAGATTACTGAAATGGCAATTTCTTCCGACGTCTCAGCACCAATATCTATTCCAACAGGGCCAAAAAGTTTATTTAATTCTTTATCCCCGATATCAATTCCCAAATTTTTAAGATCATCCATCATTCGGTTAAACCTGGTTTTGGGACCTAGCAATCCGATATACTGTGT
>JBMDXW010000257.1:0-41937 GCA_048594965.1 Chryseobacterium sp.
TTCTCGCCGGATTTTTCCATTTCTTTCAGCCAGTTTTCAGATGGAATCAAATCTAAATAACGCTGGATATATTTTTGAAAATCAGTCATAATTAAAAGTTTAACAATGTATCAGTCTGGCAATGTAACAATTATTGGTAAACTGTTACATTATTAAATTGTTACATTAATTATTAGTCCATTCGTAAAAATTGACTTCATCGTAAAGCTCAAAGCCGCAGCTGGGATATAGTTTGTTTCCGATGTCGTTGGATTTTCCTGTTTCAAGGAGGATTCCGCAGGCATCTGTTGATATTGCCATTTCTTTTGCTTTTTCAATTAACGCTTTTGAAAAGCCTTTTCCACGGTAACTTTCATTGACGAATAAGTCATTCAGCAGCCAATAGCGTTTCATCCGCGTTGAAGAAAACAAAGGATATAGCTGGACAAAACCAACCAGTTTTCCTACGTGTTCCGCTACAAAAATTTCGGAATCTCTGTTTTCAATTCTTTCGGTTAAAAATTTTTCAGCATTTGGAATATCAGAATCTTTATGGTAAAAAATCCGGTATTGATCGAACAGTTCAGACAACTGCCCGATGTCCTGAAGGGTTGCTTTTCTTGTCATGGATGAGTGAAACTTTGGTAAAACTTTGTCAAAGCTATCGCTGCGAAATATAACTTTGACAAAGTGATACAAGTTATTTTATGAAAATGCTCTTTCCAGATCGGCGATCAGATCTTCCGCATCTTCGATACCTACGCTTAAACGAACTAAATCATCTGTAATGCCTAATTCTGCACGTTTTTCTGCCGGAATAGAAGCGTGAGTCATTAAAGCCGGGTGATTGGCCAGCGATTCTACACCGCCTAAAGATTCAGCCAGCGTAAATACTTTTACTTTTTCCAGGAATTTAATCGCATCTTCTTTTTTACCGGACTTAAAGGTGAAAGAAACCATTCCGCCGAAATCTTTCATCTGGGCTTTGGCCAGTTCGTACTGAGGATGGGATTCCAGTCCCGGATAGATTACTTTATCTACGGCAGGGTGGGATTCCAGATATTTCGCCACGGCCATTCCGTTTTCCGAGTGTCGCTGAACGCGTAAGGCCAATGTTTTAATCCCTCTTAAAACCAAATAGGAATCGTGAGGCCCTAAAATTCCGCCGCTTGCAAACTGGATAAAGTGAAGTTTCTCTCCCAGTTCGGCATCTTTTGCC
This sequence comes from Chryseobacterium sp., assembly GCA_048594965.1. Lineage (GTDB taxonomy): Bacteria > Bacteroidota > Bacteroidia > Flavobacteriales > Weeksellaceae > Chryseobacterium. The sequence goes on from JBMDXW010000257.1 coordinate 1,199, forward strand.
ACCAATGCTCCGGCGATCACGTCAGAATGACCTCCCAGGTATTTCGTTGCAGAGTGCATCACAATGTCCGCTCCCAGATCGATCGGCCGCTGAAGGTAAGGCGTTGCAAACGTATTGTCCACAGCCACCAAAATATCTTTTCCTTTTGCCACATCCACAACCGCTTTAATGTCCACCAGCTTCATTAACGGATTGGTAGGCGTTTCCACCCAGATCAGTTTCGTTTTATCCGTTATAACATCCGCGATTTTTGATACATCATCAAAATTCACGAAAGTAAATTTCAGCTGGTATTTTTCAAAAAGTCTCGTAAACATCCGGTAGGTACCGCCGTACAGATCATCAACCGCTACGACCTCATCGCCGGGATTTAACAGTTTTAAAACACAGTCGATCGCTGCAAGACCGGAACCGAAGGCCAATCCTCTCGCCCCGTTTTCGATGCTTGCCAGGGAATCTTCCAGTGCCTGTCTCGTAGGATTGGCCGCTCTGGAATATTCATATCCGGAATGTACGCCCGGGCTTTTCTGTGCAAAGGTTGAGGTTAAAAATACAGGAACATTCACCGAACCTGTGGCAGACTCATGGTGCTGCCCACCGTGTATAACTTTTGTATTGAAATTCATATTTTTTGCTTTAGGCTTTAAGCTTTAGGCAATAAGCATCTGTTATTGCGTTAAACTTAGTTCCATTAATATTAAAAATAAGCTGAAGCTAAAGCTTAATGCTTACTGCCTACAGCTTATCGCTTTTTACATTTTTATCGCAGATTTTACGGCAAACTCTTCCGCAATCTCCTCCATCCACTGGGCGACATCTTCTTCTCCAGTAGCTCTCTGATAGGTATTCCCCAGAGAAACCAGGATCTGGTGGATGAACATCTTCATCTGGTCTACCGGCATTTCTTTGGTCCAGAGGTCGATCCTCAAAGCTTCCATCGCTTTATCGTCCCAAACGGAAATCATCGTTGCCTTGGTCGCTTCCTTTTCAATGCCGCCGTCCTGTGCGTTCCAGGTAATGTTTTCCGGGATGTGGTTTTCGTCCAGTTCTACATCTATCGTAATCTGAGTTTTTCTCATAACTTTCTTTTGTTTCTAAATTTGATGCAAAGTTAATACTTCTTCAGCTTATCCAAAATTTCTACAAAGTTATCTTCATTCGGAAACGGCGTATTCAGGTTAAATATTTTCCCTTCAGGATCGATGATAATAAATCTGGGGATCGACTGAATTTTATATATACCAAGCACTTTTTCAGCATTTTTCAGCCATAATTGGGGAATATTGGACGGTTTTGTCTTCAGGTAATTTTTCCACTTCGATTGGTTTTCATCGACGCTTACCGAAATAAACTGTATATTCTGATAATATCTATATTGATTATTTCGTGCTTCAAAAACCGGGCGGGTCTGCCCGCATGGTCCGCACCATGTAGCCCAAAGATCGATTACCACATATTTTCCGCGGAATTTGGAGAGGTTTACCGTTTTACCATTGTCATTTAGGAAAGCCAAATCCGGAAATACGGCGCCTTTTTGAGATCTATTGATCTGCTCCAGCTTAGAATACAGCATTTTTTGGTAATCAATATTTTTCACGTTATTAATTTCACCGGCGAATAATGTATTTCTTGCCAGGCTGTCGGTTTGAAGTTCCATGGTTTTGGATAATTGCTTCGACAGCAAACGGTCTTTTTCCAGCCCTTGCGGAAGCCTGCTGATCTTCACAAAAAGGATACTGTCCGCATTGATCGACTGATCTTTATCCGTTAATAAATGATCCAGCTTAAACTGAAGGTAATTTTCGTTTTTGCTTAAAAGCAGCGATGGCTTGCTGATATTGGCATTCAGCTCATCCACAAAGGCTTTCGGAGGGGCAAACTTCGGATCTTTCCAGGAAGTCATTTTCCGGTAATTGCTGATTTCATTCAAATAATTAATGGCCATCAACTGCCTTCTGTAGGTTTTATATTCCTCCGAAAGGGCATTGTTGGCAGGATCGGCAAACCCATTGAGAATTCTTTTCTTCTTGTTCCAGTCGTCCTGAGCGGCTTCATAAAACTTTTCGGGTTCGTTGTTGTAAGGCTGGTCGTCCAGCACGTACGTGAAATCCCTTCCGAAAGAATCCTGTTTTTCGCGGTAGACCTGATCAGCTTTTCTGTTCGATTTGATGTACGTCACCATTTCGGTATTATTAAATTTTAAATTCAGATCAAACCAGTCGCCGTTTCCCATCACCAGAACCAGTTTTTTGTTTCCGATTTCGATCAGGTATTCATCCAGCGGAAGTTTTTCTTTGGTCGACCAGGTGAAGGTATTGTTTACCACCGGTACCGCTCCGATTTTTTTATGGAAATCTGAGGTAAAGATTTTAACGGAATCAATTTTAAGATCCGTATCCAGTGTTCCTTTCATGGAAACTCCTGCCGCACCGCTTTGATAAGCCCGCGGCTGCTGGATAAAATAAAGCAAACCTGCTCCGGTTGCAAATAATGCAGCTGATACAACCATCTGCTTTTTAGTTTTACCAAAAGCATTTTTAAAGCCTTTTTTACTGTACCATACATAACCGACGATCAGGAAAATCACCATCCAGAACACGCTCATGTACTCGGAATGGGAAATAAAAGTATTCAGGTTTCTGATCTCCGGCGCATTCCAGAACGTGCATAAAGAACCATAGGGATTAAAAAAGAAAGGCTGTTTCTGAATGAGTGAGGCAATGTTCGACGCAATACCCAGCGAACCGATCAGGAAAGACCAGATAAACCCCTGGAAAGCCACGGAAATACAGAGCTGAAGGGCCGCAATTCCTAAAATGGTAATGCATATCCTGATGTAGGTCTTCATGGCCCAGAGCACATCGAAGTCCGTTAGCTTCACGGCATTCGGATGAATGTAATAATCTGCCGTTGCCATAATGATGCTGAAAATGAAGTAAGAAGTGATACAGATTACGCTCAATACGACCACAATGATATATTTTGAAAAATAAAGCTCGAAACGGCTTACCGGCTGCGTTTCCATCAGTTGCCAGCCGTTGTTCTTATGATCGGTCTGCGCAATCCTGTTGGCCACAATAATAATCAGCAGGGGCAGGATAAAAAATACGAAATATCTCAACTGTTCCCCACCGATCGCATCTTCAAAGACAGAATATTTCAATGTACCTTCGGGAACCGTTTCCCGTATAAAAAATGAAGGGGCGAAAACCAGCAACGGAAGTAAAGCGCCCAAAACAACGGACATATAAATAATTCCCAATCCTTTTATTTTCAGCCATTCCGTACCGGCTGTTGTCAATAACTTTTTCATTTGTTTTAGTTTTTAGTGATTTCCATGAACCATTCTTCCAGGCCTGCGCTGTTCTTAATTTCAAAAATTTCCGCATCTTTCAGCACCAGCTTTTTAATAAGAGCGGTAATATCTTCCCTGGATTCGGCTGTAATCTCAATACCCGCTTCGTCCAGCAATTTCGGGGAATAATTTCCGGGGATTTCGTGAATGAAAGTTTCGGCATGATTCAGCCCGATCCGGATACGATTGTAGCGGTACATTTCATTAAGGTCTTTAACACTGCCGGCAAACCGGATTTCACCATGAGAAATGATGGCCAGATGCGTAATCATTTTTTCAATTTCCTGAAGAAGATGGCTGGAGATAAAAATGGTAACGCCTTCCTCTTTATTCAGCTTAATGAGCAGTTCGCGGATTTCCAGCATTCCGTTGGGATCGAGCCCGTTTACCGGTTCATCCAGGATCAGGAGATCGGGTTTTCCGAGCAAAGTAATGGCGATGGCCAACCGCTGCTTCATCCCCAGCGAATACCTTTTCATCTTCATATTCCGGCTGTCCCAAAGGCCAACAAGATGCAGTACCCTTTCACATTCTGAAATCGGAAGGTTTCTTAGCCTGGAAATGACAAGCAGGTTGTCCCAGCCCGAAAGGTGGTCATAAAAAGCTGCCGTATCAATAAGGCTTCCGATTTTATTAAAGCCGTCGGGATAAAGCACATCCAGCCTTTCGTTAAAGATGCGGATGGCATGCTGCTCATCGGGAATGCTTCCGATCAGCATTTTCATGGTAGTGGATTTACCGGCTCCGTTGGCTCCCAGAAATCCGAAAATACTTCCCTTGGGAACCGAAAGATTGATGTCTTTTAAAACGGGTTTGTTCTTGGAAAATTCAAAACTGAGGTTCTGAATCTGTATTACATTTTCCATAGGTTATTATTTATATACCACAAATATATAAATTAAATAGTAATATGCAATACAAAGTAGTAAAATTAACATAAGACTAACAAAAAAACCTTCAGGCAATGCTGAAGGTTGAGGTATTTGAATTTAAATCTTTTAATCTAATCCTGTTCTAAATTTTTATTTCATGATTTTTATGGACTTGTACTTAATGTGCTTCATCCAAATAAACGAAGTCTATTCTTACCATTAATTTGTTCACCTTATTAAGCGATAAAAAAATAAGAAATTAACCCTCAATTAAACATATATTTAGAATTAAAAAAGGCTCTTATTGCAATTTCGGTTTATACCCTGACTGGTTGAAAATTACCGTGGCATCCATTTTCAGGAAATCCTGGAGTTTGGTATCCGGTTTTTCTTTCAAATATGCTTTGCAGATCTGCCAGCCTGTGAAAATACCGATCTGCGGTGAAGATTCGTTATCGATCTCCGTATAAAACTTGGAGAATGGTCCGGGCGCGATGAAACGGTCTTCAAGACGATGGTCATCACCAAAGATCAGGTTGTTCTCTACAAAATAATTCCAGATGTTCGCCTCATTGGCTACCGCCCATTCATATTGCTTCTGCGTGTAGTTCATTTTCAGATATTCCGGATACGTCGGCAAAAAGGCGTCTTTTAGGATCATGATCTTACCGTTAAGAATCATCATATCAATAAATTTCTGATGGTCGGGAGATTCTTTTACAAAACCTTCGGCAAAGAGCTGCGCCACTTTCGGTACAATATTATTGGGATTCATCGATTTCTGAAAATACATTTCCAGCCCTTTATAATTGGGATTTCCATCTCCCATAAAACCGGTTACGTCTATGAACAGAAGGTTTTCCTGAGCGTTGTAGAAAATCGGGTCTTGTACCATCTGTAAAGCTGACGAAAATAAAAATACTTTCGGGCTTTTAAACGAAGGAAAATAATATTTGATATGGGAAAAAAGATCCTGAAGATCCGTCTGAAGCTTTTTCTGGTCGATTTTAGCAATAGCTTCCTTATAGAGTTTAATTTCTCCGGCATCCGTCCTTCTTTTGGCAAAGTCGGCATCGGTTACGGTTCCCTGGAACCACGGGAATTTGGCTTTAAACTGATCCGAAGAAACAGCCGGGTTGTAGAGTTCTTTGGAAATATCCGTAATCTCCACCTTTTCCGCAGGTGTGGCAATTTCTACGTCCCACTGGTTCTGAGATTCTTTTTTGCAGGAATTCAGGGCTAAAACTAATCCCAGGGAAAGAACGGTAATTCTGAAAATCTTCATATTTTTACACGAAATTAAAGTGTACAAAAATAGTGATTTAAACATAACCTGATGATGAAAATTAAAATAATTGCCGCACTATTTATTATTTCTACGGTTGTCTTCTTCGATGCCCAGCAGCTTGTTTTTAAAGATAAAAATTTTGAAAAGGCGGTTTTAGAAAATCACGATCTCAACAAAGACGGAAAAATAAGTCCGTATGAAGCCGATCGTGTGGAAAATTTATTTCTGATGAATAAAGGCATTACTTCCGGAGAAGACCTTTCTTATTTTCAAAACGCCAGGATGATTATCCTTGATGAGAACAATATCCCTAAACTGTTACTGAAAAATATGGATAACGTCCAGCTGATTTCCTGTGCCGGAAGTAAAGTTTCGGTTTTTACGGCAGAAAACCTGAAAAGCCTCACCTCACTGTATCTGGATGGTAACCAAATTGAAAACATTTCCCTGAAATCAACCCCGAAAATTATTCAATTAACCGTATCTTTAAATAAAATTAAGACAATCGATGTGAGTGCCCTTAAATATCTTAAAAAGCTGAACCTGGAGCATAACCAGATCCAAAAGCTCGATATTTCCTCAAACATGAATCTGGAATCTCTTAATATTATGAAAAATCCCCTAAAAGAAAACGACATTAAGAAAGGAGCGGCAAATGTCACCATCTTCGGATTTGATCAACCTTAAATATATGTACTTAGAAACAGAACGACTTATTTTAAGAAAACTTGAGGAAACGGATGCCGAACGTCTGTTTCTCCTCGACTCCAACCCTGAAGTTATGAAATACATCGGCGTTCCTCCCGTTTCAGACCTCAGCGAATCACAAAAGATCATCGGCAACATCCGGCAGCAGTATCTTGATCACGGGATTGGAAGACTGGCCGTCATCGAAAAAGAGAGCGGACTTCTTATCGGATGGAGCGGACTGAAACTCTTAACACAAGAAACCAACGGCTATAAAAACGTATATGAACTGGGCTACCGCTTCCTTCCGGAATATTGGGGGAAAGGCTATGCTTCTGAATCGGTGCGTGCTTCGCTCGACTTCGGTTTCAACGAGCTGAAAACGGATGTTATTTACGCTTATGCCCATAATGAACATAGAAGCTCCCAACATATCCTGGAAAAATCAGGCTTTGTAAAAACAGGCGAATTCGCCGAACCGGACGGAATTTGCTTTTGGTACGAACTTCGCCGTGAAGATTATCATTAAACCCCATCAAAATTTTTAATTTTGAATCATAAATAACAGACTAAAAATATAAACAATGCAGACCCAAAAGATTATCGATCATATTGTAAACTGGCTGAAAGATTATGCCGTAAAAGCAAATGTAAACGGATACGTTATCGGTGTTTCCGGAGGCGTAGACTCCGGAGTGGTTTCAACACTTTGCGCCATGACAGGCCTTGAAGTATTATTGCTGGAAATGCCGATCCGCCAGAAAGAAGACCAGGTGAACCGTGCTCAGGAGCATATGGAATACCTAAAGAAAAAATTCCCGAATGTACAATCCAAAACCATCAACCTGACTCCTGTTTTCGAAAGTTTTGAGCAGGTGGTCCATGACCATGTGGAAGGAAGATGGAGCAATAATCTTGCGCTGGCCAACACAAGATCCCGATTCAGAATGCTGAACCTGTATTATTTCGGTCAGCTCCACGGGCTTTTGGTATGCGGAACCGGAAATAAAGTGGAGGATTTCGGGATCGGATTTTACACCAAATACGGAGACGGCGGCGTGGATGTTTCCCCTATCGCCGATCTTTACAAAACCGAAGTTTATGAACTTGCAAGAGGATTGGATCTCATTGAAAGCATTCAGAATGCCATTCCTACGGACGGGCTTTGGGATGCGGAAAGGACGGATGAAGATCAGATTGGTGCTACCTATCCGGAACTCGAAAAAATCCAGAAAGAATACGGTACAAAAGCCGTTGAGGATTATGAAGGCCGCGATAAGGAAGTTTTTATGATTTTCGACCGAATGCACAAAGCCGCAAAACATAAAATGGTTCCGATTCCGATCTGTGATGTTCCGGAAGAATGGAGAGCGTAATTAATGTAATGATGGATTAATGTAGCAGTGTAACAATCGATTGATTTGTACATTGATAAAGTGTTATATTGCTATATTGTACATTAAATTAAAGATATGAATAATAAAACGAGACCGCTGTTTTTTATTTGCCTTGGGCTTTTGTTCGGGATGTCGGTGATGTATGTTTACAAAAACTTTATCGCGGATACGAAACCGGTTTCTACGGAAAGGGTGAGTGAAGCAGGGGTAAACGGTTCCCGGGATTCCTTTCAGCAGTCGATCGATCAGCTGACGGAGGAGAAAACGGTTATCCACTATGTTAAGCAAAACCATAAGCTTCCGGATTATTACATCACGAAAAACCAAGCCCGAAACCTCGGCTGGAATCCTTCAAAAGGAAATTTATGTGATGTGGCTCCGGGAAAAGCTATTGGCGGAGACCGGTTCGGCAACAGGGAAAGAATGCTGCCCGACGGCAAGACCTATTTTGAAGCCGATGTGAATTATCATTGCGGAAGCAGACAGGCAGACCGAATCGTTTTTGCCGAAGACGGTGAAGTGTACCTAAGCAAAAACCATTATAAAAGTTTTGAAAAGCAATAGTTTAAGAATATTGCTGTTGTGTTTTGCCTTTATTCTTTCCTGCTCGGAAAAACAGCAGGAAACGGTAAAGAAAGACAAAGCAATCACTATTCTGGTTCAGCCTTTTAAAGATATCCAATCGGAAAAGGTAAAACATCTTGCAGAGGAAATCAGAAAGGTGTATCCATATGTACGTATTCTGGAACCTGTTGATTTCCCACCGAATGCGTATTACAAACCCCGCAACCGTTACCGGGCAGATTCTTCCATTGCTTTTCTAAGCAGGAATACAAGAGAGGGTTTTGTAACAATCGGTTTAACATCAAAAGACATCAGTGTCACGAAAGGGAAAATAAAAGATTTTGGCCTTTTCGGTCTTGGCTTCAGACCCGGAAACGCATGCATTGCCTCAAACTTCAGGCTGAATAAAGACAATTCCGACGAACAGTTTTTTAAAATCGCCATCCATGAACTTGGCCACACGCAAGGCTTACGTCATTGTCCGGTAAAAACCTGCTTCATGAGAAGTGCGGAAGGGAAAAACCCTACCAACGAAGAAACCGGCTTCTGTAAAAAATGCAGACAGGTTTTAATGAAAAGAAATTGGAAATTCAATTCAATATGAGTACAATATATATCGATTTTACAGACATAGGAGATTACGAGGACTTCTATGCGCAATTAAAAGAGAAGCTTCCGCTTCCGGAATATTTCGGGGATAATCTGGATGCACTTTCGGATGTAATTACAGGCAGACTGGAAATGCCGCTCCACCTGGAATTTGTAAACATGACCGTAGATCAGCTCGAAACTTTTGAGGATCTGCTAACGACCCTTGAAGATGCGGAAGATGAAACAGAAGGATTTACCTTTACTTACTTCCTGGAGCAGTATGAAGAGTAAATATAATGAAGGTGGCCCAAGTCAGGAGCCACCTTTCTTATTGGATAAAGCGGACTTTCTAAATTCCACTCCTTCGTAGGGGTGGATTAATTTTCAGGGAAAATGAAGACGGGGTTGTTCTATAACGGCATCAGAGGGTAACACATACGTTTATAACCATGGAAGGTTTTAAAAATATTTGATTTTTAATCTCGGGTGTTCAAAAATATTCTGAAGCGATCAGCACACTTTTCAGAATAATGAGAAACTATTTTTTCGCTAAAATTCTCAATAAAGGGGATTGCCCTATCCATCTCACCGTACGGTCAACACCTCCGCACTCGGGCGGTCAACACCCCATGGACAGTACGGTCAACGCTCCCTTGATCGGGTGATCAACATGGTGTTGACAACCACGGTGTTTTAATTCCTTTAATTATTTTGCCTAAAAAACTTTTGCACAACGATCCCAATGATATGGAAATGACCCGAAGCCTCCGGTCCTTACGCTCAGACAGCAGAACACAAAAACATTCCGGCCGGAGTACACCCTGGATGAAATATCCATCACCCATGATGAAATGCCTTTTGCGCAAAACATGGATCGCAGTAAGTATTATATAACCCACGTACTGAGGACAAGCCATTCCTCGAGCGAGGGATTGCCCTTCCTTCGGCCGAGGGAAAAGAAATCATGTTCATCGACTAAAACATTTCTTTCATATTCCTATAGATGAATCCCTGTGAGACAGGTACGTTTTAATCACAAGGCGATTGCATGCACCCTTGCAAGCACCTTGTCAGCCTCGTGGTAAGACCCTTGCATGCTCCCTCACAAGCCTCTTGCCTGCACCGACACAATCCTCTTGTTCTTAAAGAACTTCACCTGCTGCTTTGATCATGCTGTCTGTAATCTTCATTTTCGTCCCCGGCATGAGCAGACATCGCTGTTGTATGAAATTTTCCGTGGTGATTTCATTCCAATATACGGAACTCCAAAAATCACATCAGAATAGTGGAGTTATTCTCCCTATCTCCCTTTATAAGGCATGTATGTGGTATTAATAAATTTTTAATCAATATGTTTATTTGTTACTTTTATCTGAAATAAATAACAGTTAGATTATGATCATATGCGAAAACCTCTTGTTTTCCCATGGTGCTGAGCAACAAAACTACAATTCCGGTGAGTATATCTTTGAAGAAGAGAGTACTCCGAAGTATTATTTGCAGGTAAAAACCGGTACGGTAAAGATAAGCAGCTTCCTGGAAGACGGCAAAGAGTTTATCCATGGGATACCTTTCGATGGTCATTGCCTAGCTGAGAGCTATCTTTTCAGCAACAGGAAATATGCGGTGAGCGCCATTGCCGTTACCGACTGCGAAATTATAAAGCTGGAAAAAAATAAGCTGATCGAGCTCCTGCTGAAAAAGCCACAGCTCATCTTCAATATGTATTCTTATACGGCCGACCGGATGTGGTACAAGCATCTTACGGCTGCTCCCTTTTCTTTTCAGGATCCGGTGACCAAGCTCAGCCTTATCCTGAACCATGTGAAGAATCATTTCGGGTTTAATGATAAATTTTCGTTTCATATTCCGTACACCAGACAGCAACTGGCTTCCCTCACCGGCATGCGGATAGAGACCGTGATCCGGACCATAAAAAAAATGGAAAAGCAGGACATGTTACGGATAGACGGCACCAAGATATTTGTTTAAATAAAAACCCTTAACATCGCTGTCAAGGGTTAAAAAATTATTTTCCGATGGCTTCGGAAATTGGATTTCCTACATTTCCGCTTGGAAACTGTATCTTCAGCAGCGAGGCTACCGTAGGTGCAATATCGGTCATGTAATACGCTTTGCTGCTTTCCCCGTGCTGGATTCCCCATCCCATAAAGATCAACGGAATGTGTGAATCATACGAATTCCACACGCTGTGCGTAGTTCCTGTTTTTGAATAAGGCGGCAGCATCGAATCATGAGAGATGAGCTGAATGTCTCCGCTTCTCTGCCGGTTGATCCCATTGATGATCCTTTGCTTGATCGGTTCCGGGATCGTAGCTTCCTGTACTTTGGTTACGGAGACCGCATAGAGATCATCCGGATCATTTTCGATTTCCTGAACGGTAAAATCTCTAACGGCATCAAGCTCAAGTTTGTTCTCTTTCAGGAGCTTCCTGTCAAAGTAGATCTGGTAATTATCGATGGCGTTGATCAGTTTATCAACCCCGAATTTCTCTTTCAGTTTTTCGTTCATCTTCTTTTCCATACCGTCTCCGAAAAATCCGGTGGTGATCTTATGCTCCTGTAAAAAACCTACGGAATGTGCCCCTCCATGGTCTGCGGAAAGGAAAACCGTGTACTGTCCTTTACCTACTTTGGCATCCAGATAATTAAAAAACCTGGCAAGATCCTGATCCAGTCTCAGGTACACATCTTCCACCTCAATGGAGTTGGGCCCGAATTTATGGCCTGCATAATCGGTTGAAGCCAGGTTGATAGCGAGCATATCCACGACATCGTCGCCTCCGAGCTTCTCTCCTTCTACAGCGGCTTCGGCGAGCTTCAGCGTGAGGGTGTTCCCAAAAGGCGTATATCGGATATTGTCTTTTTTATCCTTATAATCGGCGGCCAGGTTACTGTACGGGAAAACAGGGGTTTTTGCACTTCCGAGCAGCCCTTCCCATGCAGAATTGTCGGGTGAGCTTTCTGTGTACTGGCTGATCGGCAGCAACGTATTCCATCCGTCGGCTACCAGCTTATCCGGCATTTTTTGTGCGTTAAAAGCTTTTACCCATTGCGGAAGCTCATCCATATACCAGCTGCTGGTAATGAAATCCCCGGTAGAATCATCAAACCAGAAGGCTCCGTTCGGGGTGTGTCCTGCCGGTAAGATGGAAGCTCTGTCTTTAAGCGAGACTCCAATGACTTTACCCTGGAAATTGGTGGCCATTCTCAGCTCGTCTGTAATTGTTGTAGACCAGAGGTTTTTCGGAGAATGACTTCCGGCTTTTGCATTGGCCGTTCCTACAGGTTTTACGGATTCATCGGTGGTACAGTATACATTTTTTCCTGTTTCCTTATCGGTCCAGTCATTTCCTGCAATCCCGTGGATGGCCGGAACCGATCCCGTATAAATGCAGGTGTGCCCCAGTGCCGTGACCGTAGGCACGTACGGAATATGAACGTTGTTGAGGGAATATCCTGTATTAAGCAATCTTTTAAAACCGTCGTTTCCATATTTGTTATAAAAACGGTACAGATAATCCCACCTCATCTGGTCCACCACCAGTCCTACCACCAGTTTCGGTCTTTCAAGTTGGGAATTTTTAATCTTCTGCGCGTTGATCGTCATCACGGACAACATAGCTGCCGCTGCGATCGAAATTTTCCTAAGCATCCAGTAACATTTTAATTGAGAGCAAATTTACGGGTTTTGGATTTTTGGTATGTGAAATTTTATTTAAATTTCCGGAGGATGTTGTTTAAATATAAATTTCCTGTTCCTGTCTTTCTGCAATGATATCAGCTAAAAATGTGTAAAAAGGCGATCTGATTTTATCAAAATAGTCGTTAAGGTATATTATTTGTATGGAATTTGGTTCAAAATAATTAAATTTGAGATAAATTCAAATCCCTATTAACACACAAAAAAATGAAGCTTCTCCGACCCATTCTTTTATTCATTTCTATTCTTTTATTCGCATGGCTTTTTGTGAGCAACATCAACCTGATCAATGTGGCGACAACCCTCAACGAAGCCGAGATCGAGTCTGAAATCCAGAAAGTGAACAGTTTTACGGATGTTCCCAGCCTTAAGCAGTTTACCCTTGAAAAGATCAATTATATGGAATCCATCCGAAACCGTTTTGCGGACAATGCAATGATCCGGGTAGCGGTTATCTCCATGCTGATTATCTTACAGATCGTTCTGTATTCTACAGGCGGCAATATGTTCAGCACCAGGCAGGCCCGGTAAAAATATTCAGAAGACGTAAACTGCATTACAGACCTTAATGGAAATCAGAAAACTTGAAGAGCTGCCCGACCATCCCGCCGCCGATTGGGGACGCAACGGTTATATAACCGACAAAATATTTGTAGTCTCCGCCATTGACGCCGGCAGCACTTTTGAATTCAGTTTAAGAGAAAAGAAACAGGCATACGCCAAAACCCGGAACCTGGATCAGGGTGAGATCGTCAGGCTGCGATCTGTGGTAAAACAGGGCCATTCTTTCGGGGCCTATCACCAAGAGGAACTTATCGGCTGGATCATTTGCGACCTGAGATCCCGGAATAACAGCCTTTTCATCGAAAGCCTTCTGATTCATGAAGATTTCAGGGGACAGAGCATCGGCAGGCTACTCATCAAAGCGGTAAACCGCGAAGCGCGGGAACTGCAGTGCAGGATCGTAGAGCTGGAAACCCAGAATACCAATTATCGAGCTGTACAGTTTTACCGGGAAGCAGGATTTGCCATCACCGGAATCAATACGAAACTGTATAATGATTCTGCTGAGACCGCTTTATTCATGAGCTTTGACCTGATGAGATGATTTTTTTAAAACTTTAGTTTACTCAATGAAAGCTCCTCTTTTATCAGCCATCTCATTCCCCCAGTCGGTGATTGCCTCCAGCATGGGAATGCAGGTCCTTCCTTCATCCGTGAGCGAATAGACCACTTTTACAGGAGGCTTCGTTCCAAAGACCTTACGGGCAACCAGCCCGTCTTTTTCCAATTGTTTCAGCTGAAGGCTCAGCGTCATTTCCGTCACGGAATACAAATCTCTTCTTAGTTCGCTATATCTTTTCTCACCTGCTTTCAGATGGTATAAGATCACAGTTTTCCACTTTCCTCCTACCAGATCCATGGCCAGGCTTAGAGAGCATGGATATTTCTTTTCTCCCACTTCGACATAATTACCAGTACATTCCTTTTTCATCTTATCTAAGACTATCAGATTGGATAGTTATTGCAAATGTAGGCGCATGAGGCTAATTTTACAACTATCAATTTTATAGTTAAAACAAATTACCCCTTCATCAGTTAAAATTCAATTTATAAAATCAAAATATGGCATTAATTATTCTCGGTCACCCGAATATTGAACAGTCGCTGGCCAACAAAACGATTCTTGAAGAACTTCAGCAAAGCCACCTTAAAATCGAAATCCGGAGCCTGGCAGAGCTCTATCCGGACTACCGGATGGACATCAGTGCAGAACAGGAAGCTTTGCTTGAACATCAGAACATCGTCTTTCAATACCCTCTTTACTGGTATAACATGCCTGCCATATTAAAACATTGGTTTGATGTGGTATTGGAATATCAGTTTGCTTACGGTTCTAAGGGAGACAAGCTGAAAGGTAAAAACTTCATTCCCAGCTTTACCGTGGGAGCCCCAGAAAGCGAATACCATACTTTGGGAGAGCATCACTTCAGGATACACGAGTTCTGCAAGAATCTGGAGCAGACCGCTTATTATACACAAATGAATTTTGTGGAACCTTTTTACTTTCACGGAACCTCAGTCAATGCCGGTTACACCGCAGAAGACGTAAGAGAAAAAGCAAGATCACACGCGAAAAGACTGATTAATCTGCTCAATTCTTTTGAATGATTTATACTTTTCAGTTCGAACGGAAGCTTTGCTGATGAGGCCTTAGCCTCGTGATATTTAAATTATACGCCGCCGAATGATAATAAATATTTTTAATTAAAATTTATATTATATATTTATAATCTACTTATTATCATGAAAAAAGCAATACTTCTTATCGTATTTCTAGCAATACAGCAAACTATTTTCGCCCAGAAAAACCAATATGCCGACTTTATCAGGACATGGAATTTCATCAAATATTACCATCCGGATCTGGCAAGCAGAAAAATGGATGCCGACAGTATATTCCTGGTGAATGTTGAAAAAGTACGTGGAAAAGAAAGTTTCAACGACATCATCAAGTTGCTGACGGAAAACCTGAATACCCGCTTTTCTTCAGCCCCGATTGTCGATACTCAAAAAGATGTGCTCTCTGTCAATCAAAATTTCGACTGGTTCCGGAAAAACAGAAAGATCAGTCCGGAAAACAAAAACCTGCTCGATAATATCTACAGATACCGATTCGATTACGGACTATTACCGGAAGGAAAATCAGTAAACGATGAGAAAAAGTATGTGTTTCCAAAAAAGGAAAACCTCCCGCTGAAATACAGATTGCTGGCTATGGCAAAAATACAGGGCGTTGTCGATTACCTGTTTCCCCACAAATATTTAATGGATAAAAATTTTGATTCGTATTTTAATACTTTGCTTGACGAAGCTGTAAAATCAACAACCCGGAAAGATTTTGAGGCGGTCTTAGCTAAAGCGGTATCACAGTTTCAGGATAGTCACGCCCTCAACTTTTACAGTCAGCTGAATTACAGAGATGAGATCTTGTTTAATCTCTCTTATTACGCACCATTTGATTTCCAGATTGTCGACAATCATTTACTGGTTACTAATCTGATCTTCCCGGAGATCTGCAGCAAGGCTCACATCCAGGTCGGCGATAAAATCACGGAAATTAACGGAAAAAGCATTCCTGAAATCATTAAGGAGAAAAGTAAATTCGTTCCTGTTTCCAATCATCAAAAACTGCTGTACGTTCTCTCAACCTATGAAAACAATTTGATATGGCCTGATAAACTGCCCACAAAAAAAATAACCGTACAGTCGAATTCCGGGAAATTCCCGACCGAAATTCCGCTCATCAATGCCACTGACAAGGAACAGGTTTCCGTTATTTCCAGTTATATCAACAATAAAAACCGTCAAAAAAACAAACATCGGCTGATCAACAAAGACATTGCGTATTTCAGGATTGACCAAACCCTGGATTTCATCAGTAATGTTGATGACGACAAGATGGATCTTAAAATGGACAGTATTCTGGAAGATGCTTCCCATAAAAAGGCTATTGTTTTCGACATGCGTGAGTATCCGGACTGGGGAGGTTTTGTCTTCCACTATGTTTACAAATACTTCTCTCCGGTAGAAAATTATTTTCACAAGTATTATGGACCCGATCTGAAAAATATAGGCACTTATTATCTGGTGGATCCAAAAAAGCAGAATTATCCCGAAATTAAAGATAAAACCATGCATCCTTATTCCGGGAAAGTCTTCATCCTCGTGAATCCCGAAACCCGAAGCGCAAGCGAATGGTATTCGATGAGCCTTCAGAAAATTTTTCCGAAATCTATCACCATTGGCCAGCAGACCTCAGGTGCAGACGGGGATCTGGTTAAAATTAACCTTCCGGGAGATTATGTTTTACAATTTACCGGAAATGGAATCTTTTATCCTGATAATACCCAGACCCAGCAAATCGGTGTTAAAATGAACGAACGGATCAGATATACAGACCGGGATATTCTTGAAGGCCGTGACCTTGAATTCGAAAAGGTATTGAATTCCATTAAATAATGATGGACGGCTAAAGATCAGAAGTTCGGTTTTCATATATTTTCTCCCGCGGATTTCGTGGGAGATTTTTTTTAATTTATTTAAATGACAATCATTCAGCTGACCTCCACAACAAACAAAAATTGAACTGTACAACAAAATTTAAACTTAAAATAAATCTCAACTTTGTCTGGTAAAATTTAAATACAATGGAAAACACACAGACAAAAACAACAGTTTTGGTAACGGGCGGAACAGGATTTTTGGGGATCCACACCGTTCTGCAATTATTACAACAAGGATTTGAAGTGAGAACCACACTCCGTTCACTCGCAAAAAAGGACAGCATCATCAAAACTTTAAAAGAAGGAGGAATTTCAGATTTTTCTCATCTCTCTTTTTTTGAAGCCGATCTTACCCGCGACAGCAATTGGGATGAGGCGGTAAAAGGCTGTGATTATGTACTTCACGTAGCGTCTCCTTTTCCGGCGCAGGATCCGGAAGATGAAAATGAACTGATCATTCCGGCAAGAGATGGTGCCTTGCGCGTCCTGAAAGCTTCACGTGATGCCAGCGTGAAAAGAGTGGTTTTAACGTCATCCTTTGCGGCAGTAGGCTACAGCGTCGATCAGGAAAATCATGTTTTTACAGAAGAAGACTGGACGGACCTCAATGCAGATCTTCCCGCGTACATAAAATCAAAAACCGTTGCTGAAAAGGCGGCCTGGGATTTCATCGAAAAAGAAGGAAACGGCCTCGAATTATCCGTCATTAACCCCGTAGGAATTTTCGGACCTGCACTTGGCGGCATTACTTCTGCTTCACTCGATATTGCCGTTTCAGGAATTTTGAATGGAAATATGGAATACACTCCCAATTTCACAATGGGTATCGTGGACGTACGGGATGCTGCGGAGATTCATATTAAAGCTATGCTGAGTCCTGAGGCATCCGGAGAACGTTTTATTGCCACCGCAGAGGGTGTGATGAGTTTTTATGATGTTGCCGAATTATTCAAAAAAGAAAGACCGCAATACACTGCCCGCATTCAGAAGCTGGAGCCGATCGGTCAGGAATTTTATAAAGACATCTCCAACAAAAAAGCAAAAACCATTCTGCACTGGAATCCAAGAAGCCGTGAAGAAGCTTTGCTGGCCAGCGCAGACAGCCTGATGGCCGGTTCATAGATTTACCTTAAATTTATATCTGATTTTAAACGGGAAAAGCCTGCGTCCGCAAAAGTTTCATGCTTATATCTGTTTTTTATTTAAAAGTTTATTATGAAATTCAACAACCTGCAGTCGTGTCATCTCGGTCCGGAAATATCGCCGGAGCAATTCATACCGGAGCATTTCTTTCTATTTTTGCTGAAAGGCTCCATGATTTCGTATGACGGCAATAAAAATTACAGGATGAATCCCGGCGATTACTGCATTGCCCGAAAGAACCACCTGGTGCGATACACCAAATATAAAGATGAGGGAAAGTTTGAAAAGGTCATCATTACTTTTGATGAAGATTTTCTGAAGAGATTTCTGCAACGGCATCTTTATACAGTGGAGGCAACCGGAAATGATGATTCCTTTTTATTCATTGAAGAAGATCACCTGATTAAAAATTTCGTACGGTCGCTGGAACCTTATTATAACGGTACAGAGAAGCTGGATGATGATTTTGTAGATATTAAACGCGAAGAGCTTTTGATCATATTGCTGAAGAACAATCCGCAACTAAAGGATATTTTTTTTAATTTTAATCTTCCGCATAAGATTGACCTGGAACATTTTATGAATCATAATTATAAATTCAACATCAGCCTGGAGCGTTTTGCCTTCATGACCGGCAGAAGCCTGTCCGGTTTTAAAAGAGATTTCAAAAGCATTTTTAATATGGCTCCCGGAAAATGGCTCATGAGGAAACGTCTGCAGGAGGCCTATTTTATGTTGGATCAAGAACATAAAAAGCCGGGAGATATCTACATCGAAGTAGGATTTGAAGATTTTTCACATTTTTCATTTGCCTTTAAAAAAGAATTTGGAATTTCGCCTTCGGAAGTGGCAAAAGCTTAAATCCAAAACTTATTCTCATGAAAAAATCCGCGTCCAAGGACGCGGATTCCATAATATAAGGAGTTTATTCAATTAAAACTTCAAGTCTCCATTTACTTCTCTTACTGCGTTGGCAGCTTCAGCAAATTTCAACTGCTCTTCAGCGGTAAGCGTTACGTTCACGATTTTTTCTACCCCGTCTGCCCCAATGATGGCAGGAACACCCAGACAGATATCATTTTGTCCGTATTCGCCTTCAAGCATTAAAGAACAAGGGATCATTTTTTTCTGATCGCAAGCGATGGCCTGAACCATTACGGAAACAGCAGCTCCCGGTGCATACCAGGCAGAAGTCCCCAATAATTTGGTAAGGGTTGCCCCGCCTACTTTTGTTTCTTCGATTACATATTTTTGTTGCTCGGCATCAAGGAATTCGGTTACAGGAACCCCGTTTCTTGTCGCTTTGCTTAATAAAGGAAGCATTCCCGTATCACTGTGAGCAGCGATTACCATTCCGTCTACGTCTGAAATCGGTGCTTCCAATGCCTCAGCCAGTCTGTATTTGAATCTTGCAGAATCCAGTGCACCACCCATTCCGATGATCTTGTGCTTTGGAAGACCTGACGTTTTGTGTACCAGGTAAGCCATAGTATCCATTGGGTTGGAAACCACGATGATGATTACTTCAGGAGAATGTTTTACCAGGTTTTCAGTAACGTCTTTTACAATTCCTGCATTGATCCCGATCAGCTCTTCTCTGGTCATCCCGGGTTTTCTTGGAATCCCCGAAGTGATCACCGCTACATGAGAACCTGCAGTTTTGCTGTAATCTCCTGTTGTTCCGGTAATTTTCGTATCGAATCCGTTAAGGGATGCAGTCTGCATCAGATCCATTGCTTTACCTTCAGCAAATCCTTCTTTGATATCCACCAAAACCACTTCCGAACAGAAGTTTTTCATAGCGATGTATTCTGCACAGCTTGCTCCTACAGCGCCTGCACCTACTACAGTAACTTTCATAATATTTTTTATTTATTGTTTATTGAATTCTGATTTATTTCATGGGCTGCTTCCGTGGATTTGGAAGCTCCCAAATTTAACAATTCCTGAAAAATTGAGCAATCTTTCAGGAATTTAATTATGTTTAAAAAGGTAATTTAGATTAAAAAAGCCGATTAGTTAACGTTCAGCAGGAAAGTATACAATTTTTTCGCTCCTGATAAGACATCGTCATAATGCGCTTCCTGAACTTCCGTATCGAGAACTTTCTTAAAATCTTTCCACATCGCTCCCGTATTTTCGTGGTAGCATCCGAAGAAATTAAAAGTTACCGCATCGAAACCCTCTGTTTTGGACAGCTGTTTTGCAATAACATTTCCTCCCAGCGTAGAACCTTCGATGACATACATGGCTCCCAATGCTTCGTTTTCGTTGGTAAATTCCAGATCATGGGAAGCAGCGCTGCTTTTCAGTTCAAGATTTTTAAGGTCTTCTTCGATCAGGGGAAGTTTTTTTCGGTCTCTGAGCTGAAGCTTTTCGGAGAACCTGCCGGACAAGTTTCTGAAAATTTCATCTTCCGAGTGTAAAAGCATCAGATAATTGGTCCTGATGATTTTTTTATAATCATCAAGCGTAAATGTTCTGTTGAAAATTTTTTCTGAGCTGAAAAGTTTTTCGGCAGCATCGTGATATTCTGCCGTATTTTGTTTAAGATATTCTGATACCGTCATAAGGATATTTAAGATTCCTTTAATTTAAGGTTTTCTAAAAGTTAAAATAAATGTGGTCCCTTCGCCACTGCTTTCATAGCTCACGTTTCCACCGATTCTTTTCATAATTCTGTGGACGATCGATAATCCCACTCCGTTTCCTTTGAATTTCCTGGCATTATCCATCCTGTTGAAAATTTTAAACATTTTGTGTTTATTTTCTTTCGGAATGCCAATACCGTTATCGGATATTCTGTAAACCACCATATCGTCTTCTTCAGTTCCTTCAATTTCAACTTTCGGTTTTTCCTGTTGGGAAGAATATTTTATCGCGTTGTTGATGATATTTAAAAATACCTGGTGAAGCATGGTTTTATCGGCCAGAACCCGCGGACAGCTATTGACAACCACCTCGCTTTCAGGTGTTCCGAACGTGATTTTCGCATTTTCAATGATTTTTTCAATAGTCTGGGTAGTTTCCAGGCTTTCAAGCTGAATTTCACTGTGTTTTGCGCGGCTCAGCTGTAGAACGTCATGCATCATTTCTGCCATATTATCAATTTCTTCGATGATAGAATTGATCTTATTGCGGCTTTTCTCCGATTCGTCGGTAAGCGTTTTTAGAAGCATCTGCGCGTTAAGTTTCATGACCGTAAGCGGAGTTCCGAGGTCATGGGAAATGGTATATGAGAAGCTGTCGAGCTCTTCATTTACTTTTTTAAGCTCGTCATTGAGCCTTTTAATCGTCGTATAGTTTTTGTGTGACGTTTCCAGGATGAGATCCCGTACGGCCTGCAAGGCAACAATATTCCTGGAGTTCCATCTTTTGGAATGTCCTTTGATATCTTCGATAAAAATTTTGAAAGAGGTTCTCGGAGACATCATTTGCTTCTGTTCTCCATCCTTATAAACCGTTTCAATTTTCTTTTCGGGATTGCCGGCCCAGTTGATATGTTCATCAAATTCCTTACGGAACCAGATCAGAACATTGCTTTTGCTTCTGTCCACGAAATAAATGACCACCCCGGCAGCCTTGTCGTCAAGTCCCAGCTGCTTGCCGTAATCTTTCAGGAAACTTCTGCTCAGGTAGATGCTGTCTTCGGTATTTTCATGGGCCCATTTGGCTATTTTCCCAACAGTGGAAGCATCGGGAGTCGTGCCGTCCATAATGATTTTATCTTCTGCCACAACGGCCATACCGTCTGCATCGAGAAAATTTCTGAGTTCAGCTTTATTATCAATTAAAGAATCAATTAAGCTGTTATGCTTTAAAAATTCACTTTTTAAACGGGCTGCTTTATCGTTAAGCTGCAGGCGGTAGCTCAGTTCATTTTTAGATTTGAACGATGAAAAAGCATTGGAAGCTAATGCTGTAAAAATCCCGGCCTGTACCCTGTCTTCAAGATCAATGTGTTTCGGCTCGGAATTCTGGCAGGTCACCAGCCCCCAGAGGTAATCATCGATAATGATGGAAACGCTGAAACTGGAAGAAGCCCCCGAATTTTTGATATACTGCGCATGAACCGGTGACATTCCACGTGATGTAGAATACGTAAGATCTATATTTTCGTGGGTCTTGCTTAGCAACGGAACCGTTTCGGAATGGACGTTACTGAAGATTCTTTTTCTTTTTTTAAGATAAAGCTCCCTCGCCTGGATCGGGATATCCGATTCGGGATAATGAAGTCCCAGGTAGCTTTCCAGATTGTCATTCGTTTTTTCGGCTACAACTTTTCCGGAGCCGTCCATCATGAATTTATACACCATCATCCGGTCATAATTCACTATTTTCGCCAATATATTCAGAAGCTGATCCCAGATCTCCTGCTCGTTTTCCACGATATAAAAGTTGTCATATTTATTGGAAATCTGCTTATTGGGATTGACCTGAACTTCTTCAAATTCCAGGAAAATATTGCCCTTGCTTCTGAAAGCAGACAAGTGATACTGTTTCCCTTCAATAAAAATTTTATCGAAAAAGGTTTCATGATCTCTTTTCGTAAAATCGGATAAGGATTTGTAAATATCGGAATGAATAATACTGCCGAAAGAATCGGGAAAATCCGTAAGTTTCCGCCCGAAAAGCGCCTCAGGGCTCTCGATGTTAAAAATATCCTCGATATTCTTGCTAAAAAAAGTAATGGCATGAGATTCTGCGTCGATGCCAATCAGATAGCCAAAACTTTGTATGTAGCCCGGAATATGGATAGGCTCTTCATGACACTCTACAAAATTCATATTATATTTTGATCAATCAAATATAACGAAAAATTTAAATCCGCAGTACTTTTTTCACCGAAACACATACCACAAAACCGACTCACCGGCATCTTTTTGACCATAATGTTTTAAATTCAACAAAAAAGAGGATTTATCTTTTATTATATTTCTACGTAATCGATTTATTTACAGCCAAAAAGGCATTTTTATTTAGACTTATTTTAAAATAGCCACTACCCTTGCAGGAGCAGCAGATCCGCCGACAATTTTCAGCGGAAATACACTTATTTCAAAGCCGGACGGCGGCAATGCCGAAAGATTAGTGAGTTGCTCGATGTGCAGGTATTCTTTATCAATTCCCACCCTGTGAGCTTCCCAAAAGTAATCAGGATTGTTTAGCTCTTTGGCTCGCTTTGCCATAAATTTCAGCGGCAGATCCCATCCCCACTGGTCGATTCCCATTACCTTTACCCCCTGATCGATAAGCCATTCCGTGGCTTCTCGGCTCATTCCGGTTCCTTTGTTGGGAAAGTCGGGCGTGCCCATCAGTTTGTCGCGACCGGTTCTGATGAGGACAATAGTTCCCGGTTTTATACTGAGGTTATTTTTTTCGAGATCCGCTTTCAGATCTGCGATGGTGATGGCAACAAAATCTTCCTTATGGCTGCAGTCGATCACAATTCCCGGGCCATAGCACCACTCCAGCGGAATCTGGTCGATTGTCTTGGCAGGCTTACCTTCTACCACAGGCCCGTAATGCCACGGTGCGTCAATATGCGTTGTGGAATGAAGCCCCATGCTGATGATCCTGTCATCTGCCCAGCCTTTCCAGTTTTTTGGAAAGAGTTTGGCAGGAAGCCCCAAAGCAAGGCGGATGAGCCAATGCGATTTTTTGTGAGACTTGTGCTTTATCTTTACTTTCATAAACCACGGATCCCCGGCATTGTACTGAATCGGCTTGGAAAGATCTATGATTTTAGCTTCCATAAAGGTAAGATTTAGCTACAATTAAACTTCTTTTTCAAAATAAAGCATATAATATTTTCCGTGTTCATCCTCGCCTTGGGCAATTTTCTGGCGGTCACCGTGAATATAAATATGGAAATTTTTATCTAATTTAATGATGCTTTTAAAATGCCGCTGCGTTTTCTTAACGGCGGTTTCATTAATCGGGAATTCTTCTGCAATATTGATCTGCATATCCTGCTCGTAATCCGTTTTGAAATTAACGAAACTTTCGATCACATGCTCATCCTGCAACACTTCTTTATTAAAATCATCAAGGTTAAATTCTTCTTTTTCTTTGAAGAAATTAATGGATTTATTCAGGAAATCCGCCTGATCTGCCCTGGAAACTTCAAACTCCTGCGGCAGCTGTTTGGTGATATAGTCCTTGTATACCATCAGCGCTTCCTGGGTGTGGAAATATTCGTCGTCGCGCTGTTTTACCTTCAGGAAATCTTCGAACCAGTAATACATGTCACCGTTTTTATTGTTGTCGACCACGGAAAGTATATAGCCGGTTTCTTTATCATTATTATAGATCAGGGCAGCCTTATCAATCTTGGACAGTCCGATTCCCTGGTCTTTTTCTATTTCAAAGCTTTCTTCCTGCGGAGAAATTTTAAGGAAAGACTCTCTTTTTTCAGTTTTAAAAATCCCTATTTTATCGACTTTTTCAGTCCCCTCTCTTTCGTCTTCAAAATACACGATAAATAATTCTCCGCCCTGGACCCTTGGGTTTTCAGCGGCTTCAAAAAGATGTTTTGCGATGTTTTCTGCTTCCCAGAGAAATTTGGCTTTGTCATCAAAAATCTCGGATACCGAACTGTACACCGGATTATTGACCAGATAAGAATCGCTGTAAAAATGAAAAGTCTCTTCTGACTTAAAAGATCCTAAAAAGTAATTTTCCAGAAGCTCCGCCATTCCTTCATCAAGCTGAAGCTCTTCCTGAGAAAGTATCAAAGACTCTCCGTTGATTTTATTTCCGACTCTGTGGACTACGATTTTTGAAAACATTTCCTGAATATTTTTGGATTGCAAAGATATTAATTAAATCATACAAACCGCAGAATTTCATTCTGATAAAAACCGTATCAATATGAGAGGATTTTTTCAACAAACAAAAGTCATTCAGAAAAATAACAAACTGACTTTCAATTTAATAAAAAACAACATCTTACACAGGTACGCGATTTGGCATCATGTTCCTGAACAATCAACATCCAATACCATGGACCTAAAGACTTTAAACAGAATTGATACCTTAAGAAGACTTAAAAGCAGGGGGCCTAAAACGCCATCCTGGCCGAAACCTTATCATATACTGCTTTTTTTATTCCTTGTGATCGTGGCTATAAGCATAGCGATCAGAGTTTTACAACCCAATTACTAAATAAAATGAACTATCTGCAAGCTACCCAGGAAATTACCGTTGCAATTCCGGAGATCTGCAACGATCTGAACGAAACAGGAATACAGAATTCCTACCACATTGTGGAATTTCTGACCGATAAAATGAAAACCATGATACGACAGCAAAATATGGGCTGTTTACTCAAATGTATCCATACAATGAATGAGCTTTACGAAGAGGGAGATGATTCGATGAAAAGTGCGATCGAGAATTCTTACATCTATTCATTAGACAATTGTTTGGCTTTCTGCAACGAAGAATACCGTGCCCCTATCTTCGACAACCTTTCCGCAGCACTAAAAAAAATATATTTCAGACAGATTTACAGCCATCATATTTAATTTTATTACATTTTTCGGCCATTTGACTACAAAACGAATCTTTGACAATTTAAAAAAATCCTTTAACAATCAATCCTTTATGAAATCTAAAATAAGAAAAACATCAGACTGGAAAACCTTTGAAACCACGACCGACAGGCACAATCTGGAGATTCTTGCCACACATATTGCTGTCATTATAGGTGTTTTTATTTTTGCCGCATTGCTGTAAACTTTGGTATGGTTTTAGCGTAAATAAACATGCTCAAAATATTATTAATGATGAATGCACAGATGCAAACTATTAATCAAAAAATAGCTGTTGAATATTTAAAGTTTTTCTATCCGCCGCTCAGACCGGAAATTACACAACTCTCCATACAGGACAATTTTGCAGGAATCATTCAGGCAACGATCAATTACCTGAAAAATCTTCTTCTGGAAGCCAAGATCAACATTATCGCACACCATATGAAGCTGATGGAGTCCATCTACCGGAATGGCAATTCCTACGTAAGAGAGATGATCGAAAATCTTTTTGTAAGGTCATTCGAAAGTTTCAAGAAACACACCAAAATAAACCACTGGAAACGGCTTTATCAGTACATGCCCGTAAGCTTCCAGGAGATCTATGATCACCAGCGAACCCAGGATAAAATATATTTCGGCAAATAAATTAAGTTTAAATAAATCGGGCGAAACCAATGGTTTCGCCCGATTTATTTAGTTTTTAGAGGTAAAAGCTTTCCGTATTACCTGAAGCTCACCGTCGCTCATTTTTGATGACTTTTTGAGTTTTGCGGCAAAGAGGTTTACTTCTTATGCCGTTGAGGGACAGCCCAGATTTTCATTTTTATCGTTGAAAGAATCTGCAAGAACTTCCCCTTTAGGATTCAGAACAAGCCAGAACGGCAGCCCCGCGTCTTTTCCTTTGTATTTCGCCATCAGCTCTTCGCCACCCGGATTTTCAAGCTTCTTTTTTTCGCCCATTTCCTGAACATCTACGTAAGCCGTCACAAATTTTTTCTCAAAAATAGGTTTGGTTTCGGGAAGGCTCATATTCTTTTCCATCACATGGCACCACTTGCACCATGAAGCATGGAAAACGAGAAGCACATTCTTATTCTTCGATTTTGCTTCATTGAAGGCATTTTTAAGTACGACCTCTGCCTTCTCCTGGGCAAAGTTTAGCTGAAATGCCAGCAGCCCTGCCAATAAAAATATTCTAAAAAATTTCATTATCTGTCTGGTTTAAATTTATACGAATGTAAACATTTTCTCTTTGTCTTTAAATAACCGGTATAATTAAATGTAATCCTTATTCCAAATGAACTGGAAAAACTCGAAATGATTTACCCCAGCACCCCGGCGATTTTTTCCGTTTGTTTTTAAAGCCGGATCAATAATAAAAACCGGCTGCAAACCACAGCCGGCCGGATAAATTGATAATGAAAAATATTCTCTGCCTGAAATAAATAAGAGCTATTCATTCCATACAACAGAAAGATAAGTTTTAACAGACGTGCAGATCATCAGACATTGATCTGCTGATATTTTGCATTCTGCATTTCGGTATTGTATTCAATTTTTTAAAGAACCGGCTGCGACACAGCCGGTTCATTGGAAGAAATGACCTCTTCCTACCTAAAAACACTTAATACTCATCATTTATACCTGATGCTTTTTTATACTTCGCCTCATTGATCTTATATTCTGCTTTGGCATCCAGGATCTCCGATTTCGCTTCCTGCCAAAGGACCTGAGCTTTTAATACTTCTTCTGCCACAACCGTTCCTGCGTCATAACGGTCCTGATTCAGACGTAGATTTTCTGTGGCCTGAACAAGAGATTTTTCTGCAAGCTCGATGCGTTTAACCGACTGATTGAGCTGCATCACTGCATTCTGGACTTCCAACACCAGGAGCTCTTTTGTTTCTTCCATTTCAAGCTTCTGAGCATTGGTTTTGTACTGCTGTTCTTTTACTTTCTCCTTTCTTGCTCCCCAGTCATAGATCGGAATATTGACCGACAACATTCCTATGAACCCCTGCATATTATTTTTCAGGTTGACTGGGTTAACATTTTTACCAACGCTCGTGAAACCAATTCCCGAAAGAGCCACCGTCGGCTTACGGTCACCATCCAGCAATTTTTCCTGAAGCTCATTGATTTCTACTGCTTTGGCAAGGATTGATAACTCGGGCCGGTTCTGCGGCTGCAGCTGACTGTCTGCTAAAACACCATCAAAACCGCCGTTTACAGCATCCTCTACATCAAAATCCGAATTGGGAAGTCCGGCGATCTGGGCGAGGTTTAATTTGGAAATGCTGAGGCCATCTTCTGCACGTTTCAGGTTGAGCTGAGCCTCGTTCTGCTGAACTTCGATTTTCAGCAGATCATTTTTATACGTTAGCCCCGCATCAAAGGAATTCTTCACATTGGTATGCAGCTGATCCAACAATTTGATGTATTCTTTTGCGAGTGCTATTTTCTCTTTGGCATTTACAATTTGCCAGTACATGGTTTCTGCCGAGAGTTTTACCTCTTCTTTGGTAAAATTTTTCTGCGCCATCTGCATATCTACGGCTGCTGAAGAAATCCTTTTCCCGGTTTCTACTTTACCACCGGCATACAGAACCTGGGTAACATTCACATTAGCGCTTCCCAACACTTCCGGTATCAGGTCGGAAAGCGGTTTGGTGAAATAATATCCTCCCACACTACCGTCTACGGTAGGCTTCCCGCCTGCTTCGGCAGCTGTTCTGACCGCCTTGGCCGCCTCGATGTCCTGCTGTGCTCTTCTGATCTTTTTGTTGTTCTCTAAGGCGAGGTTTTTGACTTCATCTACAGTAAGTATGCGCTGCTGGGCCTGATAACCTATTGCCGTGGTGAACAGCAGCACCAGAACTATTTTTGATATCGTATCGTATATGATTTTCATTTTTTTTACATAAAGGTTGCCCTGCAGCAATAAACGAAGGAGCTTATGAATAGGGTTTGATACAGGACAACCGGTTAAAAAATTCGATAGTAATTATTTAGTGATGAGGTTTTGGTTTGTATAAAATAACCTCATCGTCCAATTGATCTTCCGGGGTTTCATCTTTAGGTACGGGATCTTTCAGAAGCTTGTAATACATCACCGGAACAATGAAAAGCGTGAAGATCATTGAGAAGATCAGCCCAAAGGCCAGCACACTTCCCAGCGGTGCCCACATCGGGGATTTACCTACGATCATCGGAACTACACCTACCGCCGCTGCCGCTGAAGTAAGGAATATAGGACGCATTCTTCGCTTAGCTGCTGCCATTGCTGCCGCTTTATGCGTATATCCATGTTCCCGGATCAGTTCATCGGCATAATCTACCAGGATGATCCCGTTTCTTACTACGATACCGATCAGGCTGATGATTCCCATAAAACCTGTCATCCCCAGTGGATTTCCGGTAATGAACAATCCGAAGAAGGCTCCGAAAAGGCTCAGAAGGAAGGTGCACAGGATAATGAGTGCTTTCCCAAGACTCTTAAACTGGAACAGCAGCGTAAGGAAGATCAGGATAAGGCTCACAGAAAGCGAAAGCATCATTCCCGGGGTATTTTCCACCGTTGATTCGGCATCACCACCATACTGGATGGTCGTTCCTGCAGGCAATTCGAGCGCATCAATCTTCGGCTGGGCCTCTTTCAGGATTCTCGAAGGCTTCGGTCCCAGCTGTGCTTCTGCAAAAACACTGGTATATTTAATTCCGTTTTTCCTTAAAACCAAACCGGTATGCCATTCAGGCTGTAACGTCGCCACTTCCTTCAGTGGGATCTTTTCGCCGAAATAGGACTGGATGTGAAGATTTTCCAGGGCATTCATATCTTTTCTGCTGATGGAATCATACCTCAAAAAGATATCAACCGGCTTATCCCCCTCCCATAAGGTCGATACGGAATAGCCTTTCAGCCCGGCTCCTAGGGTCTGGGTAATGGCCTGATTGGTGACGCCCAGACGGTTGGCCTTTACATCATCCACATTCAGCTTTACGCCCATATAATCGTATTCGCTGCCAAGACGTACATTATTGGTTCCTTCCGTATTTTCAAGGATCTTTTTCACTTCGAGGGCTACTTTCCGCTGGTCGGCCTCATTATCGCTCACTACACGGACCTCGATCGGCGAACCTTCCTGGAAGCTGAGCTGCTTCACTTTAATATAGCCATCCGGCATAAAGTTTTTCAGCTTTTCCAGGTACTCCTTTGCCATTTCGTTCGTGGCATCGTTGCTCACGGTCGTAATGAAAACCTGTGCAAAATATTTCTTGGGAGATTCCGGGGCATAGGTTGTATGGAAACGAGGCGAGCTCATTCCTACAAAGCTGGTGACATCCACCACCCGGTTGTCTTTTTTAAGGATCTTTTCAAGTTCTTTTACTTTACCCTCAGTTTTATCCAGCGAAGTTCCGTTGGGCATCCATACCTCCATATTGAACTGGTTTCTTTCACTAAGCGGGAAAAATTCCGGATCCACCTTGGTGGCGATGAACAGGGCACTGACAACAGACAGCACACCGATGAGCATGGTTGTCTTCGGCCATTTGAAGGCCAGTCCTACCCCATTATCAAAAACAGTCTGAAGGTGATCCAGCATGTTCTTCTTCACCGGCCGGTCACTCATTTTATGCTTTAATCCTTTTTTGATAAATACATAGCAGGTGTATGGCGTAAGGAACAGTGCGACAAGCATCGATGTAATCAGCGCGATGGCGACTGTGATGGGTAGTGAGAACATAAAGTCCTTTGCAATGCCATCCATAAACAAAGCCAGCGGAGCAAATGCAAAGATGATGGCCATCGTTGCCGTAAAGATCGGGAGCGACAGCTGCTGGGCGGCCTGCCAGGCGGCCGTCCATGGGGTAATGCCTTCATCCAGCTTTTCGATATAGTTGTCGACGACCACTATGGCGTTATCCACCACCATTCCGAGGACGATGATCAAAGCGGCAAGGGTTACCTGGTGAAGCTCCAGCCCCACGATCTGCATTAATCCAAATGTAATTACGATGGAGATAGGTGCTGCTGCAGAAGCCACTCCGGCTACCCGTATAGGAAGCAGCAGCATCACCACCAGCACCACGGAACCAATCGCCATGGCAAATTCCACCATGAAATGACTGATACTCTCTCCAACGGCTTCCGGCTGATTCACGATCGTTTTCATATGGACATCCGGCGGGAAATCTTTCTGGATGTCTTCGATCTTTTTCTCCACTTCTTTCCCGAAGGCGACGATATTGTTTCCGGGCTGCATATCAACGGTCAGCACCATGGCCTTTTCATCACCCACCCTCACAAATGAAGATGGTTCTTCAAAACGTCTTTCCAGATCAGCAACATCTTTCAGGCGTACTACATTACCCGCCGGGGTGGTATAGACGATCTGCTCCGCAATATCAGCCATATTCTTGTACCGGCTGTTGGTGTACACCGGAATGATGGCATTAGACCCTCCTGATATTTCTCCGTTATATCCCGTTACATTCTGCTGCTGTATCGCATTCACCAACGTATTCACGCCAAAACCGTACTGCTGAAGCTTCTGGTCATTGATTTTAATATAAATCTGCTGTCTCTGTCCGCCGGAACGGTTGATCTTGGAAACGGTTGGGATCACCTTCAATCCGTCTTCCAGTTTATCCACATAGTTCTCGATCTCAGCGTACGATCTTTCCTTGGAAGACACTGAGATGATCATCGCCGTCACGTTGGCAAAATTACTGTTGATAAATGGTCCGACAACGCCGGCAGGAAGCTTCGGACGCAGATTGGCATCCATATCCAGCTGCAGAGTATGCCAGAACTTCTTACGGTCTTTGACATCGGCATTCATTTCTACAGTGAAGAATACCTGTCCTTCCTTAACTTCAGCTTTTACTTTTTTCTTTTTGATCTCTTCAAAGGAGAAGAGATACTGTTCTATCTTTTTTGCTACTTCCTCTTCTACCTGGTGCTCATCGGCTCCTGGATAAAAGGCATATACCGCAGCCACAGGCATATCGATGCGCGGGTTTTCGCTTCGGGGCATGTTCATCAGGGAATTGATCCCCATCACCATCAACAGTACCACCAGCACGATCACCACCTGCTTGTGCTTCATTGCAGCTTCCAGAAAATGCACTTTTTTATTCGTCATTTCTTTCATTTCTTTTTTGAATTAAAACTTAACCGGTTTGCCATCTTCAAGACGCGTCTGCCCGGAAACAATGACCTGGTCATCCGGATACAGTCCGCTTTTGATGATGACATCGCTGGTACCTGCCATATTCTGCATTTCCACTCTCTTTTTAAAGGCGGTTGCGCCGTTTTTGGCAGATTTTACGGTATAGACATAGCTGGAACCATCAGGATTTTTAAGTACTGCCTGAGCGGGAAGGATAATGGCATCCTTGCTTTTTCCTATATTAATGTTGATATCTGTGATCATCCCCGGCAGGATCTGTCCTCCGGGATTGTCGAGACGAATCTTTACAGTGTATGTTCTGGAATTGTCATCCGCCTGGGGATTGATGATCGTGATATTTCCGTGAATCGTACGGTTTAAACTTGGAATGGAAACCTCTGCAGGCGTTCCTATTTTAAGTGCGCTGATCTCATTCTCCGTGATGGATGCAGTGGCATAGACCTTATCCGTTTTCACAATAGTAAATGCCGGAACTCCGGGAGCTGCGGTGGCGCCGGCCTCGGTTTGTTTTTGAGAAACAATCCCTGAAAATGAAGCGTAAAGCTTGGTATCTCTCAGGTTTTTCATGGCCATCTCTCTATTGGCTTTAGACTGCGCCAACGCCACTTTTGCGGCGATATAATCTCTTTCCGGCAGACTTTTTTTAAGATACAGCTGGTTGAGACGGTTGAAGTTGTCCTGGGCCTGCTCCATTCCTGCACCGGCAACGGCAAGAGCATTCTGATAGGTGCTTGTTTCGATGGCCGCCAACAGCTGACCTTTGGAAACACGCTGACCCTCCTGAACATAGACTGCGGTAACACGCCCGGAAACTCCGAAACCAATGCTTACACTGTTGTCGGCCAGAATATTTCCGCTGTAAGAAAATGTTTCGGGGCGGGAAACGACCTCTATTTTCTGTACGCCTACTTTTACGGGTTCAGCTTTGGCCACAGGCTGCTCTTTTTTACCACAGGCGGAAAGCAAAAGGAGGCTTCCTAATAAAAAAAGACTTTTCGTTCTTTTCAGTATCATAAAATAAATTTTTACCGTTAAAGTGAATTCCATTGTCAATTGGTTCACCGTGCAAATTTGAGGGAAGGAAAAACATAATAAAAGGTCTGTTTTTGGCTGGTATTGGTCTAAATCGAAACGTTGCTTTCATCTGTGTTCTGTTTTGGAACTTCCTTTCATTTTAAATGGTGGTTTTAGCAATCTCTCTCAAACCACCCCACCCAAAATTCTCCGAATTTTCGGTAGTCTTCTTATGTTAGAATTTGGGGTGCTATGATTAAGGAAATGATTCTTTAAAAAGCATCTGATTTCCGAGAGGTGTTCTCATCGACCGATGAGAACACCTTATCACGCCCGAGATAACCTTCTTGTCACGTCCGACGAAAGACCCTTGTGTCGGGCGACGAAAGCGTCTCTCGGAAAATAGATACTGATTTTTACGTTACTATCATTGTTTTATCTAGGGTAGCAGTTCTCGGATCCTTCAGTAAAGTACCACATTAATACTGCGTCAACACTTCCAGATGATAGGCGCCTGCAACCAATGCCAAAATCTTCTTGAACCACCCGTCAAAAATTCTTTGAATTTTTGCCACCCCTCTTAAAGGAGTGGAATTTTTAAGTTGTTCCTATTATCAATTATAGTCAGCCATTACAATATTTGGCTTTGCGTCCTCTTCTAAGTGGAACGGCTTTGTGAAACTCCATATGCGTAATACTTTCAAAAAATATTAGTGCGCTTTGTGTTCAAGAACAATGTGATATACGTTGTCAGGCTGAGCCTGCCGAAGCCTGTCGAAGCCTTTGTTAGCTTAGGTAGCTTCGGCTCCGTTCAGCCACCAAGATCCCCCACTCTAAAAATTCAAAACCCTCAAAACCCAAAAACCCTCCCACAAAAAAGCTGCCCTTCCGGACAACCCTTCTTATTTTTGTCAACACCGCTTACATCGGACGGTCAACGACCCTTAGATCGGGCGGTCAACATACCCTTGACCGTACGGTCAACACACCAACACAGGTACGATCAACGATGTGCTGACAACAGAGATTAATTTCTGTCTGTTGATTTCTTCGGTAGTCAATGAATATCACTTAGGTATGGAGTAATATGCTTACTATCTTTAATATCATTTTTTACATCACTCTGTATATTGAAAAAGCACCGGCCTGGAAATTTGCGCTAATGAGTAAAGTTGAAGTTATATTTTCCACTACAGAACCCACCTACTAAGGACACGCTATCCTTCGTCCGAGGGAAACCTCATCCTTCGGGCGAGGGACAACGGTAGCGACGTGCGGGATTTCTGCCTTATTAAGCAGTTAATGGTGGAGAGCTTCCTGCTGCGGATATAAATGGATCGAGACCATAAGTTTCATCCTGTTCAGATTTTGACCAGTTTGCACCGAATACAGACCTTTTTTATTGCCATTTCACTACAGAAATTTGCATTACTAACCAATATGAAAGGTAATACATGAAGAGTCGGGCCCTATCGGTAACCAGCAAGCTGATTGGTAAAAAAGAAGTTTGGGAACTGATCACGGATATTGACTACTGGAGTGAATGGGATTTCAACATCGAGCGCTCAGCATATTTTGGAAGTAAAGACGGGAAAAAACGTTTATTTAAAGTGAAACACCGTAATTATCTTATAACAGCTGCAGGTGTTGTTGAAGAATTCAGACCTTACGAAAACTTCACATTTCGAATCCGGCTTGCAGGGGCCGAACTGTACAGAAAATATGTAATGGAAGATACTGATGAGGGATTGAAAATAACTATTATTACTTCTGTTTCAGGGTTTCTGGGTTGGCTATGGAATTTAGTGGTGGTAAAAAGAATTGTGAAAGATACCCCGGAAGATCTTACCATCATCGTTGAACAGATAAAAAACAGATATGAAAAACAGTGTGCTTTTTAAAACAAAATTCAAAAAAATTATAGATGCTTTCTGGCTTAGGGAAGATATCCTGGAAACCATTCCCAACTGCCAATGCGAATATTTGGATAACAATTTCAGACTGTTGAGCGTATCGTCTGAAACTTTATTTTCGGAAAATGAGCTTAAACCGGTGTTTGAACTGTATAAAACGGAATTCTCTATTGTAGAACAAAATATATCAAGAGTGAGGATACAGGCCTTACACTGACCATTAATAATCCACCGGCGAAGATCTTGAATACTGAAGAAAAAATAAAGGAGACTGCCAAATATCTGCTTTTCGTGGAAGGCAGGTTTGATGCCACAACACAGCAGATCGCACAAAGCGCAGGTATGGACAGAACAGCAATTCATTATTATTTCCGTACGAAATCAAATCTTGTTGATATCATCATTGGTGAGATGATCAATGAATTTCCTGCTCCGGCCTGGAATGACATTAAAGATCTCTCACTGAAGGATAAGCTGGAAAGATATATTGATTTTAATACTGAAAAAAGCAGAAAATATCCTTATCTGGATATTTATATGATTACACAGAATGAATTTTCAGAACTCGGTCAGAAATTATTTTTTCCGTTGGCGGAAATGGTTCCTGAAATCTCAGTTTGTATCCGTGAAGGAAAAACATCCTACAGCAATGCTTTACTTTTTCTGACCGATCTTGCTTCTGTGGTTTCAGGGTTTTATATCTCTGCTGATTTTCTTAAGAAAAGATCAGATGTTGTTTTATCACCATCTTTCTATCATCAGCGAGCTGAAAGGATTACTAATTTATTTTTAACGTAAATATTGAATTGAAAAATCAGCCGGATGATGAATTTTCGCATAGGTAACATGATCCTGCGGCTTATTTATTAACTTTACTAACGTTCATATTAAAAGCTATGACCCATAAAGACATTGTTTATCATAATATCCACGATCTCTTCAAAATGATCGATAAGACCGGTGATCATCAAAAAAGCAACAATGACTTTTTCATGATCCGGGAATCTCATGATCTTGATGAAAATTCGTACCAATATCCTTTCAGGACAGATAATTGTGCCATCATGCTGATCACGGAAGGCCAGGGCAATATGCAGATTAATCTG
This sequence comes from Chryseobacterium sp., assembly GCA_048594965.1. GTDB lineage: Bacteria > Bacteroidota > Bacteroidia > Flavobacteriales > Weeksellaceae > Chryseobacterium. The sequence continues at coordinate 36,652 of JBMDXW010000257.1, forward strand.
GAGGAAATACATATTAAGAAAGATGATATCATCATTATTACGCCCAACTCGATCATTTATCCTGCTGACGAAGGTTCTTATGCCAAGGCAAAAGGTATTGTTTTCAACGATTCTTTTGTTCAGAAAAATATCCGTCATCTGCATCACATCAATGAGATCATCTTCTTTTCTGACAGGAATACCCCGATCCTGCATCCCGATTCTAATGAAAGGGAAACCATAAGCTTTCTGCTTGACAAGATCAGGCTGGCGGACGAGCAGGACAATTATTACTCGAGAGATATTATCAACCACTATTTCAATGCGCTGCTCCTGGAGCTGATGATCATTTACCGCGATCATGATACGAGGATAATTGACCCTAAAACATCCAGGAAAAAAGATCTGATCAATCAGTTTCTGGTGCTGCTTTCGGAGCATTCCAAAAAAGAGCGGGCCGTAGAGTTCTATGCCGAAAAACTTTTTGTAACGCCCAGCTATCTCACGCGCATCATAAAAGAGGCCTCCGGAGAATCTACCCGTACGATTATTACCAATTCGGTTATTATCGAGGCCCGGGACCTGCTGCTGAATTCCAACCTGTCGATTACCCAGATTGCAGAGAAACTGAATTTCAGTGACCAGTCGTTCTTCGGCAAATTCTTTAAGAAGAAAATGAAAATGTCTCCAAAGGATTTCAGGGCTAAGAATAAATAACAAGTGAAGCCTTTCAGTAATTAAGTGCCTCCATGGACTCATCATTTTTATAAGAGGTGGCGTTTCACCCTGCCGTTTTCCTGCTTCAGCATATTTATCGATTATCGGATTTAATATTTTACGTTCTTTGTACCAATGATAAAGAACGAGAGAAAAATATACATTTACAGCGCATTACTGATTACTTTGGTGGCTAATTCAGCAAAGCTGATGGCCCTTAATACCAACGGGATCATTGCCCGATACTGGCAGTTCAGTATCTGGGAATATGCTTTCCAGTTTCTTTACAACATGGGATTCTGTATGGCTTTGCTGCATCTTAATCTCTCAGAAGGAAAACTTTTCAGCAGATACAGGGAAAAGCAGCAGTGGCTGAAGCTCTTTGCCTTCAACGTTTTGTTGGTAATGGCCGCCATTATGCTGGGAAGCTTCCTTCACAACCTTCTTTTTGGGGCTTTGCCACTTCCAAGAATCAGGATAAGGGGATATTTTGCCCGGTTTTTACTCAGCAGTGTTATGATCGCTGTGGTCATCCGTCTTATTCTTCTGATGCGTGAAAGCAAAAACAAAGACCTCATCAACGCACAGCTGCGTACCGCTTACCTTCAGGCTCAGCTGAAACTGCTGCAGGAACAGCTTAACCCACATTTTCTCTTCAACACACTCAGCAGCCTTTCCGCTATCGTAAGGGAAGATCCCAATCTTGCCCAAAGCTACATTCTGCATTTATCGAAAGTTTTCAGATATACCCTGATGCACTCCGGAAACGATCTGGTGACGGCAGATAAAGAACTCCGGCATCTTGAATCTTATATTCAGCTGGTGAAAATGCGGTTGGAAAATACCTTTCATGTTGACATCAATATCCGGAGCGAAATTTTAGACAGACAAATCCTGCATCTGTCGCTTCAGCCATTGGTAGAAAACGCCGTTAAACATAACAGGGCTACCTTTTCCGATCCTCTGACCGTTACCATCTATGAGGAAAATAACAAAATGATCGTCCGGAATAATCTACAGCCTGTACCGCATGAGGCAGAAAGCACAGGGCTTGGTCTGCTGAACCTGAATGAAAGATACAGACTGCAGACACAACATGAAATAGAAATTCATCAGACCCAAGAATATTTTATGGTAAAACTTCCTTTGTTATGATCCCCAACCTCCGCATTATACTGATAGAAGATGAAGCGGCAACCGCAAGAAATCTTGAATTTATCCTGAAAGAAATTGATCCCGGTATTGAAGTCGTGGTTACACTGCAAAGCATTTCTGATTCCGAGGCCTGGTTTGCCGGTAAAGAAGCTCCCGATTATGACCTGATCTTTTCTGACATCCGGCTTTCTGACGGGCTGTCATTTGAAATTTTTAAACGGATCCCTCCGCAAAAGCCCGTTGTTTTCGTTACGGCGTACAGTGATTACGCATTAGAAGCATTCCGGAACAACGGTATTGATTATGTTTTAAAACCTTTTGACAGGGACGAGATCCAAAGGACCCTGCTAAAATACCACACCCTGATCACGAACGGAATTCAAACGGAACAGGCCAGGACACAAGCCTTGCTCAAACAGCTGGAGATTACTACGAAACGTTATAAAAAATCATTCCTGATGCATCATTGCGGAAGGCTTATTCCGGTAGAAGCGGCTAAAATCAGCTGGTTTTATACCGCGAACGAAACAGTATATGCCCAGACAACTGCCGGACAGCAGTATATCGTAGAATTTACCCTCGAACAGCTGGAGCGGGACCTTGATCCGGAACTGTTTTTCCGGGCCAACCGCCAGTTTATCATCAACCGGAATTCCATACATACCGTGGAGTACTTTTTTAACGGAAGGCTTTTAATCAGGACTCATCCATCGTCTCAGGAACAGATCATCGTGAGCAAGGCAAAAGCCATGATGTTTAGAAGATGGCTGGATCAATGATCTGCTTCACCACCGGATTTGGGCGGTTCACCCTTTTTTCGTTTAACGGAAACAACTGCTATCGCTACCTTTGGTTTAGTAAAAAACTAAAACTTCCGAAATGATTGTAAAAACAGGAAAACCAATTTCTTATGCAGGAGCATTGATGGCTCTGGCATTTACCCATCTTACCGCACAAACAAAAAAGCTGACAGACAGCACTCCCGAACAGCGGGCAAAGATGCAGACCGAATGGATGAAAACCAAGCTGGCATTAAATGCTTCACAAAGCCGGCAGGTTTATGACCTGAACCTTCAGTATGCCCAAAAAAATGAGCCTATTCTCCAGGGCAGTGAAGGGAAAATAACAAAATTTAAAAAGCTGAAAGCTTTACAGAAGGAAAAATCCTCCGTCCTGAGTAAAATTCTGACTGATGAACAGTTCAGGAAATACCAGGAACTGAAAGATGAGATGGTACAGAACTTTAAAAACAAAAGGAAATGAGAAAGATACTTTATCCCTGGGTGATCATGATATGCATTACCGCTTCGGCGTGTTCTCAGAATGGTAATACGGATACCGAAGAAACCTTTACGGATACAAACGCCGTCACCAGCCGGCAGGGAGGGCCTATCCAGAAACCTGCTGCAGGGTACGGCTCGGATGGCAGCTATCAGGTCGCGGAAATTGATTTTGACAATCCGCAGTACGAAGGTACCCAGGTCTCGATTTTCTATCCGCAGGGGATCACAACTCCCAGACCTACGATATTCTTTTCACATCCTTTCGGAGGTGAGGAAAAGTCTTACAATATGGGATTGTATGAATTTATTGCCAAGAAAGGATACGTGGTGGTATTTGTACCTTACCCTACGGTAGATGTAAGTGTAGACCACCGCTACCAAACCCTGTGGGAAGGATTTGTAAAAGCTGCTGCCGATTATCCCGATATCATCGACACTCAAAAAGTAGGTTTCATGGGACATTCATTCGGCGGTGGGGCCAGCATCGATCTTGCTTACAAAGCATTTACCGAAAAAGGATGGGGAGAGAACGGAAGGTTTCTCTTCACGATGGCTCCCTGGTATGCATTTAACTGGGACAGCCCCTTGACCACCCAACAGCAATTGCAGAATTTTCCGGCAAATACCAAAATGATCACACAGGTATATGATGAAGACGATGTAAACGATCACCGTATGGCCATTGATATTTTTAAGAACATTAATATCCCCAACAGCCAAAAGGATTTTATTTATTTTAAATCTTCCACCGTCAACGGATACCATTATGTAACGGATCACACGATGCCCAGCTCCCGTCAGGCTCTCGATGCATTGGATTATTACGGAGTGTACCGTCTTTTAGATGCCATGATGGACTATAGCTTTAACGGAAATGCCGGTGCTAAGAATGTAGCTTTGGGTAATGGATCGGCAGCCCAGGTGACGATGCCTTCTTTCAATGGGCAATCCATGGCACCTCTTGAGGTGACAGATAATCCGGTCCCTAAGTATCTGCAATTTAAATATCAGTTCCGTTGCGGAAACAGCACGAACCCACGAACGGCCTATTGCAATTAGGAAAAGTATTTATATTTAAAATAACAGTATCACAGAAAGTTTATTGAATATGATTTCAGTAAACTTTTTTTATGTCCTGAAATCTAAGAACCCATTTGATCTGAATAAAATATTACCCTCCGTCATGGACTTAGCTTAAGAATTTCGTTCCGTGACATGATCTTTTTATTGTAATTCAAAATGTCCAGGTTCCTTTTAAGCATGGTATTGCTCCGAACGTCTCGGAAGAAGTTTATATGAGTTCACTTTTACCTCCCAATGGATCGTATGGATGATGAATCATTTAGTAAAAAATACTCCGATTTCGCATCTGTAAAAATAAAAAGGGGCTGCCTAAAATTAGACAGCCCCGTTATCATCATGATTTATTACAGATGATTTAAAATAGCATGAAAATTATTTCTTAATGAATTTAAAGGTTTGCACGCCATTCTCTGTAAACACCTGAATCAGATACATTCCCTGAGGCAGAGCATGCACATCGATGCTTCTTTCTCCCGGTTGCAGTTTCTTTTCAGTTACTTTTCTTCCGTCAGCAGCAATAATTACCGCTTTGGTGATCACTTCCTGTCCACTGAAGTTCAAAATATCTCTTACAGGATTAGGATAAATCTGAAGCTGAGATTTTGATTTTGTATTATCTACCACTCCAAGTGTGTCATTCAGCGCCAATACTGCTAAAGAAGCTGTAGACTCACATATTCCTACGGTCTGTGTAGCATAATAAGTAGTATTGTTTACCAGAACTGTGGTAAGCGGCAGACTGTTTACATGGTTTGCTGCATCCGAAGCTGAAGCGTACCATTTGATATTCTGGCCTGTTACTACCAAAGCACTTAATGTACTTCCCGTAGTGAAGCTCTGAGTTGCAGTTCCCGTTGGTGCAGCTACCGGTGCTGATTGCGTGATGGTGAACGTTCTGGATAATGTACATCCATTGGCATCCGTAACGGTTACCGTATAGGTTCCTGCGGATAATCCGGTAGCGGTTGCAGCCGTACCTCCTGATGGAGACCATGAATAGGTATAAGGAGCTGTTCCTCCGGCAACATTGATCGTTGCGATTCCTGTAGATCCGCCATTACATGCGATA
>JBMDXW010000258.1:0-10147 GCA_048594965.1 Chryseobacterium sp.
CTTTGAACCCTGCGGGAGCCATAGCCACGTATACCGACTGGCGATATGCTAAATTTTTCATGACGTATGCAGGCACCAATACTTCAGTAAGCGGAGGATCACCCCTATCCTATTTCAACGGAACTTTAGGAGACGGAACCCCTTGTAGCGCCGGCTCTTCCTATGTTTCCACCAACTTTGGGGATGCAGAATGGTTTTCAATTACTTCCGGTACCACAAAAATGACTTATATTCAAATTTATCCATAAACCTTTAAAACCTTGCTATTGTACTTATAGCAAGGTTTTTCTTTATCATTGAATGCTCAAAACAGATTTAAACGGAAGCTTCTTTTTCGTCCGATTCATGATGATTTACTTTTCATTTATTTTTGAAACTAAATTTTCACTCATCCATGCTCTGACCGTTGTCGGGGACGAGCTTTCCTTTGTTCTCTGTTCTTTTTCGTATAAACCGTTGCCGATTGCCGTCAGCATTTCGGTTAAAGAGATGGCAAATGCTTCGCTGGTATGATGTTTTTCCAGCAGCGTTTTTTGGTAATCCTCTGGTGACACCTGTACGAAACGGATGGATTTTCCTGTCAGCTCACTCATGTGCCGGGCAATTTCGTGATAGCTGATCGTTTCGGGACCGAGAACCGGGATTCCTTCAACACCTGTCCAGGTCTTATCCGTCAGCCACTCAACTGCTTTGGATGCAATATCTTTTACGGCGATCTGCGGCGATTTATAATTTCCGTCCATGGGTAGAGAAAACACCCCTTCTTCTTTCAGAGAGGTTATCTGATACAGAAGGGTTTCAAAAAAAACCGGGCACCGCAGCGCCCTAACATCCGCCCCGGACTGGCTGATGATATCTTCAGCGTGATGTAATGCTGTGACAAGTCCTGCATTTAAATTACTTTCTTTACCGCCACTGGATAAACAAACCACTCTTTTTGTCCCCGCATTTTTAATTGATCGTGAAGCTACTTGTGCGAAATCTTCGTAATAAGCATTTACATCTTCCATGGTATTGCTTTGAGGCACACAAAAATAAAGTGTATCGCAGCCTTGTAATGCTTTTGTAAATTCATATTCGTTGAGCAAAGAGCCTGTGGCCACTTCTACCTTCTCTAAAATATCAGCCGGTATTTTCTGGGGATCCCTTAAAAAAACCTTAACCTGCCCCTCTTTTACCAACATTTGAAGAATCCTGGAACCTGTATTGCCGGTGGGTGTTGTTACTAAAATCATAACTGAACTTTTAATTGATTATTGTAGTACAAAGATGATAAGAGTATATTTCGAAAACGTTGTCCTATGTTCATATTTTCACAACTTTGATTTCAGACGGCTTAATGTCTGAGGGGTGAGTCCTAAGTACGATGCCACCATCTTGTTGGATAACCTGGTAAGTAATTTTGTCTGATTGGTAAGGACCCAACGGACTTTTTCAGCCGCATCCAACCCCTGAAAACAATAAATACGCTCCTGGGATTTTATGTAAGCGGCTTCCAAGATCTGTCTGTAAATGAAACCGAACTGCGGAACAGTGTTTACCAGATGAAAGAAGTCTTCACGACTGATTACTAAAAGTTCCGAAGGTTCAACCGTCTGCATAAATTCAAAGGAAGGCTGCCCATTGATCATACTGGACAGCGCCGTTCCCAACGTATCTTCAAAATGAAAATACCGGGTTGCCTCTTCTCCTTCTTTATTAATGTTAAACAGCCGGATGCAGCCTTTGTTGACAAAGTAAAAATTTTTACAGATTTCGCCTTCTTTCAGTAAAAATTCTTTTCTTTTGGTTTTTCTGAATTTAAAATATGGGTAAATATAAGAAAGTGTCTCATCGTCAATTTCAGTTCTGGATGTAAAATAGTCTTCTAATTGTTTATACACTTTGATCTTTTTCGGTTTTCTCTAAACTTCAGTGAGATGCAAAGTTACGGATTGCAGCGATTCGGCATTGAATTCTGTTTCATTACTATTCCCCGCTTCTATGTCTTCTGATGCCTGTCAAAAAATGTCAACTAATTATGTGATTTTGAAGTATGGTAACACCTAATTATTTATATTTATCTAAAAATGTTATGCCTGAAAATTATCGTGACCTTTTTCAGAATAAAATACTCTTCTACAGAAGAATCTTTTTTGTTATCATCGGGTTATGTGCTCTTTTTAACGCAGCGGCAATTGCAGTACTGGTTTACTATGTGCGTATGACCAACGGAAATTATTTCACTGTTCTCATGGTATTATTCGGATTACTGCTCTTTACCGGTATTGCGGTAGCAGTTACACGCTTTTTCAAAACGTATCTCGAAGTGATCCGTATGATAAGCGACAGCGACCTTGAAGCTTTGGAAAAACTGAGCAAATCCAGGTGGTGGATGGAGAAGTATCTTCCGTCATTTATCATTTCTTCCAGAAAAATTACAATCTTTAAGCTGTTCCGCCAGACGGATTTGTACTTTACTGAAATCTCCCAAATCTCCATCCGTCCCAATTATCTCAGCAGAGGCAGACAAAATAAATTGGTGATCTTCAAAAAATCAGACGGTGGCAGCTATTTTTTCGGTATCGACAGTAATCCTTTCCAGATACAGCATCTTTTAGACAAAGCCGTAGAATATAATCCGGATATTATTATTAAAAGCAATTAATCTAAAAATCCATCCCGCGCAAATTCACGGCAGCCTGTTCTAAAGATGGTCTGAGTTTTTGGTAAAGGAATTTTAAGCATGTTCTGTTTTACAGATTATCATAAGAACACTTCCTAATAAAAGATTTGCAGAGACCAGTATCGGGTTCAGACTTCTTTGTGCAAAATACATCTTGTGAAATAAGAAGTGAAAGATCGTTTACCGTCAAACAAAAGTTTGTATTTTTAAAAATTATTTTTACAGTAATATAATACATAATGACACCGCCTTCCCCCATTAAGATTTACCATTTCCTGCCAAATAAATACGGCCCGGAGCTGTTACTAGATATCGGACGTATCGAAACTTTGAAAAATTATGTGCTGGACTCTACGATACATCAGCTCAGTTTTTACGAAATTGTTTTTATCGAAGAAGGATCGGGAACGTTTTCTCTGGATGGAAAGATCATGTCATTTACGCCGGGAACCATTATTTTTATCAGTCCGGGGCAAATCAGGCGGTGGGAAATTGCAGAAAAAATAAAAGGCTACACGCTGTTCTTTGAGAAAGATTTCCTCCATCTCTTCTTTTCGGATGAGCTGTTCCTGTACCGGTTTCAGTACTTTCATCAGTATTCGCAGCCGACAGAAATGAAGATTAGTCAGTCGTCATTCGGAAAATGTCTTGAGCTTTTAAAGGAGATAGAACAGGAATTCGGGCAGATTCAGAATGACAGCAATCATCTGATCAGGTCGGTTCTCTATCAGTTGCTTATTGTTCTCAACCGTCATTATGCGGAGATCTATCATGTTCAGCGGGATACGTACGTCCACCCGGAATTTTACAGGTTCCGCTCTTTACTGGAAAAGAACTTCCTGGAAAATCAAACTGTTGAAGCCTATACACGAATGCTCAATGTAAGTTCTGGCTTTCTTAATAAAATCTGCCGGCAATTCAGTGGATTAACCGCCCAGCAGATGATTCACCACAAACTCATTTCAGAAATAAAGAAAGCATTGCATCAGGATAAATCGGCAAAAGAGATCTGCTACGAATTCGGGTTTTCGGATCCTTCCAACTTTAACCGCTTCTTCAAAAAATTTACCCATACCACCCCGCAGCAATACCGAAAGAATAGATGAATTAACCATTTTAATGATAAAATGACCATTTTGCAGAATAGGAATGTTCCTAATTTTACCAAAAAAAGTAAAATGATAAAACCGGCAACACTTAGTCTCCTGTTCTTTTTAGTAAACCTGCTTTTTATAAAGGCGGAACAATTATACGTAAATCCTTTGACCGGCAGCGATATGAATTCAGGCACAAAAACACAGCCATTAAAATCTCTTTCGGAAGCCGAAAAAAGGTTAAATTTAAATAAAAACCTGGAAGAAACGACGATCATCCTTACAGAAGGAGTTCATCTCATTGACCGGACTGTACTATTTACCAATAATAAATATACTTCCGCCAGCCGTCTGACCATCCGCGCTGAAGTGATGCCAGACGATGAAGACTGGACGCCAAAAAAAATGCCCGTAATCATGACTGTTGTACCTCCCGAGCCCGGAGTGGGCGGAGAAGAAGCAAAGGGAATCCAGCCTGAGGTAAGCCACGTCACCATCGAAGGTCTGCGGTTCACAGGCAGCCCCGATTATACTTATCTTGATGCAGAGAATCTGCGCAGGTCTTATCCGATCTGGCGTGAAGGTAAAGCGTTGGAAGATCTGCTGGTCACACAATGCCTGTTTGCCGGTAATGCTGATGTACTGCCGTTGCATCTGGGGGTGATTGCAAACGGCTATGGCCTGGTGATTGATCACTGTGTGTTCTTCAACTGTAAAATTCCTGTTGTCTTCTGGAAAAATGAAGGAAAGAATGGCATTCGCAGTGCCATGCAATATTGTTTGGTCTACGGCGGCTATTTTGCCGGAGTATGGACAACCCAGGGGACCAATGGCGAGGACTTCGACTTTCACCATAATATTATTGCCAATACGAGCACCGTGTGGATCAGAGAAAAAGGAAGCCAACGCCGTTATAAGGCCTCTGACTGTATTTTTGTGAATTATAAAAAACTGGCAGGATACGGAAGCGGACCCTTAAGCGACAGTCTTCCAAGCCCTACGGATTTTCTGGAAATGAAAAACGTACGAACCACCGGAACCGTAATCATCGAAAAGGACCAGAGCAAGCGTAATTATCTGCAGTTGGCAGAAGGATCTTTTGGGTCGGATCTTCACGCAGGGCTTTTTAAAAAATAAGAATTAATCGAAAACCGAAATTAAAATCAGTTCCATGAAAAGAATAAGGATGATCTTGTTTATTTTCCTTTTATCCAATAAAAGTGCATTTAGTCAGGAAATACATCTTGAGGAAAGTAATGTTATCCCTCATCAAGTGTATTACCAGATCATCAATACCAAAGACAGAAAAATAGCAAGGGTTGTAAAAGACAATACCGTGAAAGAAGCCGATGAACCAACATTTTTGAAGATCAGGAATCTGCACTTAAAAGATGGTATTATTGAAGTAGAAGTGATGAGCAGGCTGCTTCCGACGGCCTCTCCAACGGATCGTGGATTCATCGGATTGGCGTTCAGGATCAATGAAATGAATTCCGGGTTTGAATCCATATACATCCGTCCAGCCAATGGCAGAGCTGAAGATCAGGTGAGACGGAATCACTCGGTACAGTATTTCTCTTATCCGTATTTTAAATATGACCGCCTCAGAAAAGAAGATCCCGAAAAATACGAATCGTATGCCGATATGGGACTGGATGAATGGATAAATTTAAAAATTGAAGTGAAAGGCAGCAGGGCCAGACTTTTTATTAACAACAACGAACATCCTTCACTCATCGTGAATGACCTTAAGCTCGGTTCTCAGGCAGCAGGAGCGATCGGCTTATTTGTGGACGTAGGCACGGAAGGTTTTTTCCGAAATCTGAAAATTACCCCTTCAAAACAGTAGAGGAAATCAAGGATTTTATACTATTAACCTCTTATTATTTCCCTAATGATAAAAATAAAATATTTACAAAATCTCCATTGTGTTATAAAGTAGACTGAATGAAAACTTTCAGTATATTTATATCAGAATGAATTTCGAAATACACTCTATACATACGCTATTTTATCTTGCAGGAATTTTCATTGCTTTTTTCTCATCGCTTCTGGTCGCAGGAAAAAACCGGAAGACGACGGCAGATTATCTCCTCTCCGCCTGGTTTTTTGTGATAGGGCTGCATCTGTGTTTTTTTCTGTTGCTTTTTTCGGGTGAGTATGTGAACTATCCTTTCCTGCTGGGACTGGAAATCCCTTTACCTTTTTTCCATGGCCCCATGCTCTATCTCTACATCCTGTTTCTTACGGGATGGACCGGAAGTAAAAAAAGCTGGTTACTGCATTTTGCCCCTGCTGTTATCATTTATATCCTCCTGCTGGAATTTTTTTTAAGCCATCGCAGGAAAAGATTTACATCTACAGTCACGACGGTGGCAGCTATAAAGTGTTTCGGGTTTATCTGAAGATTTTCATCATAATCTCAGGAATGATATATATCGGTCTGAGCATCCAGGCGGTAAAAAATTACCGGAAGAAAATCTCGGAACTGTTCTCCAATACGGAGAAAATCAACCTCTATTGGGTCAATTATCTCATCATCGGTATGGCGCTGATCTGGATTGCCGTAATCATCAAAAATGAGATTTTGGTGTTCTCTTTTGTTGTCATTTTTATAATTTTAGCATCTTATTTCGGAATTACGCGTGCCGGCATACTAAATCTGCAGTACGGAAAACCGGAAGAGGCTCATGAAGATAGCTTCGGCGGCACTACCGTTGAGACAAAATACCAAAAGAACTTTGCCGGTGACGCTGTCATTCTGGCAACCTACGAAAAACTGATCCACGAGATAGAACATGGAAAAATATTTACGGACGCTGATCTTAGTCTGGATCAGGTTGCACAATTGCTGGATATTCACCCGAATGTTCTTTCGCAGACCATCAATCATATTGAGAATAAAAACTTCTATGATTTTATTAACAGGAGACGGGTTGAAGAATTTAAAAGAATTGCTTTATTGCCGGAAAACCAAAAATACACCATCCTTGCTCTGGCATTTGAAAGCGGATTCAATTCAAAGACTTCGTTTAACAGGAATTTTAAAAAATATGAGCATTGCTCTCCAAGCGAATTCCTAAAAAGTCAAAGAGATTGGACTCAGTAGTTTTTAAATAAAGACAATATTTTCAGGAATTATTTTCTGAAAAAGCGTTCCACCTTTCATTTTGGAAAATTCGACACTTATATTCTCTGCAAATTTGCCGAAATCTATTCAACGGTATGAAGAAAATACTATTTCTGCTTTTATGCACTTTTGCTCTGATGATCGGAGCCTATCCATTGCTATACCTGTTTGTAGAACCTCAGGATACTTTTCTAAGTTCCAAGTCTCCCGAACTTCTAAAAAGCATGATCTGGGAAACAGCCTTTTTTGCCCATATCATTTTCGGAGGTATTTCGCTCTTTATCGGCTGGAGACAATTTGGAGTCCGTTTCCGCCGGAGATATCCGGAACTTCATAAGATCGTAGGAAAAATATACGTGGGATCCGTTTTTATCAGTTCGCTGTCGGCAGTGTATCTTGGAATCTTTGCAAACGGTGGCCTCGTCCCTGCTTTGGGATTTGTCTTTCTGGGAATTGCCTGGTTTGGTACTACCTTTTACTCGCTTAAATACATCAGAAGAAAGAATTTTATCCGCCACCGGAAACTTGCGGTCTACAGCTATGCCTGTACCTTCGCGGCAGTTACGCTCAGGTTATGGTATCCGCTTTTGGTTAAAACCACGGAAAATCCTGAATTTTCCTATGCCCTGGTAGCCTGGCTGTGCTGGCTCCCCAATCTTTATGTAGCCTATATCATCAATAAAAAAAAATGGAATGATCCAGGAAACGGCGGTTGAAAATAGAGAGGCAAAAGTGAAATAAAAGACAAAGCACTGAATTCCTGTTGTTTTGGTATCTAAATTGTTGTCACACCGATACCGATCAAACTTATTTAAAATGAAAAAAATCTATGTTCTTTTAGCATTGAGTCTGTTATCACTTTCCTGTAAAACAAGTGATGATGACACTGAGAATATGGCTTCTCTGGTAGGAGATTGGAAGATGTCGAAAGCGGAAGTCGTATCAGGAAGTAATAATGCTGTTTTGTATTCCCAAACCCTGGAAGGTTGTGATGCGAGCACCACGTTTGCATTTAGTACTGACGGAAGCTACTCCCTGAAATTCTATCAGGAGCAAAATAATCAATGTGAATTTGATTATGAGGATAAAGGACTGTATAATTATGACCGCACCGCGCAAACGATTGTCACTAAAAGATCCAATACCTCACACATGGAAATTTATAAAGTAGAAAAATTGACCGACAGTGAACTGGTACTTTCTTTATATGACGACTATGATCAAAATCAGGATGGCGTTGAAGATAAAAATGTTTACTACCTCCGTCGATAACTTATCCTGATTTATCTGAACATCATTTAAAAACCTCTACTACGCTTAAGAGTAACGATGTTATCTTAATGGCCATCATCTTCCCAGAGCACATGCGCAATTTTCCAGCCGTCTTCATTTTTGATGAGATGAAAAAACTTATGTCCGGTGCCTTCATACAGATTTCCTTTTAACCATCCTTTTTTTCGGTATTTCGAGTAGCGATGTGCTATATTTCCTGCAATTTTTGTTTCCCCGCCGACTTCAAACTCGCTGAATTCCTGCAATGTACCGTCCGTAAGGATCTTTCTCCTGGGTTCAATAAATGATTCAGGACCGTACATCTCCGTTTGGGTTCCTGATTTTTTGATGATGCTCACAGAGGAAGTACAAATCTTATCCATCAGACTGAAATCCGGTTCTCCGGAAGAATTATCAAACATACCGAAAAAAGCGCCGACGAGCTTTCCAATCTGTATTTCATCTGAGCTTAGTGCATACTGTAAAAGTGTTTTTCCATCTTCACTGATGGCTGTTTCATAGGTGAAATTCAGCTTTTCCAGGAGCTTTACGGAACTGCTGTTTTCTTGCGTGGTAACAGCCAGTATTTTATCTGAAATAAGATCCGCAGGCAGTATTTGCAAAACAGCCGTCGTCGCTTCGGACGCGTATCCTCTGCCGGTATACTCAGGAAGAAACGCAAAACCTATATCATAATATTCCAGGTAATCCCTCTTTACCAATGTGATGATTCCAACCGGTTGTGCATCCGGTTTTTGTGTAACCGTCCAGTACGTTATTTGGGGATGATCACCGATTTTTCTGATATAAGCGATGGCATCTTCTGCAGTCCTTATTTTACGGTCACCGATAAATTTAAGCCATCCGGGAGAATTGACGAGCATGAAAATAAATTCATGATCTCCCTCCTGTATTTCGTTTAAGATCAGCCTTTTTGTTACAATTTTCTCTATATTCATAATTAAATTTAATAGGAGACACCGTTATTTCTCCTTCTCTTTTCCGTCATGGAGCAAATGCTGAAAGATTTTGCATAAGTCTTCGTTAAAATTAAAAAAAATCTATTATTAATAATTAATATCATATTCGTGGATCAATCCTTTTCACGAAACTGGATTGGTGTCATCCGCATATTTTTTTTGAAGAAATTATTAAAATGAGTAGCCTCTTTGAAACCCAGTGAATAAGCGATTTCGGAAACATTCCATTCCGTATGTCTCAGTAAAATTTTTGCTTCCTGTAAGAGACGCTCCGCAATAATCGCGGAAGTAGTTTTTTCAGTGGTCTCCTTTACAGCGCGATTCAGGTGGTTGACATGCACGGACAGCTGACCCGCAAACTCCGATGGCGAGCGAAAGCAGATGCGCTGTCTGACATCTTCAATCGGAAACTGACGTTCCAATAATTCCAGGAACATATGCGTAATCCGTTGAGAAGCATTCACCTGCTGTTTTTCAGACTTCGAAGCCGTTTTCATCTTCAGGGTATAGTGAAGCAGGTCAAAAACCAGATTTCTCAGCAGGTCATATTTATGTGCATAATCCGAATTTATTTCGGCCTGCATTTTTCTGTATACCTGAACGATATCTTCCAACTGCTCATCCGTCAGTTCAAAAACAGGAATCACGTCAGGTCTGAAGACTTCGTAGTCATTCAGGTTTCCGAAATGATGAAAAAAAGCAGGGGTAAAAACACAGAAGAATCCCGCTTTATGATCGTCAATCCATTCAAATTTATAAGGAATCTGAGGATTCGTAAAAAACAAGGCCTGCTTTTGAATTTCAATGACCTTGTCCGCGTAATGAATCCTGTTTTTGCCGATAATCAGGGTGATCTTAAAATAGTCTTTCCTGCTGTACACCACAGGCCTGGCGTTTTCACCGATGTATTCATCAATGGTGAAGACATTGAAGTGGCCTACTCCGTTCCGGATGTTCTCAGGGATCCTGTCAAATTTTGACTTGTAAAATTCCTCGAGTGACTGCA
>JBMDXW010000259.1:0-11135 GCA_048594965.1 Chryseobacterium sp.
AGAAGTATTTTATTTTTAAAATCATCATAAATGGAATCTTTACGCGTAAAATCATGACACTTTTCCTCTATTTTCAGATAATTGTGCGCTTCAGGAATGTATTTCAGGTTAAATCTTTCAAGGGTATTTTTAATTTTCCCGGTATATTCTGCATCCATTTTAAAAATACCCATCACCAGTTTTATATCCCTTTGGTCGTGCTCAAGGGCAAGCTTCCTTAAAACGGCGTGCTTTGTACTGCATGTTCCGCCTTTGTCGTTAAATACGCAGAGAATATTACTTTTATCCTTATTCCGTTTGTAAGGTAGCAGGGAAACATATCGGCAGGCCGCATCAAAGTCAGCAATATTTTTATTTAAAAATTCTTCCGAAACAATCCCTCGGTGTTTTTGTATTCTGAAATTGTTCATCGCAAAGCTATCTGAAAACATTTTTCATTTCTACATTAAAATCTTCCGATTTATTCCTTGCAATGGAAAGCGTTTTCCATTCCTCATTTTTCATCATTTTGGCAATATAAATGATCTGGCCGATATGATAGGGATAATGGGCCAGCTGACGCAGCACTGCATCCAGGACGGTGTGTGGCTCATTTCTGATATAAATAATCGAATGTAAATTCTCATCGTTGATCTGATTCAGCGCCTCAAAAAGACATTTCCAACCGGATTCCCAGGAATCGAGAACCTCATCTTTGGCAGAAAGAGAGTTAACAAATTCTTCATCCCGGTTACGCCATGGTTTTTCTCCGTCTTCATTTAAAAAATCAGTCCACCTTGACCGCATATTCCCGGCAATATGTTTAACAATAACTGCTATCGAATTGCTTTCTTCATTGAACTGCCAGAAAAACTGCTCTTCCGAAAGCTGTGAAAAGGACTTGTCGCCTAAAGTTTTATAGTATTCAAAACGTTTGATAAATAGATCTTTCATGCCTGAAAATTTTAAATCTAATGTAAGGAAAATAATGATAGAGATTTGTTTTAAACCAAATTGATATTAAGGGATTTAGATACAACACTATTTTCATCTGATGTTAAGATCTTCTTTTTCCGAACAAAGATCAACTTAACCCCATCTCATAAAAAAACTGCCACTTCCGCGGCAGTTTGTATTTGGTCAGTCTCTGTTTTTCACCATGACCCAGCCTGAGTATTTAATGGCTGTGTTTTTCTTGTCATTTTCATTCCAGGTTACAGAATACCAGTAAGTTCCGGTCGGAACTTTTTTTCCGTCCATGGTTCCGTTCCACTTATAACCTCTGAGTTTATCAGCCTGAAAGACTTTATTTCCGTATCTGTCAAAAATATTAAAGACGAGATTCTGTTTATTGCCCAGTTCAGAATAGTCAATCACATCATTTACCCCGTCACCGTTCGGAGTGATCACGTTTACCAGATTCGGAACAACAATGCTGATGATAATCGGCTCACAGTCATAATCATCTTTAAGGAAAATATGATGATCTCCTCTCGGTATATTGGTAAATACATTAGATTCCTGCCAGTTGATGCCGTCCGTAGAATACCGGTAAGGCGCGTTTCCTCCAGTGGCATTCACGGTGACGGTGGTATTTGTAATATCAACAGACGAGATCACAGGCTGCTCGGAAGCGTATACCGTTACCTTTTGAAGGGTGATACAGGTTCCGGTCTTCAATTTCACCCAATATTGCCCTACTCCTATATTGGATATCGACTGTGTGGTAGCTCCCGTATTCCATTCATAAGATGTAAAGCCTGGCCCGGCATCGAGCGTGGTTTTATCTTCGATACAAATCGTTTTATCCTTCAGAACATCAGAGTATACCGGAGGAATGACGATCAGATTGACTTTGGCGATTGCATAGCAGCCATTGGCATTGGTAACTTTTATAAAAACCACTCCGTTGGGAGAGATATAATTATTGGCCATCTGGATGATATTGGTACTATTCTGCGCATCAGCCAGAGAAGGATAATAGGTTTTCGTTCCTGTCTGGGTGGTAACCGGTGCCGTTGTAAGATTGAACAATGCTGTTGAGGGGTTGGATTCAATAAAACAGGATCTTAAAGTAGCTTCCGTAACGACCACCTGAGGATAAAACTTCAGGGTAATCTGTGCTGTTGCTACGCAGCCGTACTGAGAAGTAATCTTAACGTAGACAATACCTTCGGCGGAAACAAAAGAATCGGCATTGCTAATGGCATTAATACCAGCATTAAGGTCACTCATCGTATGGTAATACTGCTTTACAGCCGTAGGATCCGAGAAAACTGCCGCCGTGGTCAGATTAAAAGTTGCAGTTCCTGCATTGTTATTGTTGCACCCGTATATCGTCACATTACTTCCGCTAATGGCTCCCTGTTTAAATTTGAATGCACCGACCTGCCTGCAGGAATTAATCGGATTGTTCGGGTCCGCGGGATCCTGGTAGTGAATGCTGTAATAATAGGTTGCCGTCGTACTCACGGTTTGTGGAGTCAATATAGGGCTGGCGCCCGAAAGCGCATTATTCTGTGTCGTATGATAGCTGATCTGGAAGTTGGCATTTCCGTTCAGAATACCGGCGGAAAGTGTATTGAAATCGAATACGGTAGGATTCTGGCAGATAATAATTTCTCTCGGATCTGCCGGGTTGGCTGCCGGAGCTCCCGGAGGCGTAAACGGCTGTGTCTGAATATTGGGATTGGTAAACGGCGAAGCGAGGGTTGCGGTTCCGCCCCATGTTAGGGAAAACGGCGCCGTAATAGGATTAAAAACATCCACCCAGTTATCGATGTATAAATAATAGGTTTGTCCCGGCAGAACATCGAGGTACCGGCAGTAAGGAGTGGTAGATCCGCCTGCCGCACTGGTAATGGTACTGGTCATATTCAGGCCGGTGGAAGCACCGACGCCAATTACTGTTGCAGCATTACACCGAATGGGAGCGCCCAGGTTTCCACAGGTTACATTGGGACCATAGACGGCCCAGTCATAATCTGCATCTGAATCACTGGGAACAAGATTAAAAGTGAGTGTACCGCCGGTAGCGATGGTAATTTTGTACCATATCGAATTGTGCTCACCAGTGCTGAGGCATCCTCCCAAATTTTCATTGATTGCACCGATCCCCGAAGGAGAATAGGTAATGTCCGAATTTCCGCATACCGAAAGTGCTGTGGCGCAGTCTGCCTGAGAATAGAGGGTCCGTGAAAGTAAAAGTAAAAACAGGAGTAAATATTTCTTCATGCTATTCAGTTTGGTTATGATTAGTAATAACTTACAGTATTTCAAATATAACCATTTTGCAGCAATTACCTGTTATTTATTTAAAATAATTCATTAAAAATGAAACAATACCCAGATATTATCAATAAATCACTTAATACTGGTGATATTTCCGCAAAGATTCTCAAGATGAAAAATTTTATGAAAAGGGCTTTTCACCTGATGAAGATGTTCCTTATCCTGAATGAACGTATAGCGGGAAGCGATGGAATTCATATCCGATACGATTACCAGCCAGCATTCATCTACCGAAGTGTCGTAATAAGGGAACTTTTCGTTCTTTTTCTCAATAAGTTCGAGAATTTTTTCCGAACACAGTTCATCGAAAAGACTCATATTGTATTCGTGGGTAATGAAGACATTTCTCCGGTGGAAAGATTTTCTCAAACTTTTCACGCATCCTACAGGTTTTCCGCGCCTGATGCTTTTATAAATACTCAAAATAATTTCCTGCTGGTTTTCGAGCGAGTCGGGCCTGATATTGGAGTGGAATTCTAAAAAATAAACACCACGATATTTCGTAGTGTCTTCCTGTTCCAATAATATTTCTGCCTGACGGAAAATTTTGTTTAAGCTGCTCTCAATCTTTTTCATTTCAAGATGATTGATCACTTCGGTGAGCTCTATTCCGATCTTTTTGTTGTTAAATTTTGCGATGAAGTCGGGGCTTTCACAGGTTAAATCTTCAAACTTAACCTCTGGAAAATGATGCATAAAGGAGTTGAGCAACAGAATTTCGGTCTTCTTCTTGTACTTTTCACGGTCATGAAGAGGAGACTCATCGATCTTGCGGTGGTATTTCTCGATCGGCTTTTTCTTCAAATGTCGATTCAGATAATACAAGCTGAGATTCTTTATTAAATCTTCATCAGAAAATGCTTTTTTCATGTGCTTGATTTTTATTGTTATGGAACACATAAAACTTCAGTTTCCAGGTCATGAAGTTTTGATTATCAAAAATTTATATTTTAAAGTTAAATAAAAAAATGCTCACATTTAATGTTTTAAAAATAATTATCCAATAATTAACATTTAGTTTACTTTCATATTTAATACCTTTGAACTTTCAAATATAAAACTGTGATGCATGGATTTTAGAAACTTTACAATGCCTTTTGGCATCAATCCCAAATATTCTAAAAAAGTAGCTTATTTTTCGATGGAATTTGCCCTGGAGCAGGTTCTCAAAATCTATTCCGGAGGCCTCGGATTCCTGGCAGGATCTCATATGAGAAGTGCTTACAACCTGAAGCAGGATCTTGTGGGCATCGGTATTCTATGGAAGTTCGGATATTATGACCAGGCCAGAAACCATGATCAGACCCTTCAGCCTGTCTGGACAAAAAAAATGTACAGTTTCCTGGAAGATACCGGCATAAAATTCCAGATCGAGATTCACAGTGCACCGGTTTGGGTAAAAGTTTGGTACCTGGATCCTGAGATTTTCCACACAGCACCGATGTTTTTTCTTTCGACGGATGTTCCGGAAAATGACCATGTGTCTAAAACCATCTGCCATAAACTCTACGATGCCAACGAATCGACGAAACTCGCCCAGTATATCCTCTTAGGAAAAGGCGGAGCAAAGCTTCTGGACGAGCTGAACCTTGAAAGAGACATTTATCATCTCAACGAAGCGCACGGACTCCCTGCCGCATTCCATTTACTGAGAAAGTACAACGGCAACCTGAACAGGGTAAAGGAAAAGATGGTGTTCACCACACATACTCCTGAAGAAGCAGGGAATGAAAAACACAGCCTGAGACTTTGTTACGAAATGTCTTATTTTTCAGGCTTCAGCATGGATGATGTGAAAAGAATCGAAGGTTCCGGCGACGACCGTTTTAATCATTCTTTATGCGCTCTGAAAATGGCTCACATTGCAAATGGCGTTTCCCAGCTACACGGCGAAGTATCGAGAGCCATGTGGAGCAAATATGAAGGCATCTGCGAAATAACCTCCATTACCAATGCACAGGAATTCAAATACTGGTCGGATAAACCTTTATACAACGCAAAAGATGAGAACGATGAGACTGTTTTCGACTACCGTAAAAAACATCTGAAAAAGAGACTTTTCAAAATTGTTGCCGACCAGACGGGAAATCTTTTCAACCCCAATATCTTTACGATCGTTTGGGCCAGAAGATTTGCCGGATACAAACGTGCAGACCTTCTTTTACAGGACAAAGAAAGATTTTACAAACTTTTGAATCATCCCAAATATCCCGTACAGATCATCTGGGCAGGAAAACCCTACCCGATGGATTATTCTGCCATTTCTGTTTTCAACTCACTGGTTGAGGAGAGTAAAAATAATAAGAAAATGGCTGTTCTCACCGGATACGAACTTTCTTTAAGTAAATCCTTAAAACAGGGTTCAGACCTTTGGCTGAATAACCCGAGAGTACCGAGAGAAGCATCAGGAACTTCAGGAATGACCGCCGCCATGAACGGATCTGTAAATCTGTCCACTGATGACGGCTGGATCCCGGAATTTGCAAAGCACGGGGAAAATTCTTTCGTGGTACCGAAAGGTGATTACCAGAATATGAGTGTTTACGAGCAGGATAATTACGACATGAATAAATTGTATGAAATTCTTGAAAATGAAATCCTTCCGGCTTATTATGACAATCCGGACAAATGGAGAAGAATACAGTATAATTCGATGAATGATGTAAAGGATCAATTCAACAGTGACCGGATGGCGGATGAATATTATCAGATTATGTATAATTACAAAGGATAGAATATAAAAACGGCTTGAAATGTTCAAGCCGTTTTTATTTAATCTTTTTTCTTCTTCTGTTTAGGGACTTTTAATCCCTCTTCTTTCGCTTCAGAAATACCTATGGCAACCGCCTGCTTTCTGCTCTTCACTTTTTCTCCGGAAGAAGATTTCAACTTTCCTTCCTTGAATTCGTGCATTACTTTTCCTACTTTGTCCTGAGCTTTTTCTGAATACTTGGTTTTGCTCATAATATAATGTTTTTAAGATTTTGGTACTGAAACACCAATTTCATAAACTTTTGCATGCTTCAGATATTTTGAACGTTCTCTGGATGTTACCGATTCAAAATGATCATTTTTAATTACAACGATCGGGTCTTCTGTATTTTCTATTTCAAAATTGGCGATATATCTCTCATCCGGTGGCGACTGTGTAAGTTTTGCTTTGATTTTCTGAAGCTCATCCGCATATTTTCTGAAACCCGGGTCAGACGAATGAATGAATTTGTACTCAGCACCAGCATCTACGAAGTAATGTAATTTTTTCTCTAATAAATTAGCTTCACTACAAATTTCGGGATTGTCGTTTCCATCTTTAAATCCTACTTCTACCAATTCTCCATTTTTTTTATTTGCACATTCTTCAGCATCTTTATAGCTTGAAAAACCGGTATATACAATCTTATCGTCCAGTTCGTATCGGTTCAGTTTTTGGTTAAAAGCATTCGTTTCCATAATTATTATATAATTTGATTATGCTTATCAATATTCAATTCTTTTGCCAAAAGTTCGGTTTTAAATGCTTTTTTTGCCATCTATAAAATTGTTATATTTGAGATCTTTAAAATTTAAAATGAAAAGATTCATATTAACCCTTACCCTAGCGGCCGCTTTTCAGAGTTTATCCGCTCAGGAAATCACTTTAGACAAAATATATTCAGGATATTACCGCGGAAAAGGCATTGCCGGAATCACTTCCATGAAAAATGGTGAGAATTACCTGGTGATCGAACAGGGCGGCATTGCCAAATATTCCTATAAGACCTCTCAGAAAGAAGGAAATATCGTAGACGGACAGTTTGAAAGCTATGAATTTTCGGATGACGAATCCAAAATCCTTCTGCTGAAAGAAAGTCAGCCTATTTACAGACATTCTTTTCTAGGTAAATTCGAGGTAAAAGATCTTAAATCCGGAAAAGTAATGAGCCTGAATAACGGCAATACCGTACAGGAACCCAGATTTTCCCCTGATGCAACAAAGGTTGCTTTTATTTCGGACAATAATTTATTCTACCAGGATCTGAACACCGGAAAAATTACCCAGATTACCACAGACGGAAAGAAAAATTTCATTCTGAATGGCCTGGCAGATTGGGTGTATGAAGAGGAATTCGGACACGCAAGGCAATATGAATGGACCAAAAACTCGGATGCTATTGTTTTCGTAAAATCCGATGAAAGCCAGGTTCCGGAAATTTATATTCCGATTTACGGAAAGACCCTTTATCCTACGGAAATGCGGTACAAGTATCCGAAAGCCGGAGAAAAAAATTCGGTGGTTTCCGCCCAACTCTACCGTCTGGACAATGGGAAAACGATGCCGCTGAATTTAGGAGCCTTTAAGAATTATTATATCCCGAATGTATTCCAGACCGCCAAAGCGGATGAGATTGTCCTGATCACTTCGGAAAGAATCCAGAATGCGTCAGATGTGTTAAAAGTAAATACCAAAACCGGAGCGGTGCAGAAGTTATTTACCGAAACCGACGAAAAGTGGATTGATACCGACAGTCCTACACTTGAATTTCTGGAAGACGATTCTTTCCTCTGGGCTTCTGAAAGGGACGGCAACCGCCATTTATACTGGTATGACAAGGACGGCAGGCTGAAAAAGCAAGTAACGAAAGGGAATTGGGAAGTAACCGATTATTACGGATACAATCCGAAGTCAAAGGAAATTTATGTGCAGACCACAGAGAAAGGGAGCATCAACAAAGTAGTTTCTAAGGTAAATATCGAAAACGGAAAATCCCAGCTGATCTCCAATGCGGAAGGTAACAACTCCGCCAATTTCAGCAAAAATTATAATTACTTCATTGAAACCTCTTCCACCGCCGCCAAGCCTTACACTTTCGTGCTGAAAGACGGGAACGGAAAAGTGGTAAAAGAGCTTCAGAACAACGAGGCGCAGCTTCAGAAACTTAAAGCTGACAGCTTTGTGGAAAAAGAATTCATTACCATTCCAAACGCTGTCGGAGACCAGATGAATGCATGGATCATCAAACCTAAAAATTTTGATAAAAACAAAAAATATCCGCTGTTCATGTTCCAGTATTCAGGACCGGGTTCCCAGCAGGTTTCCAATTCCTGGGACAACGGAAACGGGATCTGGTTTGAAATGCTTGCCCAGAAAGGGTATGTCGTAGCCTGTGTGGACGGCCGCGGGACAGGGTATAAAGGCGCTAAATTCAAAAAAGTGACTTATATGGATTTAGGGAAGTATGAAATTGAAGATCAGATTACCGCTGCCAAATGGTTCGGAAATCAGCCGTACATCGATAAAACCAGGATCGGGATGTTCGGATGGAGCTTCGGAGGGTATATGACCAGTCTTGCGATGACGAAAGGCGCCGATGTCTTCAAAATGGGAATCGCCGTAGCACCGGTGACCAACTGGAGATATTACGACTCGGTATACACGGAAAGATTCATGAGAACGCCGCAGGAAAACCCGGACGGTTACGATAAAAATTCCCCTACCGAATACGCAAAATTACTGAAAGGGAAGTTCCTGCTGATCCACGGAACCGCTGACGACAACGTGCATTTCCAGAATTCCATGGAGTTTTCCGAAGCTTTGATTCAGAATAAGAAGCAGTTTGATTTCATGGCCTATCCGGATAAAAACCACGGCATCTACGGCGGACAGACCCGGCCGCAGCTGTATCAGAAAATGACAGATTTTATTCTAGGTAATCTGTAATTAAGATAGTGCATAAAAAAATCGTTGTTAGAATCTAACAACGATTTTTTTATTTTAATAGATATGGTAACTTCGGTTATGAATAATCGTAATGAGAAAAATTTTATTATTTATTCCCTTGTATATCAAAGAATTGTTTTCATCAATAATACATTTTCTCACATCAAGAATTTTTGATTTCGGACAAATAGCCGTATGATTTTTTAAATTGTCGATCAACTTATTAAAATTGCTTTCAAATCTCTCGACTTCTCTTATGGTCCAGTTTTCCAATAAATAATCAACGATCTTTATATAATTTTCAAATGTTTCTTCAGACCAGAAAACTTCCATGATTATTTTTTTGAACTGATATAATCCTGTATTCTCTTTCTGGCAGTATCGTGATTTAATGTTTTCTCCTTTTCGATGTCTTCCAGTCCTTTTTTCACAGATTCTATCTGATGATCAGATAAATTTCCCGCCCAATCTTCAGAGTGAATTTTACCATATTTCGATTTTAAAAAGTCGATATAATCATTTACCTGCTCAAAAAGTTCTTTAGGAAGCGATTCAAGATTTTTATTTATTTCTTTTACTGTAATCTGCATTTCTCCTATTATTTTAATTCAAAGTTAAATAATCTCTTCCAAATTTTTCAATGAAAATCCAAAACTCTCTCCGGATTGTCTTTTAAATATTCTACTCTTTTATAACCTTTTCTCCGCAATTCATAATTTTATTGAATTTTACCTTCCTGTATTCCGTTCAAAATTTTCCATAAAGTCGTTGAAATCTAAGAGTGATTCAGGATTTTCTTTCGAATATTCAGCTCTTCTCTTTACTTCTTCTTTTTGCCAGAAAGGAATAAAAACATCCTCTTCGATAGTTATTGAAATAGGTTTCTTTTTGTATGCTGCTTTTATACTTTTTATTAAATCCTCATTAATTTCATCTGCTGAGGATAAGTGATATACCGTATTCATAATCTGATCTTATTTACCCAAAGTTAATAAAATTCAATTATTCTTTTTAAAATTCTATATTTGTGAAATTTGAAATTTGACACTATGAAGACTAAACATCCTAAGGGATTGCCTTTCCTCTTCTTTACGGAAATGTGGGAGCGTTTCGGGTATTATCTGATTCTCGGAATTTTTGTGTTGTACGTCATTGAACCTACCGGCGCAAAAGGCGGTCTCGGACTTCCGGATAAGACGGCAGACGATATTTTCGGGACTTATATTGCCCTTACCTATTTAACGCCTTTCATCGGAGGTTTTCTTGCAGATCGGGTATTGGGATATATCAAATCCATTTACATCGGAGGTATTCTGATGGCTGCCGGATATATCGGGATGGGCGTTTTCAAAGACCTGACATTATTTTATTCTTCTCTGGCTCTGATTATTATCGGAAACGGTTTCTTTAAGCCTACCATTTCTACGCTGTTGGGAAATTTGTATTCGGAGGAACCTTACAAAGTCAATAAAGATTCCGGATATAATATTTTCTATATGGGAATCAATATCGGTGCGTTTATCTGTAATATTATCGCGGCCTTTATGCGGAATAAATTCGGCTGGGGCGAAGCGTTTATTACCGCCGGAGTCGGGATGCTGGTGGGATTGGTGATCTTCACCATCGGCAGAAAGCATTACCTTCATGCTGCCCAGATGAAGCCGGTACAGGAGGGTGACACCAAACTTTCTGAAATTTTACTTAAAGTTTTCTTACCCGCCATCATCGCAGGCGTTATCGGATGGATCATCCCCGGAAACATCTTTGGCAGCGACAGTACCGACGCCTTCATTTTTGCGTGTATTCCGGTGATTTATTTTTATGCTTCGTTGTATTTCAAAGCGAAGCCCGAGGAAAAATCATCTATTGGGGCACTCTTATCGGTTTTTATGATCAGTATGTTTTTCTGGGCGGTGTTTAAGCAGAACGGAACGGCTTTAACGAGATGGGCAAATTATTACACCGACCGCAGTGTTCCCGCTTCTATTGAAAAACCGTTGGAAAGCATTTATATGGTGGACGGGAAAAGCTATGAAGACAAAGAAGTTCCGGTGTACGACGATCAGTTCCAGTCGCAGAAAGATAAAGAGGGAAAAACCATTAAGGTTCAGGGCAAGGATGTTTATTTCAAAAATATATCACCCGAACAGCGTGCTGAGCTGGAAAG
>JBMDXW010000026.1:0-11149 GCA_048594965.1 Chryseobacterium sp.
TGCTTTAGGACTACTTTAGGATTTTATAAGACGTATAATCTTTAATAGTTTTTAGCTCATAAAATTCTTGTTTATCGGCATCTATAATTCTGATATTATCTAAAGGAACATTTTGACAATGGATGAAGCTAATGAATTGTCCAGCATTAAATTTGCCTTTTACAATAATATCAAATCCTTTCTCTGTTTCCAAAGAACTATACCATTCCCATTTTTTAATATCTTGAAAGTTATAGATAGTCATATCTATATCATCTAATAGTTCATCATATTTATAGTCATCATCACTTAGTTGCTTGATTTTGCTTACAATTCCCTGTGGAAGCAGCTTCTCCCATTTTGGATCTTCATAGTGAAGAGTTTTATTATTTAAGAATATTAATACAGCATTTTTGAAGTTATCCAATACCTCTTTAGCATTGGCTATATTTCTTACTCTAACAATCTGGTAGCCTTTTAAAGGTTTCTCTCCTTTGGTATTATATTTTATGTTCCCTTGTTCTGTCATCATTTTATTTTTTAATAATTACTGCTTTTTTATTGAATATTTTCTCAAATTCTTCTATTTTCATAGAATATGAAGCTCCATGGTTTATAGGTAGGGGGTCACGCAAAAAAACTTGTCCACCTTCCACTTTTTCCAGTACTACGGCATGACCTTTAAACTCATCTGTCCATAGGCTTACAATTGCTTTATCTCCATCCGCTAATTTCTCCAGTAGCTTAGGCAAAGTTATCTTACTTTCTGCAATAGTTATTACTTCATCCAAATAACTATTATATAATGCATCTGGAATATCTAAAATAGAAGCACCATTTTTATCTGTGTTCAAAGCACTGGCAAGATATTCTTCACTTTTAACAATACCTTTGTCATCCAATACCATTCTTAAAGAAGTAGCAGCACAGGTATAGTCTGTAGATTGTCCAAAGACCTTAGCTTCACTTAAAAATCGCTCTATCTTAATTCCTGCATTTTCAGCAAAAGACTTGGTTGCATCATCACCTCCTTTCTGAAGTTTTCTTCCTTTGATTATTATCTCCTCTATATCATGGATTTCATCAGCCAGTTCCTCTGCTTTAGCACCATTCTTAGCACCTTGTAATAATTCTTCAATGAATCTGGTGAAACCGGCAAACCCTTTAGCACAAGCCTTTCCAAATCTAATAATAAATCTTGAAAGAAAAGCCAGTAAATCTGTAATTCCTAATGTAGCCACAGAAACAGTTTCTCTTGCCAGAACCTTTAATAGACTTGCTGCCTTTTGTACATAAGTAGCTCCTTTTACGACATTTCCTGCACCTTCTGTAAAGATAAGCAGAAGAATATTAATCAACAGTTCAAATCCAAAGATACCGAGATAAAAAGCTACCGTATATCTTGAAACATCACCAAAATACTCTTTCATTATGTCCAGTATTGCTTCCATATCAGATGAAGAAATGCTTCCACTGGATTTAAAAAGATCTTTGACGCCTTGTAAGAACTTAGAAACATTCTCTGTTATCCAATCCAGTACATCCTCAGCTTTTTCCATCAGGTCTCTTCTTTCAAGATACTGTTGATAGGAGAAAGCAGTTGTAGGCTGTAAAAGAAACTCTAAAATATACAATAGACACTGGATAAGACTGATCAATCCACTATTCACACCACAATAGAAAGCGTTAGCCAGCTTCAGAAGTTCAATACCCTTTTTAGCCATTTCACTAATTTCATCTGTTAGATGGGTGAGAAAAGATTTAATATCGTCAATGACACCTGTAATTTTAAGAATCAGCTTTCTAAATGCATCGGGAAGATGGTCTATAGATGCGCCTTTGATCTTGTTTGCTGCTTTTTTTACCAATTCCCAAACCTGAGTAAAAGCAAATTCAGCACCCCGGACGAAAGGATTGTCTCCTACGTTTTCAAAAAACTGTGACGCCTTATTTATATTGATAGGAATTAAGGGTGCATAATCTTTAACGGTAGGATCGTAATTTTTCTTTGTAGGCTTAAAGACTTCTAACTTTTCAGCACACCAGCCAACAGCATCTGAAGGAATAGTGGAAATATTTCCTATAATCTCTTCAAATTTTCTATCTCCTGTATAAAACTGGTATTCCCTCATTAAAGCCTGGTGAACAAGAGTAGCATTTATATTATCCTTCTCAAATGTATAAGCGAGCTGAGTAAGATAAGCCGCTTCGTCTTCCATAGAAGTAATATTCCTGAAAAATTTGCCATTGATACTGGAAGGTAGCGGTTCCGGGAAATTCCTGAAGAGATGTACAAAGTAATCGCCCATTTTGGCAATATAAAAGTCACCGGAGAAATTTATCTTTTCAGGACCGGGTTTTTCATAAAACAGGAATAATGCCTGTTTCTTTCTTGCATTGGCCTGATAGCTTCCATAGACCTGTGAGCCTGTTTCACAGGGAAGAACTTCGGCATAGTACTCATATCCCTTTTCTCCATTTTTACTTACTCCCGTTGAAGGAAATGGAGATACAGGATGGTCTGTCAGATAAGAATATCCCAAAGGAGTATTTCTGTAATCGTGGAACGGGCTGCGGTAATCAGGAAAATCATCTTTGTTGATGATAATATCTCCCAAAGCACTTTTATTTCCTGCGAATCCTTTGTTTAAGCCTTCTACGGAAATGGCTTTAAATTCTGAGAGCTCATCATTCCATTCATCATCAAATTTTTTCATACGCTGTATTTTGTAATTATACTTTCTTTAAATATTATAAAGCAAAGCTAATTCTCACACGCGCCAAAACTTGACGTATTATTTAAAATATAGTTTTAATAAACAAATCCTTAGAATAAACTTCTAAGGATTTGTTGTATTATTTCTTTTTATCAAATAAAAACGTCCCGCCGTTTTGTTGCAGTTCCATCTGCTGCTTTTCGGGATAAAACCTGATCTTCACGCCGTAATTATCGAATTTAAACTGATGATCTCCTGCATATTCGAGGGGGAATTCGGGCTGGCCGGTTCCCTGGGCAAACAGTCCGTCATTTTTCACAAAAATTTTAAGTCCCAGCGGAATATCTTTTGACGTATAATCGCCGACGTATTTCTGCAAATCTGCAACGCTTATTTCCGGGCCGAAAGCGGGCATTTCAAATGGCTGATTATACAAAATACTCAGGATGTCAATAACGAAAGTATTGGCTCCTATGCGGTCTGCATTCAGTGAATAAGAAATTGACAGATCATCTTCGCCGTTGTAGATCATCAGCGAGTTGGTTCCGTAGGTTCCGCCGCTGTGGCCCACAAAAATCTTGGTGTTAAAAGGTACGATAGCAAGTCCCCGTCCGAATTTATCGTCCTGTGGCATCATGGCAGCAAGGCTTTCTTCGGAAACGAGCTTCCCGGCAAATAAAGTATTGATAATGATATTCAGATTGGTCGGTGTTGTTGCGATATCGCCTACGCCAACGATATTATTAAAGTTGAAATCTTTCACCGCCTCCCACCGGCTGGCATAGCTGTATGGAAGAAAAACATCGGTGGGTTTCTGACTGGCCGTATAGAATTTCTTAAGCTGTAATGGCGTAATAATATATTCCTTCAGGTTTTCGGCGTACGGTTTTTTACTTATTTTTTCAAGAATTTTCGCTAAAAGATAATAGCCGGAATTGGAATACTGTGTTTGGGTTCCGGGTTCAAAAAGCGATCCCTGCTCAATAATATGATTCATGATCTGCTCTTCCGAAACCTTCTCCGTAAGCCATTTCATCGTATCTTTTCCCATGATGTAATCGCCAAGTTCTGAGGTATGGCTCAGCAGCTGGGAGATCGTTATTTTTTCGGCGTTCGGGATTTCAGGATAAAATTTTGATAACTGATCATTAAGGTTTAATTGATTTTTTTCAATCAGCTTAAAGATCATGATGGCCGTCATGGTTTTGGTGATTGAGCCGATCTGGAAAGTTTCTTTTCCCTTCTGAGACTGCGGAAGATTATTTTCGCCGAAATTTCTTTTGTAAATTTCTTTTCCGTCTTTAAAAATTGAAATTTCACCGGCCTCTGCATTGTTTTTTTCAAGGTAGGAAATAAAGCTTTCAATTTTTTGCAGGCTTTCGGTGATGTTCGCAGAAAGGTTCAGGATTTCAGGCTTCAGTGCTGTGCTGCTGTTTTTATCATAAGGCTCAAGAACCAAAGGGAAAATCTGTCCTCTCTGGACAAATTGCCCGGAAATCTTTCCATCATCAAATTTCCCTTTATAAACTGCGCCGATAGACGAGAGCTCTAAAATCAATTCTGGGTCAGTAAAAGTTATTTTATCCACAGGAATCCCTTCAGCAGCCTGTAGAGGACTATCCATCGTAGCCGTGTAAACTTCTTTCTCCCGGCTGATGTTAAAAATAAGAGGAAGCTTATTTCCCTGTACGTTTAATTCTCCCTTCCACGATCCCGCGATATTCTGGCCCGCCAGATGATGAGAAACAGCAATCAGGGCCGTTAAAATGAATAAAAGTGTGGTTTTCATAGTGAGTAATTATTTAAAATTTGGCGGTAAAGCACGCCTGCTTTGAATTAAGTAAAGATAATCTTTTTAACCTACTTAGGCCATAATAGTGTGTCCTGTGTTACGGTAACAGTCTACTTCACTCGGGTAAAGGTCTACTTCACTACGGTAACAGTCTACTTCACTATGGTAACGGTCTACTTCACTACGGTAACAGTCTACTTCCGTTGGGTAACGGCTTACTTCGTTTTGGTAATAGACCAATTGATTTATATTTAAAGCAAGGTTAATTAAGAAATTAAAACTTAAATCCTTAATGTTAAAATAAAAATTGTATTCTTAGCCTGTTAAAAAGGACGAAGAATTTTTCGTTTATCTCTCCCAAGCTTAATTTTTCTGAACTAAAATAAACTTTGTTTATTCTTAACTTTTACCACCGCAGAAGCTTCTGCTCGCTTTCGATAATTAAAGCTATCATCAATAAACGATGTTGTAAAAAAAAATCTTAATTTCTTAATGTTAAAAATAGAGCTTATTTATCAAGGATTCCCCGTATCTTGTTGGCATTGGAGATCAGCTCTTCCAGGTATTCAAAGTTTTCCTTTTCCAGCGCCGATTTGAATTTCCTCAGCTGCGAAATGTGTTCATTTAAAACATCAAGAACATTCTCTTTGTTCTGTCTGAAAATAGGAATCCACATTTCCGGATGCGACTTCGCCAGACGTACAGTACTTGAAAACCCCGAGCTGGCCAGCTGGAAGATCGTTTCTTCCTCGCGTTCTTTTTCTAAAACGGTATTGGCGAGTGCATAAGAGGTAATGTGCGAAATATGTGAAATATAGGCCGTATGCACATCGTGGTCGTCCGCATTCATGTAGATGAGGTGCATATCCAGGCTTTTTGCAACGTTCTCAACTAATTTCAGGGCATCTTCCGCAGATTCTTCACGGTTGCAGATGACACCCGCTTTTCCTGCAAAACTTTCTGAAACGGCAGATTTGGGACCGCTGTTTTCGGTTCCCCACATCGGGTGAAAAGCTACAAATCTTTGCCTTTTAGGATGGTTTTTTACGGCATTTACGATTCCGGCTTTGGTAGAGCCGGTATCCATCACGGTCTGCCGGCCGGAGATCAGGTCCAGAACCTTTGGCAGGATCTTTCTTGCAGCATCTACCGGGATGGCAATGATAATCAGATCAGCTTTCCTGATCCCGTCTTCCAAATTTGCTTGCTCATCAATGATCTTTAAGTCCAGGGCCTCTTGGAGATGGGCCGGGCTGTTGTCTATCCCGTAAATAAAGTTGGTCATTCCTTTCTGTCTCAGTTTTAAAGCAACTGATCCGCCGATCAAACCTGTTCCGATAATACTTATTTTCATCTTTTAAATTTTAAAATAAAAAACCCCGCCCAAGGACGAGGTTATGCTATATATTCATGAAATCCTTATCCCAGATCTGAGCTAAAAATTCCGTAATAATATGTTCCGATGTTTGTAATCACAGGGCGAAGATAGAGAATTTTTTTTAAAAAGTGAATAGTGAATTTAAAAGTCAATTCACTTCGTTGTCAATTTGCTTTGCAGTCAATAATTTCATGTGAATTTAAAAAATTGACCATTGACGTGCGAAGCAAAATTCACCATTCACTTTTTTACGGATTGCTGATGATCAGCGTAGAAGGAATGTCCGAAAGCCATAGGCTTTTGGTGTCGATCAGGCTTTTCCAGCTTTTACTGCTGATCAGCATAAGGTCCTGGGAAGTAAGAAAGTCTTTCTCGATCTTCTTCTCATTATATAAAGTGATGTGATTGGGCGCTACCTGTTCGATGCTTCTGATGAGTTCTTTTATTTCAATATTGCTCCTGATCTGTCCGGCCACATCAAGAATGATGATTTGGGAATTGTTGTTGTTGATCAGCCTTTTGGCATATTCTAGAAGGTAAAAATCACTCAGGTTAAAGATGGGAACGAATACTTTATCGGCAGAAATGAAGCTCTTGTCCACCATTATGCCGACCGGAATATTGGTTTTGTCCAGGATCTGCAGGGTAAAATCATCAAAAGGGGAGTTGTTGAATATATTTCCTTTTCCTTTTACGGTATTGAGAAGTTTTTCAGGATTGATGATTTTCGTGGTAAATCCTAAAAGCCTTCCGAGCAGGCTTCCTTCATACATTGATTTCCCCAGCATGATCAGAAGAAGATCATAATTTCCTTTGTTTGAAATATTTGTAAGATCACTTTCGATATCTGTTGACGCTTTAAAAAGAGTCGTGATTTTCAACTGCAGCTCCTGGGAAGTATCGATTACATTTCTGAACTGTTCGTTCTCATATTCATTGATGTCATACGCATGCATTTCGTTGACTGGCGCAATATTCATCGCGGTGATGCTTTTATTGGCATTCATCTTTTTGGTAAAGTCATGGGCAAGCTTCAGCAGGGTGCTTCCGGATTCGGGATTATCAAAAGAAAGCAAAACCTTGTATTTAGCATCATTGTGGTCTTTATGCTCTTCTTCTGTCTTTTTGGATTTAAAAATAAAGTTGATGAAATCGAGTGCAGGCCCTGTCATGAACGTAGTAAATAGCGCCATAATCACCATCATGGCAAAGATTTCCGGACTTAGAACGCCCAGGTCATAGCCAATATTCAGAACGATTAACTCCATTAATCCTCTCGTATTCATCAGTGCTCCGATAGTGAGACTTTCTTTCCAGTTGATCCCTAAAAATTTAGCGGTCAGTGCGCTTCCTGCAAACTTTCCTACGACAGCAGTAAGGATAATAAACCCTGCCGTGATCCAGAGATGTTCATCATTTAATAATCCTATCTGCGTACGAAGCCCCGTAAATACGAAGAACAAAGGAAGCAAAAGGACGAGCGCGACATCTTCTACCTTATCGATAAACATCGTCCGGAATTTTGCATTTTCAGGCATAATAGCTCCGGCCATAAAAGCTCCGAAAAGTGCATGGATACCGATCACTTCTGTCGTATAAGCCGAGAGTATTAATGTTAAGAAAAAGATGGCGACCATCGGTTTGTTGATCGTATTTTTTCCCGCCTGGAGATCTCCGATTCTTTTTAAAAATGGCCTTACGATCTTTATCATGAAAAATACATAGCCGACCGCCATTAAGATCACATAAATCGAACTGGCAAAAGATCCTGCTTTTACAATCGCAATTACGGCTGCCAGAATACACCATGCCGTAATATCATCGGCTGCGGCACAGGTAATGACAACCGTTCCGAGTTTCGTTTTCTGAAGATTCCTTTCCTGAACGATTCTTGCCAGTACGGGAAATGCCGTAATGCTCATCGCAATCGCAATGAATAAAGCAAAAGAGGTAAACTGAATTCCGTCGGGAGCAAATTCTTTGTAAATGAAGTAGGATAAACCTATTCCCAAAGCAAAAGGAATGATGATACTGGCGTGGCTGATGACAACAGCGTCATGTGCTTTTTTTCTCAATACACTCAGATCGAGTTCCATTCCCACGATGTACATGAAAAGAATAAGGCCGATCTGGCTCAGAAACTGCAGGTTTCCTAATGATTCTTTCGGGAAAAGAAAAGCAGAGAATTCCGGAAAGTACATTCCTACAAGTGACGGACCTAAAACAATCCCTGCAATCATCTCACCAATAACGGAAGGCTGCTTGATCTTGATACAGATCCATCCAAAGAGTCTTGCTACAAGAATAATCGTTACAATCTGAGCAAGTAATAATGCCAGCGGATGATGCAAATTCGTTTTGAAAGATTCCAGAAAATTATCCCAGGTAGAGCTGTGATTGGTTTTGATGACAATATTTTCTCCGGCTTCCAGCGTTTGCCCTTCAATGATGAAAATGTAGATCAAAAACGAAAAAGCAGCAATGGTAGCGATATAGAAAATAATATTTCTGTATTTGCCAAAGTTCATAATTCCGATATTTTACGCAAAGTTGATAAGAATATCCTTATGATAAAACGTATTCTTTTTTAAATGTAATGAAAGCAATAAATAATGCAGCGAAACTTATTTTCCGAAGAGTTCCGAAAGCCTTTTTCTGTAAGTTTCCCCGACCTGGAGCTTCAGAAAGCTGTCGGGTTCAGCAGGAATGGTGGTGATGATCTCGTTGGCAGAAAAAACTTTGATGGAAGAGACCGCGATAATTTCCTTTTTATTGACCTGAATAAAGTCCTTGTCAGGAAGCATTTCCAGGAGATTTTTAAAGTTGAGGTTTTTTAAAACAAGATTACTGCCGTCTTTCAGGATGAGATCTTTGTCACGACTGTCTATTTCCGAGGTTTTAATATGAGCGATCTGATCTGTAAAAATAACGGTCTTGCCTATATTGGTGTTCCATTCGATAAAGTCTTTTCTCTGACTGTTCTGAACGATCTGTTTTGCCTTTTCAAACGCCTGGACGAGCCGTTCCTTTTTAATCGGTTTCCTGACATAATCCACTACATTGAGGTCGAATGCTTCTGCAGCATACTCTTTATAAGCTGTTGTGAAAATAATTTTCTTAGAATCTGAAATCATTTCGGCAACCTGAAGACCGCTCATTCCCGGCATTTCTATGTCAAGGATACACACATCGCAGTCGATATCCCCGATTTCATTGAGGAAGATTTTAGGATCGTTGAATACTTTTATGACCTCAACCTCTTCGATCTGCTCGCACAGAAGTTTCAGATAGCTTATTGCGAGTAATTCATCGTCAAGAATAAGGCATTTTATCATAGAATTCTCCGAGATTTATGGTTAGCTCTGCTGTAAAAATACCGTTTTTTAAACTTTTATGAAGGGAATAGTGATTGTTGTAGATCATTTTCAGCCGCTGGTCCAGCGACTGGCTTCCGAACCCGCTTTTTTCTTTTTCAAGCGCATTTTTCAGGGAAGCTTTATTGCTTACTTTCATCGAAAAAATGTTCTGTTGCAGTTCAAGCTGAATGGAAATAAATGAATCTTCAGCGAGGAAATCCGTATGCTTGAAAGCATTTTCAATCAGGTCCACCGAAATAAGCGGCGCAAAAACCTTTTCTTCAAAAACGCGGTCAGATTTATCAATCTTCGATTTAATCCTGAAATCAAAAAGCGGATTAACCTTTATTTTATTGATCTCGATAAGGCTTAGTGCAAAATTTAATTCTTCCTTAGGACTTACGAATTTGGTGTTGCTTTCGTATAAAATATAGTCTAAAACATTCGCCAGCTTGTCCAGCGACATATAAGTCTGATAAGCGTGAGACTGTACCGAATTTAAAATATTTTTGAATAAATGCGGGTTCAGCTTGGTGCTGATATGTTCGAGCTGGACTTCATGGAGTCGTTGCTCAATCATTTTATTCGCTTCCGAAAGCCTGGCATTTCTTAGCTTAAAATTTTGGTTGCGGCTGTACAGGTAGATGCTGACCGTCAGGAAAAAGAAAATGGCAAAAACCCCGAAGAATATCAGGTAATCATGGATCATGTAGTAATTGCCTTCCATTTTCCGGAATTTGTTATTTCAGCTTTTTCAGGGAGGTCATTGTCGCCTTTTCTTCACATTTTTCAAATGTAATTTCGTAAGCGGGACTGGTTTCCGGATAGGTCAAAAGGTAATCAGGACAAGGCTTTTTCTGGGCATGACTTCGGTCAAAATCGATCTTTCCTTTGGTAATGATGCTGTCTTTCAGAAATTTTTCATTGACATTCAATGCAGACATCTCTGCTTTGAACTGGTCGGAATACGTAAAATCTTTCGATAATGTTTCTGCGATGACACGGCTGTTGGGAAGATATCCGCTACAGCTAGCGCCTTTTTTGTTTAAGATAAAAAATACGATAATAAGTCCCGGAATAAGACCTATCATATAGAATTTGAGTTTTTTCATTAGAAGATTAAAAGATTGATATCATGGTAGGTAAGTCCGAAACGGTCGCAGATGATTTTCTTTGTATGCCGGCCTTTGTACATATACAAGCTCTGTTTCATTTCGTTTTTGCGGACCAGCATATTTTCAAAACCACCTTCCTCGTCGTAATGCAGGATATAAGAAAGGAAGAAGTTGGAAATGGCTTTTGTCGTTGTTCTCGGCATTCTTGAAGTTAAGTTGGGAAGCCCGCAATGGATCACGCCATGTTTAATGATGTAAGGATCTTCCATCGTGGTAAGCTCAGAGGTTTCAATCACTTTTCCGTTGTCGATGGTGATATCGATGATCACACTGCCTTTTTTCATTTTCATGACCATATCTTCGGTCACGACCGGGGTCATATTGAGTCTCGGTAAAGCCCCGATAACGACATCGGCTCTCCGTAAAGCTTTTTTTAATTCTTTAGGATCAATAATGGAAGTCGGGACACGGCTGTCAACCAGCGTATGAAGCCTTCTCAGCTTAGATAAAGAATTATCGAAAACCCTTACACTTGCGCCAAGTCCTATAGCCGCCTTGGTAGCAAACTCACCAACAATTCCTGCACCCAGTACGACCACTTCAGCAGGCCTTACCCCCGTAATTCCTCCTAACATTAGCCCGTTTGATAAAGCTAATAATTCCGAGGCGTACAGAATGGAAACCGTTCCCGCGATTTCACCCACCAGCCTTACCAAAGCCAGCTGCTTGTATTCATCAACAATGAACTCAAAAGCGATGGCGTTTACCTTTTTCTCTGCTAATTTCAGGAAATAGTTTTTATCGCGGAGATT
>JBMDXW010000260.1:0-3391 GCA_048594965.1 Chryseobacterium sp.
ACGCTCATAAGCAATACAAGATCTACATCTGCGATAATATCTTCCAGCATCAGCACAGGAGTGGAAGGATTCAGAACGACGCCCGCCTTGGCACCCAGGCTCTGGATATGATGAATGGTTCTGTGCAGGTGGGTGCAGGCTTCATAATGTACGGAAACCAGGTCAGCTCCCATGTTGATAAATTCGTCAACATATTTTTCGGGTTCTACAATCATCAGATGCACATCAACAAATTTTCTGGCATGCTGCTGAACCGTTTTCATCACAGGGAAACCGAATGAGATATTAGGTACAAACCTTCCATCCATAACATCCACATGGAACCAGTCTGCCTGTGAATTATTTATCATTTCGATATCTCTTTGCAGGTTTCCAAAATCTGCAGCTAAAAGGGAAGGAGCAATAAGCTTGGTTTTCATTTTAATATTTATAGTTTATTTTCTTTATAACAATCCATCATTGGATCAAAATGTACAGCAAGAAGCCTGCGAAAATCGAAGCTTCAATTATACTCAGTTTAATATTACTGAACTTTAATACCAGAAATCTGTCAAAAACAAAAAGCCATAGAGGGACTATACCGCTAATCATTAACATTTCCAGAATCATTTTATAGGCCGAACCTGTTTTAGGAGGATCGAACCATTTATATACAACAAGAAAAACGATATAAGCAAAATATAATGCCGTCATGACGGATACAAATGTCGGTTTTCTGACCAGATGATTAAAGAAACGGTTCATCCTAGTGATATTTCAGCTTCATTTCCGGCTGGATTTTAAGAAGAGTTTCATAGATCAGTCTGATTACGTTTCCTACATCTTCTTTAGAAACCATTTCAACCGTAGTATGCATGTAACGCAATGGAAGAGAGATCAATGCACTTGGAACACCTCCGTTGGAATGCGCAAAAGCATCGGTATCGGTACCGGTCATTCTGCTTGCCGCAGCCCTTTGGAAAGGAATTTTTGATGTCTTAGCCGTTTCAATAATCAATTCCCTGATGGTGTGATGAACGCTCGGCGCGAAAAAGACGACCGGTCCGTCCCCGCACTTCTGACCCCCTTCTTTCTTCTTCTCAATCATCGGAGTAGAAGTGTCGTGAGTAACATCTGTCACGATAGCGATATTGGGTTTAATGGTATCCGCAATCATATCCGCACCGTACAACCCGACTTCTTCCTGCACGGAATTGGTAATATACAGACCGAAAGGAAGCTGCTTTTTATTTTCCTTCAAAAGACGTGCGACTTCCGCAATCATAAATCCCCCGATTCTGTTGTCTAAGGCTCTGCAGACAAAATAACGGTCATTCATTTCAAAAAATTCATCAGGATAGGTGATCATACAGCCGACGTAAATGCCCATTTCTTCAACTTCCTTTTTCGAAGTTGCCCCGCAATCGATAAAAATGTTTTCGATTTTCGGAGTCGGTTCATTCTGATTGATTCTCGTATGAATAGCCGGCCATCCGAAAACACCTTTCACGATCCCTTTTTCCCCATGAATATGAACCACTTTGGAAGGAGCGATCGTCTGGTCGGAGCCTCCGTTCCGGATAACATAAATCAATCCGTCATCCGTAATATAGTTTACATACCAGGAAATTTCGTCAGCATGAGCTTCAATCACCACTTTAAATTCTGCTTCAGGATTTATGATCCCATAACAGGTACCGTAATGATCAACTTCAATTTTGTCCACATAAGGTTTTATATAATCCATCCAGATTTTCTGCCCCTCATGCTCGTAACCGGTTGGTGAAGAAGTGTTTAAATATTTCTCTAAAAATTTCAAAGATTTCTTATCAAATTTCATAAAAAGGAATGATTTTTGCGTTTAAATTGCTTTATAATAGGTGTAAAAATAATGAAATTTAGCAAGATTATTTGTCTTTATCTTTTCTTTTTCGGGGTCAGTGTTTTTGGTCAGAACGATTCCATTATCGCAAAACCATTGAGCCAATATCCTCCAGAACTTTTAAAGGTGGACGAATATGGAAATAAATATTTTTATGATGAAAGGCAAAAGGCGAAGTTTTATGAAATAAACGGCGAAACAGTGGTTGTAATGGATGAACTCATTTTGCTCAACAAACCAAAATTCAACAACCAGCTCGACAGAAATTATTATTATTTTTTAAATAAAAAGCTATACCGGGTTTATCCTTTATTTTTAACAGCTTTACAGCAATACAGGGACATTCAGACAGAAATGAACAATCTGGACAGTAAGGCTAAAAAAAAATATATTAAAGACCGCCAGAATATACTGGCAGACCAGTATGAGAAACAGCTTCGGGACCTTACGACTACAGAAGGACAGATTTTTGCCAAGCTCATGAACAGGGCTACAGGAAAAAACGTCTACGAAATTATCAAAGAGCTAAGAGGCGGCTGGAGCGCGTTCTGGTGGAATCTGAAAGGAAAAATGGCAGATATCGATCTCAAGGACAAATATGATCCGCATACCAAAACAACCGATCAATACCTTGAGTCGCTCCTTCAGTCAAACTGGAATTCAGGCTATCTTCAGCCTTATCCGGGAGCAAATAATTTCAAAGTCTACAAATAATAAATCAGTATAATTAAAATTCCTGTAAGTCTTTCTTACAGGAATTTTTGTTTCAACTTATCAAAAACAATTTTATCGACAGGAAGTACAAATGGATTGTCAGGTCTATTGATATCGAGCCATTCTGTTTTCTCTATGCACGGATCCATGATCAGGAAGTCTTCCTCATTTGTAATATTCACAAGATAATAGATGGTGAGCAACTGTTCGTTTTCTCTGAAGCGAGAGACGAGAAAGTTTTCCTGAGTATAGAAATGCTCCACAATATCTATCTTTACATTGAGCTCTTCATCGAATTCACGGTGTAAACATTCCAGGACTCCTTCACCAAATTCCAGTCCGCCACCCGGAAATTTCATCAGAGGTTCGCCGGCATACTCTTCAAATAAAGTCAGAACTTTTTTATCCTTCACCGCACAAGCATAAACCCTGATGTTTATTTTGTCTATCATATATAATAATTTGTAAAGCTAATGTAAGCATTTATAAAGAAAAGGGCAACATGAAAGTCTCACACCTTGCTTATTTAAAAACGTAAATAAGCTCAAGGATATCACCTAATAATGCAAGATAATTTGAATTAAGGAAAATTTTAACTAAATTAAAAAAGATAAACGTTTAACCAAAATAACATTTGAGATTTTAATTTAATACAATAAAAATTACAAATTACATAATCTGATCTCACAATCGCTTATAAATCAGAATTTTGAATTTTCAGATATTATTTTATAAAAGGCCGCGAAACTACAATTATTTTTTGAATGCTCAAAAAATAACGTGCTTGTTTTTCTGCTGTATTAAAGAATATTTTTG
>JBMDXW010000261.1:0-7700 GCA_048594965.1 Chryseobacterium sp.
CGGTAAATGGATGAATCTTCCGAGCAGCCGTCGATTTCTACCGTTACATACACAATCTGATCGGCATAGATTTCTTTAAAAAAAGAATATCTTTCATGCAGGATAACGGGCCCGATTCCCCAACGGCTGAGCTGGGTAACCCCCATTTTCTCCTTGGTCATGAATGCCATCCTCGCCTGTGCACAATATTGTACATACGATGAGTTGGCCAAATGTTTGTTGGCATCGAGATCGCTCCAGCGCACTTCGAATTTATGGTAAAATATCATTTAAATTTTGTTTTAAATATGAATTAATTACCACAAAAGCTTTTTTTAACTCACTTTTTGATCCATAAGAAGAACATCCCGGTCTTTAAAAATCTTTGATTTTCTTCTTACATGATCTGAAATATACGCAACGCAGTTGACTAAAATCTAATGTGTCTGATATGTTTAAAAAAAACTTTTGTGACTTATAATTTTTCGGTTATTATCAAAAAATTATATTCTTCAAAATTACTCAAATAAGATGGTTTATAAAAATTGTAGTTTTGCAAAAATAATCTTGCGCATAAGATTAAGAGAACTATGAAAAGAATCATCATCATCGGAGGTGGCGCGGCAGGGTTTTTCTGTGCAGCCAATCTCGACGAAAGCAGGTATCGGATTACCATTCTTGAGCAGAATTCGGATGTTCTTCAGAAAGTCAAAATTTCCGGAGGCGGCCGTTGTAATGTGACCCACGCCTGTTTTGATCCGCGGGATCTGGTCCGGTTTTATCCACGGGGGAACAAAGAATTATTAAGCGTATTCACCAAATTCCAGCCCGGAGACACAATGGAGTGGTTTGAAAACCGAAAAGTTCCGTTGAAGATCGAGAATGACAACCGTGTTTTTCCGGAAAGCAATTCGTCGCAGAGTATCATCAATGCAATGCTCAGTGAGATTCAGCAAAAAAATATAGAAGTAAAAACAAAATGTTCCGTCAGAGAAATCGAAAAGTCTGATGAAAAATATCTGGTGAAAACCAGTTTGGGAGATTTTGAAGCCGATTATATCATTTATACAACGGGAAGTTCCCCGAAATCTTTAAAGATGATCGGAAACCTGGGCCATAAGATTGTGGACCTGGTTCCATCGCTTTTTACTTTTAATATCAAAGATGACCTTTTGAAAGACCTTGCCGGAACAAGTTTTGAAATGGCGGAAACTTCCATTCCCATGCTTAAAACAGAAGAAAGCGGTCCGCTGCTGATTACGCATTGGGGACTTTCAGGACCGGCAATTCTGAAAATTTCGGCCTGGGAAGCGATTAATCTGGCAAAGGCGAAGTACAATTTTGAAATTGTAGTGAATTTTATTTCTAAAGATCCTGATGAAGCTGAAATATTGTTTCAGAAATTCAGACAATCCAACCCAAAGAAAACAATTGGACAGTCGAAAATCTTTGACATAACCAACCGCTTTTGGCAAAGGATTCTTGAAGTGTCT
Organism: Chryseobacterium sp.; assembly: GCA_048594965.1. Classification (GTDB taxonomy): domain Bacteria; phylum Bacteroidota; class Bacteroidia; order Flavobacteriales; family Weeksellaceae; genus Chryseobacterium. The sequence continues at coordinate 1,473 of JBMDXW010000261.1, forward strand.
AAAGTCGATCTGAATAAGCAGATTGCCAATATCTCAGGGAAGGAAATGCAGACCATCATTGAAAACCTGTGCAGAAAGAAATTTCAGGTGACGGGAAAATCAACATTTAAAGATGAATTCGTGACCGCCGGAGGGATTGATTTAAAGGAGATTAACTTTAAAAATATGTCTTCGAAAATACTTCCCGATTTTTATATCGCGGGAGAGGTGCTGAACATTGATGCGGTAACCGGAGGCTTCAATTTCCAGGCCTGCTGGAGTGAGGCATGGCTTATTGCACAGGATGTGAATTCGAAATGATGTAAACACAAATCACACTGATGTTTTCACGAATAACATCATTTTATTTGTGAAAATATTTGCGATATTCGTGTTTAAAAGAATATAAATCAAATGCTTTCAGTCAAAAGAAATACATCAATTTTTTTTAAAATCCTTCTCATTGCAGGATTTGTCTATTTCTTTTGGCTGATGCTGAAAATTACCCTGGAATATATTCCGGTGAGTCCGAATGTCAGTTTTCTGATGATTAAACAGACGGAAGTCACTAACAGGCCTGAATATCTTTATTTCTTTTACACACATGTTTATATAAGTATTTTCGTACTGCTCACAGGCTTTCTGGCAATTCTCAGAAAAGATTTCGGAATAAAAGATCTTCACCAAAATGTTGGAAAGGTCTATATCTTTCTGATTCTTTTCCTAGCCGCTCCTTCAGGCATTTACATGGGCATCTTTGCCAACGGAGGAATCTATTCTAAAATTTCATTTGTTATTTTAGGATGCCTGTGGTGGTTTTCGACATTAAACGCGTACAAGCTGGCCCGGCAGAAGAAATTTAAACAACATAAACAATGGATGTGGCGAAGCTTTGCACTCACGATTTCTGCCATTACGCTGCGGATGTGGAAGGTAATCATCGTATTTTTATTTCATCCGGATCCGATGGAGGTGTATCAGATCATTGCATGGCTGGGCTGGATTCCCAATATTTTGCTGATTGAATATTTAATTGCAAGAAAATTGCTGTGATCATCTCAAAATCATGTATTTTTAACCAACAAAACATTAAATATGAAAATTTTAAAACTTACTTTCATCGCAGTTTTGTCCGTAGGATTGATGAGCTGCAAAAAAGAATCGAAAAACACAAGTGCCCGCGCAGACAGTCTTAAAGCAAAGAAAGATTCTGTTGTCGTTCCTGAAATCCATAAAGAATACTATGGAATTTACATGGGCGATTTTGCCGGCAAGGAAATGATTACCCCCGAAATCGGCGAAGAATATGAAGGTGAAGTGTATAAAAAGATAGCGTTGAAAATCAACAGGATCACGAAAGATAGTGTTTACGGACAAAGCATTGTTGATGGCAATCAGAGACCTTTCCGCGGTGTTTTCAATGAAGCCTCCGGATCTTTCATTCTTGATGAGCCCGGAAATGATAAGACCGACGGAAGATTTGAGGTTAAATTAAATAACGACAGCCTTACCGGAAAATGGAATGCTTTTAATAAAACAGCCGTCAAGGCGCCCCTAAAAACGCTGAAGCTGATCAAAAAAGAATTTGTCTATAATCCGAACTTTATGCTGAGCCCGGATAATGACCTCATCGACTGGGAAAACCCGAAAAACTTTGTTGAAAAATATACCGACGAACACACCGGTCATACGGAAACCTATACCGCTTCCAAAAACAGGGTGGCTTCTGATGCGGTATTTAAAATCAATGCTTCTAAGCAGAAATTAACCGAAAAAGACCTGAAGAATCTCCTTAAGCTGGATATGGAGATCATTAAAAATGCCGTGTTTGCCCGGCATGGATATTCCTTTAAAAAAGCAACTTACCGCAACTTTTTTGAACAGACCGAATGGTATATTCCTGTTTCCGATAATGTAGACAACGACCTTACCCCACTGGAAAAGGAGAATGTGGCTTTACTCAACCGCTTTATCAAATACGCAGAGGACAAATACGACAGCTTCGGAAGGTAATTTTATCAGATCTTTCCTGAGGGACTTTTTACGAAAGGCAAAAGCAACAGGCATCCTGCGGCATAGCACGCTATATCTACCCAGGAAAATGAATTTCCAATAATGATATACATGAGGCTGCCCGGTGAAAGCCCAAGTTTATCGGCTATATGGAAATACTGTGCCCATTCGACCAGACATGAAAAGATAAAATACCGGCAATAAGTTTCCTGTCGTCCCTGATGGTGAAAAAAGATTTTACCAGGGTATAAAGTAACATCACAACGATTACATCTCCCAGATAAGCCCGTACAAAGAAAATATGCTTCAATAGGGTAGCGATGAGGACTTCAACAAGGAACAGGATGAAGGAGAGCAGAAAATATTTAAGATTGAATTTTAATTTTATCATGAGATCTTATTTCTACGCAATAATATTGAATTTAATAAAAAGCTAAACATAGCTGGAACAAAAACTCAAATATTTTACATCTTAATTTCGATATTAAAAAATATTTGCGCTACTTTTGTGGAAATTAATACAAGATGAGAAGAAATTATTTATTATTCACTTTATGTGCCGTTATTTCTTGCGGAACTGCCGATCAGGACACTTCAGAATTCGACAATCCGGTTTTGGTAACCAAAATGATTCAGGATGGCGACCATTTTACGTTCAGCTACAGTGGCGCCAAGATCACCGAAATGAAAAACACCACCGAAAACTGGACGAGAGCCTTCACCTATTCCGGAGATCTGATCACGAAATACACAGACACTTTTTCTGACGGAACCATCGATACCGTAATCCTGACGTACAACAGCAATCAGAAAATTACCAAGAAAACGTATACCGCCAGCAATTTTCCAAACGTGATGAATACGGTAACCTACCTTTATATTGGCAGTGATCAGATCAAAATAACACATACGATAACTGCTCCGGGCAGCAGCAAAACATACGTGAGGAATGCTTATACCAATTCTGACGGTTCATTAAAAAACTGGACGGAAACCGTCACTACCGTTCAGGGCACAACAACAAGTACCGGAACGGGAAGCCTGCAAAATATCGTGTATGACGGCGGAAATTATCCTTTCAAAAACGTAACGGGTTTTACAAAGATGCTCGAAAGCGAAGATATGAACGGATCACCACGAAATGTTAAAGAGTACAGAAACCTCATAACCTATTCCAGCGGCGGAGAAGAATCGTCTATTTTCAAATCAACTTATGAATACAACAGCAAGAGCTATCCGGTAAAAGCAGTCCGGGACTATTATCACGGTAACAACCAACATTACAGATCGGAGATCACCACTTACGAATACAATCACTAATAATACGGGAGCGCTTCGGCGCTCTTTTTGCTGCTGAAAAAACAATCAAATATGTACCGTATGAAGAAGGTTTTGTTATTTTCAGTATTGTTGAGCAGTTGTTTAATGTTTGCACAGGCAGACTACGGCTCGGTCTCGCAGCTTCCGGATTATAACGTTTTAAAGAAGAAGATGAAACTGGATGACGTGGTTACAAAGGCCGATACGCCGGCAGAATTTCCGGGCGGAATGGAGAATTTCAGACGGCAGTTTGCCGAAAAAATGGAAATCATCGATGTGAAATCCAACAGCATTGATACGCGTGTTTATTTTATTGTAGAAAAAACAGGCTACGTAAGGTTCGTGACGGCAACAGGAAGCGACAAAAAGCATTCCGATGCAGCCGAAACTGCTGTGAGAAGACTTTTCGTGAAATGGAAACCGGCCACCATCAACGGAGAACCGGTGCGCTATCTGCATACGTTTCCTTTAACGCTCAAGAAAAAGTAAATTAATCGCTTAAACAAATTATTAAAACCTGTTTAAACTCATTTAAGAATTAAACAAAAAGGAATTAACCGAGAACTAAGGATATAAATACACTTACAAAGAATCTAACACAAGGTTTGTCTTTCCGAAGGGAATCTCAACATAGTATTAGAGATTGGCATGGAAAGATTCACGTCTGGATTCACTGTAAGAATGATAAGCACACCTATTCTGGCACCCCTAAAAATCTTTGATTTTCTTCTTCTGTGTTCTAAAAAAATATGCGCAAAAGTTTTAAACTAAATCTAATATGACTCATGTGCCATAAGAGCTTTTATGACTTTGTGGCTAAATAATAGTTTAAAGCACACATAAAATGATTGGTTACCCGCCGATCATTTTTTTTATGGCATTAAGCTTCATTAAAGCTTCTATCGGGGTCAGCGTATTGATATCTATTTTTGTCAGCTCTTCACGGATATTTTCCAGCACAGGATCATCCAGCTGGAAAAAGGAAAGCTGCATATTTTCTTCAGTCACTCTTTTGATGCTTTCCGAAGAGCTGCCCTGGGTACGGCTGGCTTCCAGGGTTTTCAGGATTTCGTTTGCTCTGTTGACCACTTTGGAAGGCATCCCCGCCAGCTTGGCCACATGGATCCCGAAGCTGTGCTCGCTTCCGCCCGGCACCAGCTTTCTCAGGAATATGATATTGCCTTTATTCTCCTGGATGGAAACATGGAAATTCTTCACCCTTTCAAAATTCAAGGTCATTTCATTCAGCTCATGGTAGTGGGTGGCAAATAAAGTTTTAGCCTGTGTAGGATGCTGGTGAAGATATTCGGCGATGGCCCAGGCAATGGAAACCCCGTCATAAGTAGATGTTCCGCGGCCGATCTCATCCAGAAGAATAAGGCTTCTTTCGGAAATATTGTTGAGAATGTTGGCGGCTTCATTCATTTCCACCATAAAAGTTGATTCCCCTGCCGAAATATTATCCGTCGCTCCAACCCTTGTAAATATCTTATCTAAAATGCCGATCTCAGCATATTTTGCCGGAACGAAGCTTCCGATCTGTGCCATCAGACATACAATAGCGGTCTGACGGAGGATCGCCGACTTACCCGCCATATTCGGCCCGGTCACCATGATGATCTGTTGGGAGTCTTTATCTAAGAAAATATCGTTCGGAATATATTTTTCCCCTAAAGGAAGGGCGTTTTCAATGATCGGGTGCCGCGCTTCTTTCAGATCGATGGAAAAGCTTTCATTGAGAACAGGTTTTGTATAACTTTCAGAGATAGCCAGCTCGGAAAGTCCTACTGCGACATCAAGCTGCGCAATGATATTCGAGTTTTCCTGGATCTGATCCATGTAAATGATCGTATCACCGCATACTTTTCGGTACAGCTCATTTTCCAGCACCCCGATTTTCTCTTCTGCACCCAGGATCTGGTTTTCGTATTCTTTAAGTTCCTCGGTAATGTATCTTTCAGCGTTCACGAGCGTCTGCTTTCTGAGCCAGTCGGCCGGTACTTTATCTTTATGGGTATTCCGGACTTCAATATAGTAGCCGAAAACATTATTAAAATCAATCTTAAGGCTGGTGATTCCCGTTCTTTCGATTTCCCGCTGGCACATTTCATCCAGGAAGCCGCGGCCTTTCGACTGAAGGCCCCGCAACCGGTCGAGCTCTTCCGAGATGCCTTCTTTAATGACATTTCCTTTGGCAAGATTTACCGGCAACTCGTCATTCAGGTGATTCTGAAGACATTTGATCAGCTCCTCCTGGTCGTACAGAGGATCCAGCCACGCCAGTACTTCCGCATGCGGGTGAAGCAATCCTTTAATTTTATGAATATTAAGCAGGCTTTGGCGCAGGTATCCCAGCTCTTTCGGGGAGATTTTTTCTGCTGCCAGTTTTCCCATCAGCCGGTCAAGATCCGAAATGGATTTCAGCAGCTGGGAAATTTCATATTTAAGATGATCGTTTTCGTTTAAAAAGTCGATCAGCGAAAGCCTTCTGCCGATTTCGGCAACTGATTTCAAAGGAAGAATAATCCTTCTTCGCAACAGCCTTCCCCCCATGGGCGTTGAGGTTTTATCGATAATATCCAGCAAAGACTTGCCCTGTGGGCTGCTTGGGTATACGATTTCCAGATTTCTCAGGGTAAAGTGATCCATCATCAGGTAATCTTCCTGTGGGATAACCTGCATTTTGGTGATGTGCGACAGTAAATTGTGGTGGGTGTCTTCCACCAGGTAAGCGAAAATAGCACCGGCCGCCGTAATGGCCAGCTGCTGGTTTTCAATACCAAAACCTTTTAAAGAGTTGGTTTTAAAATGGCTCGTAAGCTTTTCGTAGGCAAAATTAAACTGGTACGCCCAGTCCTCCAGCTTGAAGGCACTCCTGTTCTTGATCTGCTCGGGAATCTGAACGCTGCGCTGGTA
>JBMDXW010000262.1:0-10241 GCA_048594965.1 Chryseobacterium sp.
TGAAAGTCCGTGTCCCCGGTAATCAGGATGCACAAATAAATCGCTCAACAACCACTGTTTCTGTAATTTGATGTAATGATAGAGTTTGTATAACTGGACAAACCCCACGGCTCTGCCCTCTGCGTACACCACAAAAATTGTCGATTGGTCGTTGTCTAACCTTTCCTTAATAAATTGTCTGGCTATTTCGTAATCATCCGCCTGACGATAAAAAACCCGGTAAAGGTTAAATAATTCTGCTGTTGTGTCTAATTCTTTCAGACCTGCTTTCTTAATATTGAACTCCATTTTTATGAATTTTATTGATGAAACAAAAGTATCGGACCACAGGACAATCCTTGTTTTAAACTGATGACCGAAACAATATGTATAAAAGCCCGAAAGTTATTTATCAATTTCGGGCTTTTGATGATGGTTACTTCAAATCTTCAATCGAAGCTCCAAAGTTGAGGTGCAATACATTTCCGTTAGAAAGTACCAATGCCGGAACAGATCGTAAACCTGCCGCTTCCGCATCCTTTACTTTGGCTTTATCTTCGCCCAGATGAATGATTTCTACCTGGTCCTCCGGAATGAAACTTAAAATATCCTGTTCTACACTTACACATACAGGACAACCTGCATGATAAAAAATTGCTTTTGTCATTTTGTTTTGTTTTAGCGATTTAATTTTGATAAACTTTGTTTTCTATGGTGGAAAGGATTCGATCCAGTTCCGCTATTTCATTTTGACTAATGGGTTGAATGGGACTTTTAAAGCCTCCACCGCCTACACCCAACAAATCCAGACCTGCTTTAACGGATCGCGGCAATCCTTTGGCTACAATGAATTTCAACAGATCAACCTGTTTGTAGAATATGGTTCTCGCTTTCTCCAGATCATTTTCCTGTATGGCATCGTAGAGTGCCAAATTCAGCTCGGGTATCAGATTGGGAGCAGCTGTACACCACCCTCTTGCTCCGGCAGAAAATGCGGCTAATGCCAACGGATTGGAACCGTTGAAAAATGCGACCTCTTCACCCAATTCCTTTCTGAGGTAGTTCATACGCTGGATGTCACCCGTACTTTCCTTTATCATCGTTACGTTGGGGATTTCCAGTAAACGCTTCAGCAAGGCAGGTGACATATCCACACCGCCTGTAGCCGGATTGTTGTACGCCATAATCGGAATAGCAATTTTGGAGGCTACTGCATCATAGTGTTTCACAATTTCATCATCGGTTAGCTTCCAATAGCTCATCGGGATGATCATTACGGCTGTAGCACCTGCTTTTTCAGCAAATTTTGCGTGATAAACGGTTCGCTCGGTTGTAAGGTTTGAAACACCTACCAAGGTCGGTACTCTTTCCGATACCTGTTGCATCGTTGCCTCGGTTATGGCCTCTTTTTCGGCATCATTCAGGTAAGGCATTACCCCTGTGCTTCCAAGCGGGGCAATACCGTGGGCACCTGTAGTGACTAACCGTTCCACCTGTTTTTTGAATAAGGGAATATCTATCTGCTCATTGTTGTCAAAGGGTGTAATCGGATAGGCAATCACACCTTTAAAAGGTACGTTATTCATTTTAAGATCTTATTTTAAAGTTAAAAATCCCTCCCCTCTTCCTCACGTAATGCTACTCCAAGGTTTTGAAGTTGCGGAGCATTTTCGCAAGCGATGTATTTGGCCGGTTCGCTGTCGCTCAAATTCCGGTGCTGATGCCATGCCCAGGAGGGAATGTAAACTGCATCACCCGCTTCCCATTCAACGATTTCATCTTCTACTTTTGTCCAGCCCTTCCCTTCGAGTACATACAGAACAGTTTCATAGGTGTGGCGGTGCAGGTGTGTTTTTTGTCCGGGCAATAAACCACCGATGGTCATACTTACATTTTTACTCGGCAGGTCAATGAAGAACACCGGGTGTTTTCTTTCCTCCGAAAATTGGTTGTGTACACCTGCCTTTTCAACGTTCTTGTGAATAACATGAGAAGGCTTTACGTAGGTTGGCCTGGCAAACGTCTGATGAAAATCTTTTGAGCTGAATTGTTTTTGCTCAGCGTGGATTGATTTCTTTACGGTTTCTGATTCTAATTTTGACATAACTGAATTATTACTGATTTTTGCACTATTGCACTACAAAAGTATTGTATCTTTGGACTGCCATAATGATACAGTTTTTATAAAAACAGATAGTCCAGGTGTTACGAGATTGGAAATTTGAAATACAGTTAGATGAAAAATCAGGTAAAGCTGTTTATCTGCAAATTGCCGATGCTTTCATCAAAGATATCCATTCGGGTAGGCTAAAGACCGGCGATGCTTTACCGGGGAGCAGAAGTCTTGCCCAACTTTTAAAAGTCAATCGGAATACGGTTGTAGAAGCCCTTAATGTGTTGCTGATTGAAGGTTGGCTGGTTTCCAAAGAAAGACAGGGTACATTTGTTGCCAATACATTGCCCGGTTTTAAAGAAAGGCAATTTAGCCAGCAAATGACTGCGAGCTCAGATCATATAAAGAGTAAACATTATCATTTACAGTTTGACGACGGGCATCCAGACAGTAAAATTGCACCTATCACAGAACTGGCCAGGGCTTACCGTCAAATTTTCAATCAAAAAGCAAGATGGCAAATGATGGGTTATGGCAATGAATTTGGTGATCTTGAATTTAGAAAAACCATTGTTCAGATGCTCAATCATCAAAGAGGAATGCAGGTAAATGAACAAAATATCTGTGTCACCCGTGGCAGTCAAATGGCCATGTATCTGACCGCTCAATGCCTGTTTACCGACGGGGATTATGTGATGATAGAAAACCCGGGATACAAACCCGCGTGGAAAACATTTGAACTTGCAGGGGCAAAACTCTTGCCTGTAAGTGTGGACAGGGACGGATTGCTGATCGACGATGTGATAACTTATCTGAAATCCGGAAAAAAAATAAAGGCAATTTATGTCACGCCACATCACCAATATCCAACTACGGTAACGTTGAGCCTGAAAAGAAGACTGGAATTGATAAAGCTTTCCAACCAATATGGTTTCACGATTATCGAAGATGATTATGATAACGAGTTTCATTTTGGGTATCGTCCGATACTGCCTCTGTCGAACTTTGCAGAACTAAAAAACTACGTTTATATTGGAACAATGAGCAAAGTGTTTGCACCTGCTCTACGTATCGGCTACCTGGTAAGCACAGACCTCAGTTTGATTGAAAAGGTAGGCGGTTTACGAAAAATTATTGATGTACAGGGAGACAGCATCATGGAGCAGGCTGTTTTGCAACTGATTAAAGACGGTACAATTAAAAGGCATATTAAAAAAGCGACCAATCACTATAGAATTAAAAGAGATTTGGTAAATACCTTGCTGAAAAAATACCTCAACGACAAAGCTACATATACCATTCCGGAAGGCGGTTTGGCATTTTGGGTCGTTCCTGATAAGCAGGTTAACTGGTTACAGATTTCCAAGGAATTAGAAAATAAGGGCGTTAAAATCATTACGCCCGATACGTATAGCTTTAATGAGCATATCAATGGTATCCGATTGGGCTATGGCTCTCTTTCCGAAAAAGATTTGGAAGAAGGGATTATGGCATTAGCAAAAATACTGGAATCTTCAGATCAGTAAGATTAATTAGCATTACTTATCATTCCAGAGCTGGGCAGATGTTCAGTCTTTGGATTTCCATTCTTCCCAAAAGACAATGGTGGATAACGGTTTTGAGTTCATTGGTAAAAAAACTTAAAGGCTGGTGCGGCAAAGACGAGATCGCGTTTTATTATATTCCATCTGGAAAAACAACGCAAAACGCTGTCATAGAAAGATTAAATAGGACTTATGTAAGTCTCCGTTTTTAAGCTCACGACACAAACTAATACATCTTCTGGACTTTCATTTCAAAATAAATTCTACCGCCTCTTCCTACAATATGGGTATCAGAATTATAGTATATCCGGGCAGGTCTTTATGGTTTTCTGTTAATTTCTTCTTGAGCTGCTGTTTATTTGACATAATCTTTCAGGTAGAAAGAATCCTTACCGTCGTCTTTTTCCCTCTCGTCAACAAAAGTCCTGTAAGTGTATTTCTTTCCTTTATGCTCAGGCTTATTTTTCTCACGAAGGTAATCGCCATAATACTGAAAACCTCCCGCAATAAAATAGTCGTTCAGCAGTTTATCTTCTTCTCCAACCACATACAGACTACACGACTTGAATTTTTCTCCATTATATTTCCCTGTATTGTTGGTTTCCAACAGGTACCGCTTCTTGCCGATATTCCATATTCTGTAAGAATATTCTGTATCCCGGTAATAGAAATCGGTCTTCCCGAAATTCTTTTCCAACATTTTTTCAAATTCCGATGCTTGTTTTGTGGTTTTTATTTCCAGCTGAAAGGCATTTACCTTATTTGATGTTCTGTTCTCGTAGAAGGACACATAATTGTTTGATAAGATGGATGTATCCTGCTTATTCAACGTCCCTGAAAAGGCATATCCGGAAAACTGAAGCAGTCCCGGGTCAGTACTGTTATAAATAATAATACCCGATAGATCATTGTTTTTATTGAGTTCGTATTTTTTCCCTAGAGCTGACATGTCTACCGGAAATGACAATGAACATTATAAAAACACTCTTTAAATCATCAGTGCTAATACCTGTACTACTATCCGTTTTGAGTTGCAGTGATTTTTTGGACGAAAAATCAGACCTGAAGCTGGCCACACCCGATAAACTGGAAGATAATCAGATGCTACTCAACAATTATGGTTTTCTTAATGTGGATTTTGCCTCCAGCGGTGAAACAAGCTCGGATGACTATTACCTGACGGATGCGGATTATAACGCATTAAGCTTCGAAGCTTCCAAACGGCTTTATACCTGGATGCCGGACAATGTGGCTACTCCCATTTCCTCCGGAAATGACTGGTCAGCCTGCTACCGGAGCATCTATGTCTGTAATGCTGTACTTTTCAATATGAAAGATAAGAATTACACCGGTGAGCAGGCCGATAACATCAGAGGACAGGCGTTGGCTTTGCGTGCCTTCCGCTACCTGGATGCTGCGCAGATCTGGTGTAAGGCTTATAATCCTCAAACCGCAGGAACAGACTTGGGACTTCCTCTAAGGCTTGATCCGGATATGAATATTACGTCAGTGCGGTCAACGGTTAAGCAGACCTACGAGCAGATCATCAGTGATTTTCAGGCCGCCATTCCACTACTGTTACCAAAACAAATTTCCGGAATGCGAATCTCCAAGGCAGCAGCTTATGGTCTGTTAGCCCGTACTTATCTGTTTATGGGAGATTATGAGAAAGCACTCAACAATACGGAAGCGGCACTAAACATCAACAGCGAGCTGATGGATTTTAATTCCCTAAATCCTAATGCGGATTATCCTGTTGTGGAGATGAACAAAGAGGTCCTGCTCTGGACAGCGATGAAATACGAATATCATCTGATTCCGGCCAAGATTCCTGACCTCATTTACCAGATGTACGATAATAATGATTTGCGGAAAACCGTATTCTTCGGAAAGAATGCGGCGAATGAAGTATTGTTCAAAGCTTATTACAATAATGCCAACGGTCCGCTCGTAAGTGTTGCTACTGATGAGCTGTACCTGATGGCGGCTGAATGCAAGATTAGGTTAAACCGGGTTCAGGAAGGAATGAACGACCTTAACAATCTTCTCATTAAGCGCTGGAAAACAGGAACCTATGTTCCGATAACTGCCAGTTCACAAGCACAAGCTTTGAATATTGTTCTGAAAGAACGACGGAAAGAACTTCTGATTAGGGGGCTTCGATGGCCAGACCTCAAAAGATATAATCGGGACGGAGCTGATATCACACTGACAAGAACGGTGAAAGGACAAACTTACAGTTTACCTCCTAATGACCCACGCTATGCGATCGCCATTCCGGAAGATATTATAACGCTAAGCGGAATGCCGCAGAATCCGAGATAAACAAAACAGGGCTGGAAAATTCCAGCCCTGCATTATTAAGAATGATCAGTTATGGTCTTCTTTCACTTGGGTGAATCGCAAGAACCTGGGCATTGGTCAGCCCGTCGATCACATCACTAAGGCTGCTTCCTTCCGGAACGGTCATCGAACAAGGTCTGTTTCCTGACGTAATACAGGATGGACTTGTTCCTTCCTGCCAGTTGGTGACTTCAGCAAAAGCACCTTCTGATACATCACTGCTGTTGTAAAAGTACTGTTTGTCAGCAGACTTTTTCTCCATCACTTTGAAGGACATTACAGCCCCAGAGAATATCACGGCAGCAATGGCTACCGCATTGGCTTTCAAAATTTGATTAAGTTTCATAATTCCGGTCTTTTTATACATCAAAAAAGATTACCTTAAAAACTTTAGAAATCTGCCTGGGAATTACGCATGAACCGGTAAGAATTACTCATTGTACCCATAGTTTTAAAAACTTGTCGTACCACTATACCGTATTCTTGTGTTCCCGGACAAATTGTGGTTGATAAATACATTAAAAATTGTCGGTTATTAAACAGCTTTCGGCTGTCTAATTTTAAGGTTGAACATTAATTACAAATTCAGTCACAATAATCCGTCTGCAATGACGGTACATACTCATTCAGCAGGCCTGCTGTATTTTAGATTTAAACCTAAAGCAATAATAGTAAGGACGACAAAGCCAATATTGAAATACAAATGCTGTTGCCAACTCATTTTCTCAAAAATTCCGCCGCAGGAGCAAGGGAGATTTTTACTTGTACTTAGTAGTAAAGCAACATATCCGGTGAAGATGACCATCAAAACTAAGCTTCCTATCAGTCCTATTATTCTGGTTTTGCGGTAACATAATAATCCTGCAATAAGAAATTCAACAATAATTATAGTGTAAGGCAGGAATTGAAAAGATCGATTCAACAATGGTGATGCTGAAATCTGAGTCTGAAAATTTTCAAAATCCAGTAACTTACTGATGGCAGTATAGCAGAATAAGAGAATCATAATTCCACTCGCTATAAATACAAAAAGTTTTTCCACGATTTTGGGATTAAAGTTTAATATCCCGGCCGGTAATTTTTTTTAGAATTCTTTTAACTAATGTAGAAAAGTAGACACTGTGATGCAAGAGAATGATGGTACGATTTATAAATCGTACCATGTATAATTTATAAATCGGATCATCTAAATTATTTTACAAAATACTGATTACTAATATATTGTAGTGATTTTACAATAATTTTGTAATTTTATTTTTTCTTCAATTTTATAAATTAAATTTTTATAAAAATAATACAAAAAACTAGCAGTTCGTAGTATATATATAGGGTGATTATTATGTAAATTTGATAGCTGATCGCTAATTATTAGAATATGTTAAGAAGCCTGGGAGTTTTTTCGGATTTTGAAGTTCAATTATTTAATCAAAATATTGAAACTAAAATCGTTGAAAAAAATGAAATTCTGCTTTCTGAAGGTGAAATTTCAAAATCGATTTTCTTTATTAAAACCGGAGCTCTTTTTCAACTTCAAAAGATTGATGATGAAGAGAAAATTATTGATCTGAATATTCAGAATGATTGGGTTTTCAATTTTGATAGTTTGATGAATCAAATTCCATCCAATACAGTGATAAAGGCATTTGCTAGATCTGAAGTTGTAGAGCTAAAACTGGGAAGTTTACATACACTGATCTCGATTTCTCAAAACTTTTTGCAACTCAACAAGATCTTCAATTCTTTGTCTGCTAAAATCCATATTTATGACAGCAATCTGAATCCGAGTGAAAAATATAATTACCTTCTTAACAACAAACCTCAGATCATTAAAATTTTTCCTTTGAATATGATCGCTTCTTATTTGAAAATGCGCCAGGAAACTTTGAGCCGGGTAAGGGCTAATGTGATTTTTTGATTTCAATCAAGTGTTGCTTCGAGATTAATTATAGAAATTTGAAAGAAAAAAATGATTACTGATATTATTGCAAAATTGCCAATGAGGCAAAAAGAATTAACTTCAGATTTTTATAAGAAATTAGGTTTTACGGTCTTAGGAAATGAATTTGATCATTACTTAATGTTACAAAAAGATGATCTGCAACTGCATTTTTTTGAATTTAAAGATCTTGTTCCGCACGAAAATTATGGACAGATCTATATCCGTACAACATCCATTGAAAATTTGTACAATAGTTTCATCGAAAATAAAGTTCCAATACATCCCAATGGACATTTAGCGGAAAAACCTTGGGGACAAAAAGAATTTTCTATTCTTGACCCTGATAATAATTTGATAACTTTTGGAGAAACATTGAATTAAAAAGTTTTACAACATTCATTATGCGAATAGCTTTTACGGATTCAAATAGAGTCGGAAAAACAACTTTGGCGGAAGAGATTACAACCTAAACATTTGTGTGAAGCTTATCCTCATTCCAGTTCATTTCTGGCATTATTTTATCAACACTAATGATAAAAATAGGAAATGAAAGATTTGTTGTTTGAAAATTGGGAAAAGCTTGGACAGGTCGCATTAATGACTATTACCTCTTTTGTCATTCTATTCCTTTTCATCAGGATCTCAGGAAAAAGAACCCTGGCTAAGTTCAACGCTTTTGATTTTGTGGTCACGGTTGCTCTGGGTTCCACATTGGCCTATATGATGCTTGCGATGGTCCCATTGGCAGAAGGTGTAATGGTCTTATTTCTAATAATAGCTTTACAATATCTGTTTGCGAAATTAGCCAGTACATCCGATAAGATGGAACACCTGATCAATTCCTCTCCACGTTTACTGTTCTATAAAGGCAAATACCTCAAAGACAATATGAATACCGAGGCCATAACGGTTGATGAGATCAACGCTGTAGTGCGTCAGGAGGGAATTGAAAGGTTGGATGATGTTCTGGCAGTTGTCATCGAGCTCAATGGAGAGATCAGTGTCATCAAAAAATCGGATACTTCGGGTGGTAAAAGTTCTTTAGAAGATCTTGATATTCCTGACAGTGAAGGAAGGGACAATCTGTAGAATTTTTTCAGTTATATAATTGAATTTAACAAATTAGCCTAAGCTTGTTGACATTATTACCTTTTCACTCTTTTCATTAGAAATGTCTGTTTGCGTTTCTGTCCGTTTTTTGTTCCTGAAATTTCGGCTATTAATGAATCTGAATTGATTTTTTTGTAAGCGATGATCTGCGGAAAGTCGTGCTCCGGATTTTCAAAGACCAATTGATTTTCTGAAATTGCTTTGGCGGCAAAACGAACAGGCACACCATCATTTTGATTTTTAACAGTCGGAATGTAAAACAGCTTTTTATTTTCCTGTACGAGCCGGATATTTTCAAAAATGATCATGTCTTTGCCTCTGACAGTATAACTTTTCCCCGAAAATTCATAATTGCCAGTTTTGGTCCAGGTTTCATAGATGCTGCCTTTCTGGGTTTTATTTTCCCAGGTACCGATCAGCCATTCAGCTTTTTCAATTTCTTTTTTCTGCTTTATTGTCCAGGCATTAAGAATAATCAAGCTTATTACTGTAATAAAAAATTTTGCTCCTGTTTTCATAATATTAGCTGATTGAATAATTGTTATTTTATTCGATTTTCAAACACTGGATAACTTCCTTGCTGAAAGTTTAGATGACAAAGTTGCAATGTTTTTTAAACCTAAAATTGTAAAAATGGGACAAGTCTAATCCTTTCTGTAAAAAAGCGAGGACATCTTAAGATGATTACCATAAAATTCTTTGGGCGTAGATCCGGTAAATTCTTTAAACTCTTTGATAAAATGTGGCTGGTCGTAATACTCGTTTTCGTAAGCAAGGTTTGCAAGGTTTGGGAACTGATCGTTCAGCAACATTTTGAGCGCAGACTGCAATCGGATCGTCCTGGATAGTTGTTTAGGACTTAGACCAATGGCTGAAGAAAATTTGCGTAACAATTGTCTTCGATTGACTTGGGTAAGCTTGGACAATTCGTCAACCGGAAGTTGTCCATTGGCTGTTATAATCGTTTCAACCGTTGATTTTACAATGCGGTCAACAGTTTCAAGGTCAGTCAGCCGATCCAGTAAAAATTTTTCAATAAGCATTATTCTCTCCGAAGTTGAATTGGCATTTAAAACCAGTTGCCCTATTTCCTGTCCATCCTTTCCAAACAGCTTTTCCAACGAAACGGCGGTGTTTTCCATCTCCTTTATAGGAACGGAGGTAAAAGGCAAGAATCCTTCAGGATTAAAACGAACGGAGAAAATTCCGATTT
>JBMDXW010000263.1:0-12475 GCA_048594965.1 Chryseobacterium sp.
ATGGAATAATTGTAGTAATCGAATCCGTCAAAAACGACATAAAAGCCATCGTTTACAAAAATCGGTTCCTCAGAGATAAAAGGCATGACCAATGCCGCATTGCGGTCGACAATCCCAAACTTTCCGTTCCGGAGTGCATGAAAACCGCCGGCCGCATTATCATACCTGATGATGCTGTTGTACTGCGGTTGGATGATCACAAATCTGCCGGCATCGCAAAGTCCCCACAGATTTCCTTTTCTGAAAGGAATGTATCTCTGAATTTCCTGGGATGACAATTTGCAGGACATCACCACCAGAAGCAGCCAAAGCAAAGATTTGATATTTCTCATGGATCGAAACGGGATCAGTTTCTTGGTTTTTTATCAATTAAATAGATCATCTGCCCCGGCGAAGGTCTCTGCCCTTCGTCCATTCTGTTTTTAGCATATAATTTATTTAATTTAATTCCGAATTTCTGGGCGATGTCATGCATATCTTCACCAGCTTCGGCTTTATAGGTCGGCGTATTTCCGGCAGAATTTTTAGATTCAAGGAAAACAATATCATTTTTGTGCAGAACATCACCTTCCAGCTCGTTCCACTTAACAAGCTTGCTCTCGCTGATTTTAAATTTCTTCGCAATGGCTTCTACGCTGGTATCTTCGGGGATGACTATATATTTTAAACCATCATTCGGATGGCTTTTAATTAAAATGGAATTCAGCATTTCTGCCTTTGTTTTGATTCTTTCCACTCTTTTCTGCTGCTGGGCATAAGAAGTCTGCTTGTACGGAACTTCAATAATTACCGGATCTTTCGCTTTTTTAGTATATTTTTCGGGTTCCAGCTGCGCCATGAAAGCCCTGTCATCTTTTAGATTAGGATACATTTTAAGGACTGCATACAGAACTTCTTTTGAACTGGTATTGTCGAATTCGTATAATCTGTACTTTTCAATCTTACCAATTAATATAGAAGCATAACGAGGGTTTGTAGCGTATCCTGCTTTTTTAAGACCGGTTGCCCACGCTTTATAATCTTTCATATCGAGATTAAAAAGGTTGGCGTAATATTTTCTTGTGGACAAAAATATCGAGTGGTCTTCGTATGATTGTCGAGGATCATCATAAACCCTGAAGCACTCATTGGGAGCATCGTCCGTATGCTTCATGGTTTTGCCCGTCCAGTCTTCTTTGCATTTGATTCCGAAATGGTTTTTGCCTTCAAGCGCGAGACGGCTTTGTCCGCCTCCGGTTTCCAGAAGCCCCTGAGCAAGGGTAATAGAAGCAGGAATCCTGTATTTTTCCATTTCTTCTACTGCATATTTTGCAAATTTCTGGATGTACTGATCTTCAGTGGCCCACGTCTGGGCTGAGAATTTTGATAAAACTAAAAGGCTTATGAGTAAAAAAAGTCTTTTCATCTTATAATTTTTATGGTTTAAAATGAAAGATGGAACACGTGGTGTTTCCCATTTTTTCAATTTTATTTTATCTAATTAAATTTCTGTTTTGTTTTTCCAGGAGTCTGTTTGCTCCTTCTATTCCCTGCAGTCCGCCCGTGTGAAAGCACAGGATTTTACTGTTTTCAGGAAAATAATTCTGATCAATCATTTCAAAAATCTTCTGCATCATCTTTCCTGTATAGACCGGTTCCAGCGGAATTCCGTAATCGCTCTTAAAATCATTGATAAAACGGATATTCTCATCATTTATTTTACCATAACCACCAAAAGCAGCGTCTATTAGACTGAAATTCTCTCTGGAAGTTAATTGTGAAATTTTACTTTCCAGTGAAGGATCACTTACCGCTTTAAAGCCGATAACTTTCTGATTTTCTTCAGAGAATTTTGAGATTCCGGCAACCGTTCCTCCTGTTCCGACTGCGGTGCAAAGATAATCAAAATCTTTTGTTTGGTCATTCAGCATCATTTTAACGCCTTCTACCGCATCGGCATTTGTTCCTCCTTCGGGGATGACGAGTGCCTGAGGAAATTCTTTCTGTAAAAATTCGGTGAGTTTTTCTTTGTGGCGGTATTCTTCACGGGTGACAAACTGCAGGTTCATTCCGCTTTTTCTGGCAAAAGATAACGTGGGATTTTCCCGCCATTTATCTTTTAATTCTTCTCCCCTGATGATACCGAGTGCAGGAATTCCGGCAATTTTACCTAAAGCAGAAACAGCAGCAATATGATTTGAAAAAGCACCTCCGAAGGTGATGATGTAAGGCTTTTCAGATTTTTTTGCTAAATAGTTATTAATGTTAAAAAACAATTTCCAGTACTTATTTCCTGAAATTTCGGGATGAATGAGGTCTTCCCTTTTCATAAAGAGCTTTACCTTTTTTCCGACTGGAATTTCAACGACAGGAATATGGATATCCGGAATTTTCATCTCTGCAAATTTCCTGAATTTATTTTAAATGATAATTTATAAATTAGTTAAACAAAACTTAAAAGAAATCCTGACGAAAATAAAAATATGATCAAAGATATTTCCAAAAGCTCCAGAATTTTCTTTTTCTCAGATAACCCAGATCATGTTCATTACCGTAAGCTTCCCTTTCAAAAGAAATTCGTCTATAGGCATGATAAGGATTTTTCAATCTGAATAACCAGTAATAATACTCAATGACATAGAGAATATAGAAGAAAACCACCAGCAATTCCATTTGTTGTCTTAAATGGATTTTTTCATGATTAATCAATACTTTATTTTTCTTATCTTCGAGATTCCTAACGAAGATGAAGGGAAAAAGAGTAATGCCGCTGATTTTTAATAATTTTAAAGGTTTATGGCATACAATTATCATGATAACAAATATAAAAGTTTTTTAGCTTAGAGATTTAACCTATGGCACTTTTTGACATCAAAGAAGGTGAAGATTTTTACTACAACGAGCAGGGGTATAAGGTTTTTACAGAAAAGTTTCATCTAAAAAGAGGACATTGCTGTAAAAGTGGCTGTAGACATTGTCCTTACGGATACGATAAAAAGACCGATACATTTATTAAAAACGATAAAAAAAATAAATAAAATGAAGCGCTATATTTTTATTTTGCTAGCTTCGGCTACTTTGGGTTTGACCTCTTGCAGTCCTTTCAATGTACGTTCCGATTATGCGGATACTGCAAATTTTACCACTTACAAAACGTATAAGCTGAGAATTGATGATCTGAAACTGAATGATATTGACAAAGACAGGGTTTTAAATGAACTGTCGAAACAGCTTCAGAGTAAAGGTCTTCAATCGGGAGAAAATCCTGATCTGATCATTAATGTAAAGGCTAACCATAAAAAGATCACCGACGTTACTACTTCTTCTCCTTACGGAGCATGGGGCTGGGGCGGACCTTTCGGATGGGGAATCGGGATGAACAGAACCTGGACCAGCAATTACAATGAAGGAGCCATCATCGTAGACATGATCGATGCGAGATCAAATAAACTCGTTTGGCAGGGAATCGGAAGCGGAATATCCGTTGACCGTCCAAAAGCTAAGCAAAAACAGATCCCGGAAATCATGATGGAAATTATGAAAAATTATCCTCCGCAAAGAAAATAAGATTTAACCATAATCAGATATATAGAAAGTCAATACAGCAATTTGTATTGGCTTTTTTGTTATGGTTAAATAATATATCACCACATCTTAGAAATAATAAACCAGAATTAACAATTCCGTAATTCTTTATTCATAAATTTGTGCTAATCTTACCAAACTAAAATATTTACATGAAAAATTCATTATTGATTTTTGCATTCGCCTCTGTTGTGGCCAATGCTCAGGCTCCTTCAGGGTACTACAATTCGGCAAACGGATTGTCGGGAGCACCACTGAAGACGGCATTAAGTACGATTATCACCAACGGACACCAGGACAAGGGGTACAGCGGACTCTGGACCGGCTACAAAACCACAGATATTGATAAAAATTATGAAAACGACGGATCTATTCTGGATATCTACTCTGAAAGACCCACATCTGCTGATCCGTACAATTATACGCCTGGAACAAACCAGTGCGGAACGTACTCGGTAGAGGGCAACTGCTACAATAGAGAGCATATTGTTCCTCAAAGCTTATTTAACCAGGCATCACCAATGGTTTCCGATATCAATTTTATCAGAGCAACGGATGGTAAAGTAAACGGAATGCGTTCAAATTATCCTTTCGGAAAAGTAGGAACGGCCACTTTCACATCTAAAAACGGTTCCAAGCTTGGAAATTCGGCTTCTTCAGGATATTCGGGAACGGTTTTCGAGCCGATCGATGAGTTTAAAGGAGACGTTGCCAGAATGATCTTCTATTTTGTAACGCGCTATGAGAACAAACTTTCTACTTTTTCTTCGGGAAATATGCTGGGCGGCTCGTCGTTTCCGGGATTGCAGACCTGGGAACTGAATGTTTTGCTGGCATGGCATAATCAGGATCCGGTATCACAGGCGGAAATCAACCGAAATAACGCTTCCTATACGTTCCAGGGAAACAGAAATCCTTTTATCGACAACCCGAATTATGCTAATCTGATCTGGGGATCCGGATCTTCAAACGGCGGTGGCGGAACAACAAATCCTCCAACGTCCACAGGCTGTGTAAACGAAACATTTGAAACCATCCCCACTGCAAGCGCTTCCTCTTACCTCACCAGAAACTGGAGCAACGGCGGAATTTCATGGACCGCGACAGATGCGAGAACCGATCAGACCATTTCCACGAAAGCCATTACCGTAAGAGACGGAGCTTTAACTTCTGGCAGCTCTGCCAACGGTATCGGATCATTGACCGTGACAACACAGCTGAAATATTCAGGATCAAGCGGAACCTTTACCGTAAAAGTAAACGGAACAACCGTAGGAACGGTACCTTACAGTACCAGTGCAACGACGACGACCATCAGCAACATCAACGTTGCAGGAAATGTGGTGGTACAACTGGAAAACAACTCTACCAGCAACCGCGTGGCGATTGACAATCTGAGCTGGACGTGCTATTCAGGAACTTCGAAGCAGGTACAAAGTTCTTTAGCAGAAATAAAATCCGGACAGAATCGCGTGCAGATTTCGCCGAATCCTGTTTCAGGCAATGAAATTTTTGTAAAAGGCGAAACTCAAAATATCAAAAAAGCTGAGATTTACAATATGCAGGGAAAACTGATGCAGACCTTCAACCAGCCTTTTGAGAACGGCAGAAAGTCTATTCAGATTAAAAATCTTGCGCAGGGCTTTTATGTTCTGAAACTGGATGAAACCAGCCTTAAGTTTATTGTGAAATAAAATAAACCTGATTTATAATAAAAAGCCTTCATCCATCAGGATGAAGGCTTTATCTTGAATCATATTAAGATATTACTGTCCAAGCAAGTCTCTCATTCTTTCTTGCATCAATTGAGGATCTTTCATTGCTTCCCAACCAACAGTTGACAGCATCACAATAACATAAATAGCATAAAGAACACTTAGTGAAATACCTATAATTGCCATAATTTTTCCGGCATTCAACTGGCCATAGTTAGAGTACAAAGTTGGATTTTGTCTGTAGAGTTCTCCATCCTTTTTTGCGAGAATAAGGGCAATAATTCCTGATATAAGTCCAGGAAGACCGTAACAACAGCAACCTATGATTGATACAATTCCTAAAATAAGGACTGCGGTTGCGTTTGGTAATTTTTGTTGATCCATAGTTTATAATATTTTATATGTTGTGTTAATGACTAAAATGATGTTTGTAAAAATAGGAGACGACCATAATGACAGCATTCATTGCTGCTAAAATAACAAGCAGGGTTCCGTAGTTCCTTTTTTTATCAACGAAATTAAGGCCGACCGTTGCAAAGAACAGCAACAGGGTATATACGGCGGGAAACATGTGAAAAGCTTCAGCAAACCGGCCCTCGAATACCATTACAATGGCTCTTTGAGTACCACAGCCGAAGCATTCGATCCCAAAGAATTTTTTGATAGGACACGGAAGCATGAAATCTTCAGCTTTCATATTATTCGTTTTTTGTTGATCAAATATATAAAAATTACGAAGATATTTTGGCTCTTAAATACTGATGCGGGAAAAAACAATCTTTATTCATTTCAAAAGATCCCTGAACTGCAATATAAGGGTTTCTTAAAATTTCCCTGGCGATAAAGATCAGGTCGGCATCACCGTTTTCAAGGATTTCTTCCGCATGATTCACTTTTTTGATTAAACCGACAGCACCTGTTTTTACATTTGCTTCATTTCTCACTTGGGCAGAAAGCGGAACCTGGTATCCGTCATAGAGAGGGATTTTTACACCATGGATATTGCCGCCGCTCGAAACGTCGATAAGATCTACGTTGTGATTTTTTAAGGTTTTTGCCAATTCAACACTATCCGTGATATCCCAACCGTTTTCTGCATATTCCGTTCCCGAAATTCTTACAAATAATGCAGTATCCTGATTGAGTTCTTGATTCACAGCATCTACTATTTCAAGCAGGAAGCGGATCCTGTTTTCAAAACTTCCACCGTATTCATCGGTTCTGATGTTGGAGATCGGCGATAAAAACTGGTGGATCAGGTAACCGTGTGCCGCGTGAATTTCGACAACATCGAAACCTGCTTCCACACTTCTTTTTGCAGCCCTTCTAAAATTCTGCACCTGCTCCTCAATTTCTTCAACCGTTAAAACATGAGGAATCCTCTCCGACGGATGATAAGGAACCGGGCTAGGTGCAATGGTTTCCCAGCCTTCTTCTACAGAAATCTGCTCGGTATTCCAGGTAGAACCTTTTCTGCCGGAATGTGACAACTGGATTCCTATTTTACTTTCCGAATTGGCATGTACAAAGTCTACAATCTTCTTAAGACTTTCCGCCTGCTCGTCATTCCATATTCCCATGCAGTGATTGGTGATTCTGCCGCGGGGTTCAACGCCTGTCGCTTCCACAATAAGCAATCCCGCACCGCCCTGGGCACGGCTTCCGTAATGTACGAAATGGAAATCATTCGGAAGACCATTATCACTGGAATACATACACATAGGCGACATGACCCAACGGTTTTTCAATTCAACATTTCTGAAGGTAACTGGAGTATATAACATTCTAATTTTATTTTTGAAAATTGAGAATAGCAAAGAATACGCCTTTATTGCGCACCTCGTGAAAAAGAAGTAATTTTATCCCCCTTTTTTTAATCCACAATATATGAAAAAAGAAACTCACATCAGTTACGAATATTTTAAGAATAGCAACGAACTGAACGATATAGAAAAAAAATTACTGGAGCGGGCCAAACAGGCTCGTGAAGATGCTTATGCCCCTTATTCAAACTTCCTGGTGGGCTGCTCGGTTTTATTGGAAAACGGCGAAATATATTCCGGAAACAACCAGGAAAATGCGGCTTTTCCTTCGGGACTTTGTGCAGAAAGAACGGCTTTATTCTGGATATCCGCTAATTTCCCTGAAATGAAGATCAAAAAAATCTTTGTGATCGGAGGTCCGCGAGAATTTAATGAGAAAAATCCCCCGATTCCACCATGCGGAGCCTGCAGGCAAAGTTTAATGGAATATGAAACCAAACAAAATGAGAATATTGATCTGTACTTCTCCAGCATGAGCGAAGAAGTTGTGAAAGTTCATGCCATTAAAGACCTTCTTCCGTTTTATTTCGATGCTACCTTTTTATAATTTAAAAATGATGATTTTTGCCGTCCCTCATCGCCATTGGATATCCTCAATGATAAGCAGGGACTGTCAATCATGATCCGGAAGAACCGGCCGTCAGCTAAGGATTTTCATGGCTGCTTGGAAAAAAATCCAATTGCTGATTGCATTTTTGGTTTTCAGTTTAATAAGTTTATATTTGCAAAAATTTTGGTTTCCAATCATTTGGATGAAAAGGGAATCGGGTGAAAATCCCGGACTGTCCCCGCAACTGTAGATCGCAAAAAGATTTCTACGACAAACCACTGTGTATACGGGAAGGTGTAGAAAGCGAAAGTCAGGAGACCTGCCAGAATTATAACTAAATACATTGCTTTCGGAGGAAAAGTAAAATAGAATGGATATAAAAAGGTCTCTACTACTGATTTTTTCGGCTTACGGCTGTTTTCTTTCTGCCCAGGAGAAAACGATTGATACGGTGTATGTTTTCGACAGCCAAATGAAGAAGGTGAAGCTTTTTCATAAAATCAATACGATCTCCCAAAAAGATATTGAGAAAAACGCGACCAATCTTTCTGAGCTTTTACGTTTCCAGTCCCAGATTTATATCAAAGAAAACGGGCGTGGTGCGGTGTCATCTCCTTCTTTCAGGGGAACGGGCGCAGGGCACACTGCTTTTTTGTGGAACGGAATCAATATCAATTCCACATTCCTGGGGCAGGGCGATATCAATAACACTCCGCTTTTCGGGTATGATCAGCTCGAGGTAAAAGCCGGTGGCGGAAGCGTACAGTATGGAAGTTCGGCCATAGGCGGAAGCATTCATCTCAATAATAATCTTGAATTTAACAAAGGTCCACATGCTTCTCTGTATTCGGAAGCAGGATCTTTCGATACATTTAATAATTTCCTGAAAGCTTCGTACAGCAATCATCAATTCAGTATAAAAGTTTCGGGTAACTATCTGATCAGCCAGAATGATTATGAGGTTCCGGAAAGAGAGTACATTAACCGAAACGGAAGATATTACAATTCGTCAGTCAATATCGGTGTTTCCTATAAAATTGCGCCTCACCAGACGATTTCATGGCAAAATCAGATTTTCGACGGCTCACAGCATTACCCGATTTTCGTTGAAAACGGCAATAAAACAAAATACAATGCCCAGACACTGCGAAGCTTACTGGCGTGGGATATTTCTAAGAACAATTTATCGAATAGTTTAAAGGCGGCTTACACCGAAGATAACTTCCAGTATTTCGGGGATATCGACAAGCCGAAAGAAAGCGGAGCGGAAGGGAAAAATTTTATTTTCAGAAATGATTTTAATTATTTTATCACTCCGAAGCTTAATGTGAATGCCATTGGTGAATTTCAGATAAACAAAGGTTTAGGCTACCAATCCGGCATCGGTGATATCAGCAGAAATATGGGTTCCGTAGCAGGGCTGGCAAGATATTTCATCAATGATAAATTGCGGATTGAAGCAGGTTTTAAAAAAGATTTTATAGAAGATATCTCCTCTCCTCTTCTGTATTCCTTATCCGGAAAGTGGGAACCTCTAAAATGGTATCACGTAGGAGCTAATTTTTCTAGAAATTTCAAAATCCCTTCATTTAATGATCTTTATTGGCAAAAAGGAGGAAACCCTGATCTGGTTCCGGAAACGTCCACCAATGTCGACATGGATCATGAATTGATTTTCGGGGATTTCAGATTAACGGTTAGTCCTTATTTTATGGACATCAAAAATTACATCGGCTGGCTTCCGACAGCGGCCGGATACTGGGCTGCCTTCAACACTTACAGCGTAGAAATATATGGTCTTGATTCTCAGATTACTTATCATAAAAATTTTGGAACTCAGGGTCTCAGAATAAACGCGGGATATACGTACTCAAAATCTACCAATAAGCAGACAGGAATGCAGATGACCTATGTTCCGCTACACAAAGCTTTTGGAAATATTGAATACCGTTACCAGTTCCTGACCATTTATGCCCAGGGACTTTTCAACGGGCTGACCTATACGACGACTGACGAAAAAAGAGCCGACGCCATCGATCCTTATTTTGTGCTGAATACCGGAATTTCGGCTAATCTTTTAGACCATTATACTTTAGGGTTCAAGGTAAATAATATCACGAATACGGTTTATCAGACCGTTTCCTATTACCCCTTGCCCAAAAGGAATTACAGCGTCTACCTAAATATTAATTTTTAACATTTACATATTATGAAAATAACTAAACTTCTTACTTTGATTTTTGCATCTGCCGTGCTTTTTACGACTTCTTGTAGCAGCGAAGACGGTGTGACCACGGGGGAAATGTACTATGGCAACGGTTTTTTACTCAGCAACGAGGGAAATTTCGGGAAGCCAAATGCAGATGTCACTTATGTAACTTCAAACCTTGCCAGCAAGCAGGACAATATTTTTGCTGCCAATAACGGTGGCTCTGATCTTGGTGATGTTTTGCAGATGATCGCCTTTAATGGAGAAAATGCTTATCTTTTGCTGAATAACTCCAATAAAATTCAGGTAGTTAACAGGTTTAATTTCAAAAAATCAGGACAGATTACCGCTCAGCTGAACTCGCCGCGATATATGGCTTTTGCCAATAATAATATTTATGTAACCAATGACAAGTACGGAGGTGATAAATTCGTAAGTATTTACAAAAGCTCGGATTTGTCTTTTGTGAAGAAGATCAGTTTTACGAGTAATGTTGAAAGAATTGTAGAAGCCGGAAACAATATTTATGTTCAGAACGCTTCTTTCGGGGTTGGTAATGAGATTACCTATATCACCACTTCCAATGATGAAATTCAATCGACCATTACCGTGCCTGATGGGGATATCAAAAAAATGATCGTGAGTGGAGAAACGGTATACGCTATTGCAGCGGGAACTGCAGACTCTTACATCTACCAGATTTCACCGACGGGAGTTACGAAGACATACACTCTGACCGGTATTGCCGATGCGACCAATCTTGAAATTGAAAACGGCAAATTTTACTTCACTTCCGGACTTAAGGTGTACACGATGAACGTAACGGCCACTACTTCACCTTCTGCGCCGCTATTCACTGTAGCCAATAGTGTAGACCCTTATTCCAATTTATATGGATTCAGCGTTGTAGATGATAAAATTTTTGTTTCGGATGCCAACGGGTTTACCGAAGACAGCAAAATCACCGTCTATTCCAAAAGCGGCCTTGTCCTGAGGACTTTTACAGCAGGTAAAGGTACGAACGGAGCATACCGCAACTAAAAGCAAATTGTATTTTTCTTAATACAACTTATTTTTTCATCATTTGTATTTCCGGGCGGCTTCTCCTGAACCGCCCGGATTTTTGTTTATTAGCCATAACTAAAAAGCAGCCGGACTGTGAATCCGGCTGCATCTGTATTTTACATAAAAAGATCTGAACCAACTTCAGGCTAAACGAAGCCCAAGTTTTTCCGCTTCGGCAATCACAAATTCCTTTGCCTTTTCATTGTCGTTTTCAATTTCTCCCTCAAGAATGGCTTCTTTCACTTTCTCTTTCAGAATACCGATTTCACGGCCGGGTTTCAGATTAAACATCGCCATGATTTCTTCTCCCGAAATGGGTGGCTGGAAATTTCTCACCTGGTCTTTTTCTTCCACTTCTTTGATCTTTACCGCTACATATTCAAAATTTTTCTTGAATTTCTCCTGCTTTTTGGAATTTTTGGTGGTAATATCTGCCTTACACAACGTAAAAAGATCTTCCAGATCTTCTCCTGAGTCAAACAGCAATCTTCTTAATGCAGAATCCGAGGCATCATCGGTAATGAGGGCGATCGGACGGGAGGAAAGCTTTACCATTTTCTGCACATACTTCATGTCCGGACCCAATGGCAGCTTTAACCGCTGAAACAGGGTTTTCACCATCTTAGAGCCTAAAAATTCATGTCCGTGGAATGTCCAGCCTGTCCCCTCTACGAATTTCTTTGTCGGTGCTTTTCCGATATCGTGAAGCAACGCGGCCCAACGCAACCAAAGGTTATCGGTATTTTCCGAAATATTATCTACCACCTCCAGGGTATGGTAAAAATTATCTTTATGGGTCTGCCCTTCCACTTCTTCAATTCCTTTCAGAGCGATCAGTTCAGGGATAATCAATTGCATCAGCCCTGTTTCCTCCATTAGCTTAAGACCTGTTGAAGGTTTTTGAGAAAGCATGATCTTATTGAATTCCACCATGATTCTTTCCATTGAAACGATTTTAATTCTCTGTGCTTCCTTTTTGATAGCACTAAGTGATTCGCTTTCAATGCTGAACTGAAGCGTAGAAGCAAAACGAATCGCGCGCATCATTCTCAGAGGATCATCAGAATAGGTCTGCGCCGGTTCAAGCGGTGTCCTGAGAATTCCTTTTTCCAGATCACCGATTCCGTTAAAAGGATCAACAAGTTCACCAAAGTTATTTTTGTTTAATGAGATAGCCATTGCATTGACCGTAAAATCTCTTCTCTTTTGATCATCTTCTATGGTGCCGCCTTCAACTTCCGGTTTACGACTGTCTTCCGTGTAGCTTTCTTTCCTCGCGCCTACAAATTCAAGCTCGAGATCTTTGTACCGGATCATGGCCGTACCATAGGTTTTAAAAACCGAAACCTTCATTTTAGGATCAATTTCCTTTCCAATATTCTGTGCCAGCTCAATACCGCTTTGTTCAGTTACAAAATCAATATCCGTTGAAGCTTTTCTTTTCATCAGTAAATCCCGGACATATCCGCCTATGATGTACACCGACTGACCATTCCTTTCCGCGACTTCGGAAATTATTTTAAAAAGTTTAAGGTTTTTATTTTGATTA